>JALSTN010000184.1 GCA_026983735.1 Saprospiraceae bacterium | reverse complement strand
AGTGCGGGTATTTTTCATGCGGTAAATATAGGGATGTATTTGGGGTTAGTATTATTGGTTTACTTCCTGCTGATAGAAGTTTTGAAGCGTGTGGGAAAAGAGGGGAGTTTGTATGAGATCGGTGCATGGATCGGTGCAAGTATATTTGCCATACATCCGCTTCATGTAGAGGTAGTCGCCAATATTAAAGGGGCAGATGAGATATTGTCATTGGCTTTTGTCATTGGGGCACTTTATTTAATGCTGAAGGAAGAGGGAGGATTGAAGTTTTATTTTTTATCCGGATTACTGGCTTTTTTAGCGATGCTGTCTAAAGAAAATGCAATTGTATTAGTAGTTTGGGCCCCTGCGTTGCTGTACCTTGTTGTCGGAAAAAATATCTCGGAATCCCTCTCGCGTGCAACCGGAATATTTTCAGGAATTGCGGTGTATTTAGCTGTTAGGTTTTGGGTGTTAGGAGCCGGAATATCTACGGGACCTGTTAAGGAGTTGATGAATAATCCTTTTTTGAAGGTCGTGGGAAATAGGTATGTGCCCTTTGCCCCTATGGAGCGAATTTCCAGTATTCTATATACCCAATGGATATATTTCAAACTGATGATATTTCCTCATCCGTTGACGCATGATTACTATCCCAGGGTAATTCCCATTACCGGTCCGGGCGATATACATGTAGTATTGGGATGGGTAGTGATAACCGGGATGGTGTTCGCCGGACTGTATGGGTTGGTGAGACGGAGTGTTTGGGCATTGGTGCCGATGTTATATATAGTACCTATGTTTATTGTGGGCAATGTATTTTTTCCTATTGGTACACACATGGGAGAGCGATTTGCTTTTTATTCCACATTGGCAATAAGTTTTTTAGTAGGGATTGTATGGGTAAGGAGCAAGAAGAAGAATGAGATTCCCTTCTTAAGCATAGTTGTAGTGATTCTATTGGGATATTTTGCTAAGACGTGGACGCGGGTTCCGGTATGGAAGGATGATTTCACACTTTTCACCCATGATGTCAATGTATCCCCCAACAGTGCCAAAGCGAGAAATGCAGCTGCCGGCGCCTTGGTAGATGCAGCTGCCAAGATCGAAAACAAGGAGAAGAAGAAAAAATATTACGAAGAAGCACTCCTACATGAACGGGAGGCAATACGAATACACCCAGCTTATTCGGGGGCGTATTATATAATGGGTCTCGCACAGTACGGATTAGAGGATTTCGACGGAGCCATTTCCTCTTTGAGTTCGGCATTGCAACTATCAGGGGGAAAGAAAGATTTTGAAGAGACTTTATTTTTAGTTTACATGGAAGCCGCTAAATACCGTGGAGAAAAAGCAGGGGATGCATCTGGTGCGATCCGATATTTGGAGCAAGCGATACAGATAAAAAAGGACGATCCGGAATTGTATCGACTCCTTGGGGTAGCCCATGGTGTTTTAAAACATTACCCGGAAGCCATTCGTTACTTTAGAGTAGCGTTGAAGTATGCACCTCAGGAAGCCGAATTATATCAAAACATCAGCATTTCATACCGGTTTATGAATCAATTGGATTCGGCAGCGTATTATGCGAATCAAGCCGAGATGTTTAAGGGTAAAGAAGACAATAAGTAGATAATCAATTAATAAGAGATGATAAGGCTATTTTCATATTTATTTATGACCTTATTGGTCGCTTGGAGTTCAGGAGCAAAAAGGGTTGAGACCTATCCTAAGGACAGTATAAAGAGTGGGTATGAAAAGGAGCGGAATTGGGTAGATTCTGTCTACGGATCGATGAATTTACAAGAGCGGATCGGGCAATTGCTGATGGTAAGGGCCTATTCGAAAGGAGAGGCTGGACACGAAAGGCAGATACGCGATTATATTGAAAAGTACCACATCGGTGGATTGTGTTTTTTTCAAGGAGCTCCTCGACGACAGGTCCAACTTATTAATGATTATCAGACTAGGTCAAAAGTGCCGCTCCTTATTGCTTTGGATGCAGAATGGGGATTGGGGATGCGGTTTAAACAACGGAGTATTAGTTTTCCCAGGCAGCTCATGCTTGGCGCGTTGGAGGAGAACAAGATGATATACGAAATGGGACTTGAGGTAGCAAGGGAACTAAAGCGAATCGGTGTTCAGGTTAATTTTGCCCCTGTCGTAGATATCAATAATAACCCGGACAATCCCGTCATTAATGACCGTTCGTTTGGAGAGGATCGGGTCAATGTTACAGCCAAGGGATATTCCTACATGAAGGGTTTACAAGATGGGGGGGTGATGGCTTGTTTGAAGCATTTTCCGGGGCATGGGGATACCGATGTAGATTCGCACAAGGATTTGCCGGTCATCCCTCATGGTATGCGAAGATTGGATAGTCTGGAATTATTTCCCTTTAAGGTATTGATGGAAAAGGGAGCAGAGAGTGCTATGGTAGCGCATCTCAACGTACCGGCATTGGGGATAAAACCCGGATTTTCGACGACGTTAAGCAAAGAGACGGTAACAGATTTATTGCAAAAGAAGATAGGCTTTAGAGGGTTAATATTCACGGATGCATTGGATATGCAGGGGGTGGCTAAGTATCATCCCGAAGGGGAGATTGAGGTATTGGCTTTTGAAGCAGGCAATGATGTCTTAGTTCTTCCGCAAGATGTCCCTCAGGCGATAAGGGCTTTGACAAAAGCCATCACAGATGGAAGGATTCCCGAATGGCGATTAGAGACATCGGTCAAAAAGATCCTTCATGCCAAATACAAGCATGGACTTGACCATTTCATACCCTTAAAAGAAGAACAGGTGTATGATGACATCATCACGGCGGATGCAATGGCTTTAAAGTCGAGGTTGATAGCGGATGCTATAACATTGGTACGGGATGAGGATCATTTACTCGATCGTCTCAATACCGCCAAGTCAAAGGCAACACTCAGCATTGGGACACCGGAAAAAACCGTTTTTCAAAAGCGGTTAAATGCCTTTGGTTCTTTTGATCATTTTACTTGCAGCCAGCCATGTCCTCCTCCGACCCGCAAGCGATTATTGAAGGAATTGAAGGATCGAGATATAGTGGTGATCAGTGTGCATCAGATGAACAAGTACAAGAAGAAGGATTTTAATATTTCCTATGGTGCCAGGGATTTGATTGATTCGCTGGCACATCATACTCGTGTGATTCTCACTGTATTTGGAAGCCCATATAGTTTAGCATTTTTTGATCGGATAGGGACGGTGGTAATGGCATATAGTGAAGATGAGATCGCTCAAGATATGGCGGCACAAGCTTTATTTGGAGCGGTAGCTTTCAAGGGTCACCTCCCTGTAACAGCCAGTCAGAGGAGTAGATTTGGAACCGGGATTCAACGGGCAGGAAGCCAAAGGATGGGATATGTTCTTCCTGAGTTTACGGGGTTGTGTTCGGATACGCTTGAGAAGATAGATTCGATTTTGGCCTACATGATCGAGAAGAAAATAGCACCCGGAGCACAGGTGTTGATTGCCAAAGAGGGTAAGATTGTATTTCACAGAGCATATGGATACCATACTTATAAAAAGAAACGACCGGTGTCATTGGGAGATATTTATGATCTGGCATCGGTAACCAAGGTGGCAGCTACTACCATTTCTCTAATGAAGTTATGGGATGAGCGGAAGTTTGATTTGGATGTTCCGATTAGTAGATACTTTCCGGAGGCGGATACAACGGATAAAGGCAACTTAACCTTTCGAGCTATTTTGGCACATCATGCACGTCTGAAGCCTTGGATTCCATTTTATCGCTCTACGATTATCTGCACCCCGAAGGGAACGATACTGCCCAAGAGTAAGTATTACTCCTACGCCCCTTCCCCGGAGTTTCCCAATCAAGTATGTCAAAAGATGTATATCACGGACTGGTATCCGGATAGTATTTGGAAGCGCATTCTTCAGTCACCTTTGCGGGAAAAATACGGGTACAAATACAGTGATTTGGGGCTGTATATGGCTGCTCGAGCCGTTAAAGTACTAAGCGGGGAGCGGCTGGATAAGTATGTAAGGCGTCGTTTTTACGATCCTATGGGATTGCGAAATATAGGATATAATCCACTGAGACGAGGGATTTCTCCCTATCGCATCCCTCCGACAGAGGAGGACCATTATTTTAGAATGAATCGCATACAGGGGTTTGTACATGATATGGGAGCAGCGATGATGGATGGGGTGAGTGGACATGCCGGTTTATTCAGTAATGCGGCGGATCTAGCAGCCGTATTCCAAATGCTACTCAATGGAGGCACCTATGGCGGAAAGAGGTATTTATCACAGACGGTTATCGACTCGTTTACGCATCGTTATAAGTATGCTTCTCGTAGAGGCATCGGATTTGATATGAAGGAATTAGATCCCGATAATCACTTGAATGTAGCTAAAGAGGTATCTTCCGAAGCCTTTGGCCACTATGGATTTACCGGGACGACGGTATGGGCTGACCCCAAATATAATCTAGTGTATGTATTTCTATCTAACCGTACCTATCCGGATATGAAAAACAGGGCAATGTATAAAGAAGAGATCCGGGAGAAGGTGCAATCGATCATATACAGAGCCTTAAAGAAGCATTGATGAGGTTAGAATGGCATATGGCACGCCGGTATCTCTTTGGAAAGAAGAATGCCAACACGATCAACATTATCACCGGATTATCGATGTTTGGGATAGCGATCGGGGCGGCGGCTCTTTTTCTGGTATTATCTGTTTTTAACGGGTTTGAAGATTTATTGGGCGAGATGGTCAGCCATTTCAATCCGGATATAAAGATCGTAGCTTCGGAGGGGAAATACCTCGATCATCCTGACCGTTTAATCGCGGTAATAAAGGCGGAAGAGGAGGTAGCCGAGGTGTCTAAATCTCTAGAGGAGGTAGCGCTCTTTCGATATGTCGACAATATGCAGTTTGGGGTAATCAAAGGGGTGGATTCATTATTTTCAAAGGTTACGCGGATAGATTCGTCGATAATAGATGGCATGTATTCTCTTCAGGGGGTGGGAGAGGAGCCCCGTGGTGTTTTTGGGGTGGGGATGGCGAGCGCACTGAAGCTGGGAATTGGACCCCGTGAGGCCCTAACTCCGGTAGCGGTATATATGCCCAAGAAAAAAAAGAGAGGACCACTGGATAAACCCTTCAAAACTTTGTTTCTCATGCCCTCGGGTGTGTTTGCGGTTCAGCAAGAGATCGACATCCAATACGTCTTGGCCCCATTTGAATTTGTTGCGGATTTGTTGAATATAAAAGACAAGAGTAGTTCCCTTGAAGTACGTTTGGTAGATGGGGCGGAGGGTGCATCTGTTATGAAATCATTGGCTGCCCGATTAGGAAAGGACTACAAAGTCAAAGATCGGAGAAAGCAAGACGAGGCATATTACAAATTGATGCGATTAGAGAAATGGATGTTTTTTGCTCTTTTTGCACTGATGATGTTGCTTGTAGCATTTAATATAATCGGAGCATTGTGGATGATTGTCTTGAGCAAGCAGCAGGACATTGCCATTCTCAAAGCGATGGGAGCGACGGACACGAAGGTGCGCAATATATTCTTAACGGAGGGTTTATTAATCTCTATTTATGGATTATTGGCCGGATTAGTGCTAGGGTTAATTCTGTATTGGCTTCAGAAGAATGTCGGGTTAGTTACGATACCGGAAGGATTTGTAATCGATGCCTACCCACTTAGTTTTAGATGGACCGATGGGCTAGTTGTAGGAGGAACCGTATTGAGTATCGGGCTTATAGCGAGTGTACTGCCGGCATTAAGAGCTATGCGAATAAGTATCACTCAGAGAGAGAAATAAAGTGCCTATAATCCATGGACTACGATAACCATTTCCCCTTTGGTTTTAAAGGTTTTTTCATTGACAGCTTGAATGAGGGAAGAGAGCGTGCCTCTTTGTACTTGTTGATACATCTTAGTCAATTCTCTACAGATGGCAGCAGGACGTTCTGGACCACAGTGTGCCGCTAATTGATTTAGGCACTTGAGCAATCTTAATGGAGATTCATAAAGAATAAAGGTATCAGGGAGAGTAGCGAGATATTGGAGTCTTGTATTTCTTCCCTTCTTATGGGGGAGAAATCCTTCGAAATGGAAACGATGCGCCGGAAGACCGGAATGAATGAGAGCGGGGACAAAGGCGGTAGCTCCGGGTAGGACATCGAAAGGAATTCCTTCATCTATACAACTTCTAGCTATCAGATAACCTGGATCTGAAATCCCGGGGGAGCCAGCGTCCGTAACGAGGGCAATGTCAGCGCCGGCTCTTAGCTGGTCGATAATTTGGGAGAGTTTATGGTGTTCATTATGGGTATGAAATGGTAGGAGTTTGGCCTTGATATCATACTGTTGGAGCAGACGGGAGGTTATCCGTGTGTCTTCACATAGGATGAGGTCTACTTGTTTCAATATCTCTAAAGCGCGAAGAGTAACATCGCCTAGATTTCCGATCGGTGTAGGGAGGAGGTATAGCACGGTGAATTATTTATTTTCGTCATTGAGCTTACCTTGGATGGTTCCGATAAGTTGCTGGATGGTATTGGTTTTTTCTCCATACTCTCCAGCCAATGCTAATGCTTTTTTGGCAGCGCTTAGCGCTTCTTTCTTTTTATCGAGGCTGAAGAGGAGTTTGGATTGGAGGACGAGGTATTCAGGTCTTCCACCGATGTCAGCAGCTTTGGCTAATAGTTTATTCGCATAGGAGATTACCTTTTTGTCCAGAGGGAAGGTTTTAAATATTTTATGAGCGGTGAGGTATTGTTTATGCAAGTTGTGTTTTGTGTATTTTTTGACGTATTTTTTTGCAGCCTTGAGATAATTTTTACTGTCTTTAAGAGCACTGTAGTATTGCATATCTGCATCGATAGAAAATCGGTCATACTCGAGCGGATTGTGTTGTTTCATTTTGGATTTAGCTTCCCGGAGTAGGTCTTCTACTTTGAAGTCTATGGCTTTGGAGACGGTATTTTGACAGGCCTCTGCTACCCTTGCTCGAAACTGTGTCTCACCGACAAGGGCGAGGATCCGTTTTTTGTTTTTGACAACCAAGTCAAAGGCTTTGGAGTCGCAGGATTCCGTCGCTTCAAAAACAAATTTTAGATCTTCCTCTGAGGAGAGGTCTGGATACATTTTTAGATATTCATTGAGTAGTTTCGCTGTTGACTTTCCTGATTTTCTCAAGGCTGTCACATACTTTAAGTAAAATGCTTTATCTCGTGCACCCGATTCGTATTGTTTTTGAAGATCCTGAGTAGGGTCGAATTTGTTGAAGGCCAGCCGGGCTTGTGCGATGAGGGCATCAGAAGTACGCGGTGCACCTCTTACCTTATGGACTACTTTGCCATCTGGAGCGATAAAGAAGAGCGTGGGATAAGCTCCTACAGGATGTTTACTGCGGAATGCTTTGGCATTGGGCTTTTCCATATCGAGTTTGAGGTTGATAAAATGAGCATTGAAGAAACTGCCTACCTCTTCTAATGGAAATATTTTTTTAGCTAATCTTTTACAAGGACCACACCAGCTGGCATACGCATCGACGAAGATGATTTTATTCTCTTCTTTGGCTTTTTTTTGAGCTTCTTCCCAACTGTGGCCAAACTCAATTCCCTGTCCTATCACTTGAGTTATTGCAAAAACATAAACGATGGTCAATATAAAGGTTTTCTTCATTTTAATAGATTATTAATGAGCAAATAATTCCATTGTCTCGCCTTCGGCATGCACAAAAAGGATTAGATGGACGCTTTCTAACCTCCTAACATAAAAAAATAAAAGGAGTTCAAAAAAATCAAACAGACGGGGGATAGTCTATTAGATTCTAGGTCCAGCCTGTACGAGTTTTGCTTCTGCTTTATCTTCGAATTGTTTGAAGTTATCTATAAACAGACTAGCGAGCTTTCGCGCTTGTTGGTCGTAAGCGGCTCTATCGTCCCAACTCAAACGTGGATTGAGTAAATCAGAGGGGACGCCCGGACAAGAAGTAGGAATGCGCAGATCGAACACATCCAAGGTATCGTAGGCTACTTGATTAAGAGCTCCATCCAATGCAGCGCTAACCATAGCACGAGTGTAAGGAAGATTAATGCGGTAACCGGTACCGTAAGGACCAGCTACCCATCCGGTATTAATCAGCCATACATTAGCACCATGTGCTTCCATTCGCTCAGCGAGCATTTCAGCATATTGGGTGGGGTGTAAAGGCATAAACGGGGCACCGAAAACAGCAGAGAATGTAGCTACCGGCTCTGTAATACCTTCTTCTGTACCAGCTACTTTAGCAGTATAGCCCGAGATAAAATAGTACATGGCTTGCTCTTTGGTCAGTTTAGAGATAGGAGGCAGCACCCCAAAGGCATCCGCTGTAAGGAAGAAGACATTTTTGGGATGTGGTCCTTGGCAGGAAGGCTGAATTTTATCTATGTGGTAGATAGGATAAGATACTCTGGTATTTTGGGTGATAGAAATATCTTCATAGTTAGGTGTTCGGGTACCTTCGAAGAAGATAATATTTTCGAGCATTGCACCATGTCGGATAGCTTTATAGATGTCCGGTTCTTTTACTGCACTCAGGTCTATTGTTTTGGCATAGCATCCCCCTTCGAAGTTGAATACGCCATCTTTACCCCATCCATGTTCATCATCACCGATGAGAAAGCGATTGGGGTCGGCAGACAAAGTGGTTTTCCCTGTTCCGGACAATCCGAAATAAACAGCTGCATCCCCGGCTTCTCCTACATTAGCGGAGCAGTGCATAGAGAGGACATTTTGTTGTTGTGGCAGGATATAGTTGAGTACAGAGAAGATTCCCTTTTTAATTTCTCCTGTATATCCGGTTCCTCCTATGAGAATTCGCTTTCGGGTAAAGTTGATAATTGCAAAGTTCTCTCTCGGTGTATGGTGTTTTGACGGGGTAGCTTTAAAATCGGGGGCTTGAATTATGACCCATTCCGGATCAAAATCAGGAAATTCGGAACGCTCCGGTCTGAGGAACATATTATTGGCGAATAGGGCACTCCAGGGCAAAGTACTAATAACTCTAATATCAAGTCTATAATCTTCGTTTGCACAGGCATAACCATCTTTGATGAAGAGGTCCTTGTTTTGTAGATAATCGGTAACATCATCGTATAGGCAGTCAAAATCCACAGGTGAGAAGGGCATATTAATCGCATTCCAATCTACGGTATCGGCGGTGATATCATCTTTGACAATAAAGCGGTCATTGGGGGCTCTACCTGTAAATTTTCCGGTATTTACAGTGAGGGCTCCGGTATCACTAAGGACGCCGAGGTCTTTTTTTATGGTTAATTCCATCCATTCTTCCGGATTAAGGTTCCAGTATTCATTTGAAGGATTGAGGATGCCATAATCGGTTAGGGAAGCCTTTGGATTTTTGATGCCTATAAAGCTCATGATTATTGTTTTTGTTAGAAATAAAAAAGCGCAAAGGTAAAAAGATTAATATAATACGCTTTTGAAATGCTACTTAGTCTATTGGAAAGGGTAGAAATTCCCTATTTGTTGGCAAAGACAAAGATAAAAGCGGTTAAACAAAAAAAATACCCGATCACCTAACTTAAGGTCATCGGGTTATTCTTCGTTTTGTATAGATGAATGGAAAGAGCTAGATATTTTTCACTTCTGCTACCAGTGCATTAAGGGCTTTTTTAGCATCGCTGAAGAGCATCCAAGACTTATCCATATAGAAGAGTGGATTATCGATTTTAGCGTATCCCGGGCTAAGGGAGCGTTTGATAACGACAACGCGATTAGCTTCCCATACTTTGACGACGGGCATCCCGTAAATGGGGCTGGAAGGGTCGGTTTCAGCAAGAGGGTTGACCACATCGTTGGCCCCAATTACCAGAACGACATCGGTATTAGGCAAGAGGGCGTTAGCATCTTCCAACTCTAGTAGTTTATCGTAAGATACGTCTGCTTCTGCGAGCAAGACGTTCATATGACCGGGCATTCGTCCCGCTACAGGATGGATCGCATAGTACACCTCTACTCCTTTTTCTTCAAGTGATTTTTCGAGTTCGTGGCAAGCGTGTTGGGCTTGAGCTACAGCCAATCCATAACCAGGGACAATGCAGACTCTGGCTGCATAACCGCACATAATTGCTGTATCGGTAACAGTAGTTTCTTTAGCATTTTTGTCTCCGGAGGCTCCTCCTTTAGCCGTTGCACTTCCACCGAAGGAACCGATGATGACATTGAGAAGGGAACGGTTCATTGCCTTGGTCATGAGGAGGGTTAGGATAGTACCGGCCGAACCTACGAGAATTCCCCCTGTGAGCATAACCGTATTGTTATATAGAAATCCCCCCATAGCTGCAGCCACGCCGGTAAATGAGTTAAGTAAGGAGATGACGACAGGCATATCTGCTCCTCCGATGGGCATTACGAAGAGGACACCATAGAGCAAAGACAAGGCCAACAGGACCCAAATCAGATGGCCCCCCAAGGGGTTGTGCCCATAAACTCCCCAAACGACTAATCCGAGAATGGAGAGAAGAAGTACTATATTGATATAAGTAAATGCACTTGTAAAAATGTCTTTGATCTTGCCGTCCAATTTGGCAAATGCGACCATACTACCACTAAAGGAGACCGAACCTATAACTAATCCCAGGAAGACCATCCAGCTAAAACCCGGATCATGGGTTCCGTGGGTATTGTATTCGACGAGTGAAATAATAGCGGCACATGCTCCTCCCATCCCATTGAAGAAAGAGACCATTTGGGGCATGGCGGTCATCTTGACTTTCATCGCCATCAGCCAACCGATGATAGTACCTATGACCATTCCGGCTATAATCCAAGGGATATTGCCGATGGAGTGCCCTTCTTTTTGATGAAAGAAGATCGTGGCCAGGATAGCGAGTCCCATTCCTGCAGCAGCGAGGAGATTTCCATTTCTAGCGGTTTCCGGATGACTGAGTTTTTTTAAACCGATGATAAAAGTAATGGAACCGAGCAAGTAGGAGATTTCTAGTAAAAAGTGTTGATTTAACATGGTTTTTATTCTTTTTAATCGTTGAGTTCCCTTCCACAGATAGGGTTGGAGGTTAGTATGAAATGTTGCCATTTCATACCAAGAGAACCTAAGGAGTTATTTTTTCTTTTTAAACATTTCGAGCATTCTATTGGTGACGACAAATCCTCCAACGACATTGAGGGTTCCGAGGATGACGGATATAAAGCCCAGAGTCAGGGAAAGATAGTCATGTGGATCACTGTGTCCCATAATGATAATCGCGCCAATGATGACAACACCGTGAATGGCATTGGCTCCGGACATAAGTGGAGTATGAAGTACTGCAGGGACGTGTGAGATAACTTCGATTCCGAGAAAGATCATGAGGATGACTAAAAATACAAAGTCTCTATTGTGCAGAAAAAATTCAATGATTGATTGCATGGTAGATAATTTAAAATATTAGCAAGAATAACTTGGATGAAAAAGCTATGCGGATTGATAGAATTTTTTTATTCGTTCGCTGATGATATTACCATTATGAGTCAAGCAAGTACCGACGACGATATCATCCTCAAAGTTGAGTTGGAGTTGACCCTCTTCATCGATG
>JALSTN010000183.1 GCA_026983735.1 Saprospiraceae bacterium | reverse complement strand
GTAATGCCCCTCGTATAAGCGTTGTTCTTTTTCTACAAAGTTTTCGTCCCTACGGGACTAGGCTCTTTGTCTTTCTGCTGTCGGTTACAAAGGGATCGCCTCTTTCGGGCTTATATAGCTCCGTAGGAGCTAAACCTTTGTAGCAATGAAAATCCATGGTGCAGTTGAGCTCCGTAGGAGCGGCACATCTCAGCTGGGTCTCGTATTTTTTCAGATATTTGATTTTTTCTGCCTGATACGGCAAGGACTAGTTTCGCTCCTACGGAGCTTGCATTCGTTATGTTGTTCTTTTTCTACAAAAATTTCGTCCCGAAGGGACTGGCTTCTTGTCTTTTTGTTGTCGGTTACAAAGGGAGCGCCCAATTGAGGCTGGCTTATAGCTCCGGAGGAGCTATACCTTTGTAGCAATGAAAATCCATGGTGCAGTCGAGCTCCGTAGGAGCCGCACTTTTATCTTGATCTCGGATTTTTTTCCAGATAGGTTTGGTTTCGCTCCTACGGAGCTTGCATTCGTTATGTTGTTCTTTTTCTACAAAGATATCGTCCCGAAGGGACTCGTCATTTGTCAATTAAAAAGGGAGCGCCCAATTGAGACTGGTTTATAGCTCCGGAGGAGCTATACCTTTGTAGCAATGATATTGAATGGTTCAGTTGAGCTCCGTAGGAGCGGCACATCTCAGCTCGCTTTTGTATTTTTTGATTTTGTTTGCCCTGTACGGCATTGACCGTCTGAACATATTTTTGTAGGGGGGTGACAGCGTAGGTTTGGTTGCGCTCCTACGGAGCTTGCATTCGTTATGTCATTCTTTTCTACAAAGATTTCGTCCCTACGGGACTGGCTTTTTGTCTCTTTGCTGTCGGTTGCAAAGGGATCGCCCCTTTCGGACTTGTATATAGCTCCGGAGGAGCTAAACCTTTGTAGCAATGATATTGCATCATGCAGTTGAGCTCCGTTGGAGCGGCACATCTCAGCTCGCTTTTGTATTTTTTGATTTTGTTTGCCCTGTACGGCAATGACCGTCTGAACGTATTTTTGGAGGGGGGTGACAGCGTAGGTTTGGTTGCGCTCCTACGGAGCTTGCATTCGTTATGTTGTTTTTTTCTACAAAGATTTCGTCCCTACGGGACTAGGCTCATTGTCTTTCTGCTGTCGGTTACAAAGGGAGCGCCCCTTTGAGGCTGGCTTATAGCTCCGGAGGAGCTATACCTTTGTAGCAATGAAAATCCATGGTGCAGTCGAGCTCCGTAGGAGCCGCACTTTTATCTTGATCTCGGATTTTTTTCCAGATAGGTTTGGTTTCGCTCCTACGGAGCTTGCATTCGTTATGTTGTTCTTTTTCTACAAAGATATCGTCCCGAAGGGACTCGTCATTTGTCAAATAAAAAGGGAGCGCCCAATTGAGGCTGGTTTATAGCTCCGGAGGAGCTAAACCTTTGTAGCAATGATATTGAATGGTGCAATATAGCTCCGTAGGAGCGGCACATCTCATTTCGCTTTTGTATTTTTTGATTTTGTTTGCCCTGTACGGCAATGACCGCCTGAACGTATTTTTGTAGGGGGTTGACAGCGTAGGTTTGGTTGCGCTCCTATGGAGCTCGGCTTGGGTATGGTATTGTTTGCTACAAAGATATCGTCCCGAAGGGACTCGTCATTTGTCAATTAAAAAGGGAGCGCCCCATTGAGGCTGGCTTATAGCTCCGTAGGAGCTAAACCTTTGTAGCAATGATATTGAATGGTGCAGTTGAGCTCCGTAGGAGCGGCACATCTCAGCTCGCTCTCGAATTTTTCAGATATTTGATTTTTTCTGCCTGGTATGGCGAGGACTAGTTTCGCTCCTACGGAGCTCGGCTTGGGTATGGTTTTGTTTGCTACAAAGATTTCGTCCCTACGGGACTAGGCTTTTTGTCTTTCTGCTGTCGGTTACAAAGGGAGCTCCCTTTTGGGGTTTGGTTGCAGCTCCGTAGGAGCTAAACCTTTGTAGCAATGATATTGAATAGTGCAGTTGAGCTCCGTAGGAGCGGCACATCTCAGCTCGCTTTTGTATTTTTTGATTTTGTTTGCCCTGTACGGCATTGACCGTCTGAACATATTTTTGTAGGGGGGGTGACAGCGTAGGTTTGGTTGCGCTCCTATGGAGCTTGCATTCGTTATGTTGTTTTTTTTCTACAAAGATTTCGTCCCTACGGGACTAGGCTCATTGTCTTTCTGCTGTCGGTTACAAAGGGATCGCCCCTTTTGGGGTTTGGTTGCAGCTCCGGAGGAGCTAAACCTTTGTAGCAATGATATTGCATCGTGCAGTTGAGCTCCGTAGGAGCGGCACTTTTATCTTGATCTCGAATTTTTTTCCAGATAGGTTTGGTTTCGCTCCTACGGAGCTTGCATTCGTTATGTTGTTCTTTTTTTTCTACAAAGATATCGTCCCGAAGGGACTCGTCCTTTGTCAATTAAAAAGGGAGCGCCCAATTGAGGCTGGCTTATAGCTCCGGAGGAGCTATACCTTTGTAGCAATGATATTGAATGGTGCAGTTGAGCTCCGTAGGAGCGGCACATCTATTCTGTTGTTTAACTTCAAATATAAAAAATCATTTTACTTTGTGATTTATTCTCTGCGTATTAACTCCATATTTATAACCATAAAAAACCTTCGATACTCGTAGATAAAAGCACCGTTAATTACGTAGAATTTCAGATTATGATCCTACTTTTAGACAATCGGAGATAAGATATCCTTTAGCATTTATCAAATACACATTGTATTTTGGGTAAGTAGAATCAATGGGCGTCTTGTTAAACACATGCAAAATATAACTCCACACATCGCCCCATTTGCTCTTAAACGCTTCGAGTACATGAGCCAAAAGGTTAGTTTTTACCAGTCCCATTCCATTCGCAGGGTCAAACCCACCTTTCACCGGATAAAATTTTATGGATATCTCGGGCCTGGAAATAAGTCTCTTCTTCCTTGCACTCCATCGAAAGACCGCACTGTTAAACGCGGGTCTCCAATCCTCAATAAAATACTCCGGATGCAAACAGTGGGTTAGATGATCAAATAGTCGTAGGTCACTATGAAATAATACCATATTTTGTAACACTAATATAGAATCATATCCCAATTCTATTAGGGATTTTACATTGGCTTTATAAATGGTGATCGCATTCCTCCAACGTATACTATCCTCGCACCATTTCAACCATTTCATACCATTAGCATCTCGGAAAGTAGAATCCCTTATCCCTTCAAACCATCTGTAATGCCCAAGGGAATCAACATACCCGGCATCGGGAATCCTAAGAACGTCTACGGCTAAAATTTGCTCGAACAAGCACATATAACAAGCAACAAAAAAAAGCAAGCGCATCATATGCTTATAACTTAACAATCCGCTGGATGTAGTATTGCCCTGACTTGTCCGAGAGCATCAAGACATATACCCCCCTGGAAAGTTCATGTATATCCAGAATATTTGATTGAGAATGCTTGATTCTACACCTAAGGATTTCCTTCCCTTCGACGGATAGAAAACTTGCATGAATGGGAAAGACAAAAAAATCGTCGGGGATATCTATATTCAATTCATCCTCTGATGTCGGATTGGGGAAAACATTTAACTGGGCATCCAAATGGGAAGACATGACACCTAATGATGTATCTACGATAATATGAACAGGTACTTTATCTCCGGAGCAAGCTAAAGGCATCCGCATCACCTCCCAGTCGTAAAAATAATAATACGCATGTGGGGAAAGAGAACTCCGTTCAATTCGAAAGAGCCCACCGCCCAGGTAAGGATAGCCGAAATTCACAACACTGCGCACCAATCGAGGACTTACCGTCCCCAGAACCTGCATATTGGTATCTCTATTGGTCGAAATGCGATAGCTTCCTTTAGCTGCAGATAAGGGGACGTCCATTAAAATCGTATTCATCCCTGTGTCAAGAGCAATAGTTTTCTGAAATACCATTTGACCGGCTGGATCAAATATTTCGAAGGTCCTCCGTCCCGGCATATCCGTCTTCGTTCTAACAGAATGCAATATCATATCTTTCTGAACGGTAAAGTAAGTAGAGACATTCTTCCTGCCTACATGGTACCCTAGATCTTTCGCTTGATTAAGTGAAAGTCCATAATGACCTACACCATATTTGTATTCAAAAACTCGCCCTGCCCAAACGGTAGAGTCTCGCATTATGCCCGGAAGCACCCAACGTGAACCAAAATGTACCGGAGTATTATCCTCCTTATCGTTATACCAATAGGTATCCTCCCGATCAGATACAAGCACTGCTTGGTCCCCCCTTTTTACATGTACATCCTGGACCAGAGGAGGAACGGGAGGAGTGACAAAAGAGACTTCTTGCACCTCTGAGATAAATGTCCCACATCTATTGGTATCCGTAAAATACACCTTACTATTGGACAATACCCGAAGGGTATCGGTGCGAATTCTACCATACCATTTTCCTGCCAATTGGCTCTTCATTCCAAGGACAACTTCAGTTCCTTCACAATTAACCTCCTCCCCCTTTAAAAATTCAATTCTTGGTGTAGGGACTTCACTGTGAACAAACGTGACCGGACGACTATATTCTATACACCCTTGGGTATTGCGCCATTTTGCACTGTACAATCCGGGTTGTACCACCCTCTTATCACGAGATGTATCGCCATCCATCCAGACAATAGCATGCGCATCAGTAGGAGCAGATATCCTTAAAGTATCCCCTACACACAGCAACTCCAATGAACTGTAATTCAACGATTTCATAACAGAATGACATCCGCCTTTTTCCAAGGTGTTGACGGTATTAATACGAAGATCACGAAAAGTATTCACCGTTCCATCCGGCCAATGAATAACCACAGAATCAACCTTTTGCACGCTACCCAATCCAAAATGAACCAAGTGGCTATTGGATATACCATAGCTTTCTCCGGCAATCAATTCACGAGATTGGAGTCCAGCCTTAGAATAAAGGGTTAGAAACGCACCTATGGCATCCGTATTAGGCGCATCCCCTACCAAGTTAAAGGATATATAGGAGTTGGAATTGCCTTGGTTAATGTAAATCTTATCCCGTTGTGGGAAATCATTGGTAAAACTATAGTTGGCATAAACGTCTAAAAATCCATCCCCATTGAGATCACCTACAGCAACGGAAGCCGGAGAATACAACCCAAATGGAGCCGGAACCCTAGCGAAGCTCCAATTTCCCTGGTTCAAATACAAGTAAGCTGGATTTCCTGCTACCATTATATCCAAATATCCGTTGTTGTCAAAATCTCTAAGCAAAGACTGCAAAGGAAAACCGCTAATTGCAACACCTGCTACCCGTTCAACCCGGGTGTATCTACCCCCATCGTTGCGCAATAAATACGCTAGACTGTCATGATGTGTCACCAGAACATCCAGATCCCCATCATTATCCAAATCTCCGAAATTAGAAGTCCAAGATTGTGCACCGAACGCCAATCCTTTACGATTAAGGGAATCAAAAACAAAATGACCCGGACTCACTTGCTCAAACAGCTTGTTGACCCTTCTTGGGTCCTTAGGATCTGTAGCATCCCCATAACATTTGGCAACATACAAATCCAAATCTCCATCCAGGTCAAAATCTGTCCACGTGCAGCCGTAATTGCCTGCTGTAATAGATGACTGCTCGGATTCTCCGAAAAAAGTCGGTTCATAGGTCCATGTTTCATCTCCATTATTGAGGAATACCACATTGCGCGCATAATCATTCGCTAGAAATATATCCAAATAACCATCTGCATTTACATCGATTAAACTTAATGCTTGGGGGTAGATCCCTTGACCATCCAAGTCCTTATACACAAAGGAATTCACATGCCCATATAAGATCTTTATCGGCTCTGTATACCCTGGAAGGACGATATCCCGTCTTCCATCCCCGTTAAGATCACCCACAGCAATGGTCCAGTGCATTTTTTCTCCTAGCATAATAGAGGTATCCCTCAAAAAAGGTAAATAGGGATTTTGTTGCAGGTAAGGTATGAAATGGTTGCCATTATCCACCGAGAGGACATCATCCAAAAGATCACCATTAATGTCTGTTACTCCATTAAATATAAACGAGGTCGGAGGGTTAGAACCAAAAGGGGAAGGTCTTTCTTTAAACTGTATGGATTGGCAAAATAGGATAGAAGGCAGAAGGAGGGAAAAACATAATAGTAGGTGCTTCATCTGTAGGTTTTAAGTAACTAAGATCATTCTCTTTACGCTTGAATACCCAAAGGAGAGCTGCTTTACAAAAGGATTTGCTATCCGACTGGAATTAAATTCAAGAGTAAAAACTCAAAACACAAATTTACATATTCTTGAAAAATATTTATATAATTGATCCAAAATATTAACAAAAAAGGTGCATCACAGCCACCAAAGCAAAGCAAAAACACAAAAAGCCATAGCATCTTTGACACTATGGCTTATATGTTTTTACGCGTTGCGCTTTAAACTTTTTTTGCTCTTTGACCGGATTCTAACCACATTGATTCTCTTGCCAAAAAATTATCAACAGCTTTTCTAGCCCGGTCTACAATATCGTAATTGATAGAATAATATTTAAATTTCCCTTCCTTTTCAAATTTCAAAACCCCTGCTTTACGAAGAACGCCGAGATGTTGAGAAGTGATTGATTGTTCAAGTTCAAGTGTACGATATATCTTCCGTACATGTGTCTTACCTTCAAGATCAATAAATTCCAACAACTTCAATCGAAGTGGATGTGCCAATGCACGCATTAACTCGACACAATATTCGAGTTTATCATAACGAATAACAACCTTAGTCTTTCCCATCTAGATTTCCTATTTTGAGTTTGTAGTAGTTTAACTTTAACCTTAGGTTGCAAATTTATGAACAATCTTTCAAATAGAACCTAATCTTGTATTAGGTTTTTTCATAATTTATAAAAAATTATGTCTTAGAAGGTCAAATCCAAAATCAATTGTAAACGAATTAGTGCATATTGTAATTATTTTGGTGATAAGCAGTGTTTTTTTAAGCAAATTAAGTAAAGATCTTACTTTCCGGCCAATTCTTCAATCAGACGAGCAATCTGGTCCAATCTATCCCTATCTAAAGAGTAATAGATAAATTTTCCCTGTCGCTCGGTCTTCACCACCCCAGCTCTTCTAATAATAGCTAAGTGTTGAGACGCAACTGATTGTTCTAAGCGCAACTTGATATAAATATCTGTTACAGTCATTTGCTCAAACTCATCTAACAAATCAATAATGCGTTGCCGTAATTTGTGGTTAATCGCTCGTAGAACGAGTACCGCTTTTCGCAGCTTTGCATAATCCAATGGAATATTGGAGCCTCCTTTCTTTAGAATTACGGTTTCGTTTTTCTTACTTTTCATGTTTTACAAAGTTTGTTAGTTCTCGGAATACAAATGTCATAAGGCAAATAGTGTTCCAAAAAAGCTTCCGAGCCACAACTTTTGAAAAAAAATCTAAGAAACTTTTACATTTCCCATAATCAGCATATGTATCTTACTGATTTTTCGATATTTCTAAAAATGCTTCTTTTTAGATTTTGTGACATTGGCTGGCTTCAAATATTGAGGTTCAAAATAAGCCAGTTGCTCAAACTGTTGGCTTTGGTATCTATTCCAACTCTCCTCAACCATATTCTTTGCGCTGACAGGAAGATCGACAAACTCAGCTTGGGGTATTTCAAAGTGTGTAAAAAACTTTCGAGCCCCCGGGCCTACAATTGCTATTTTATCTCCACGCTCTATGTATTCCCTAAGTATTAAAGGATCCAAAAGAATGGCTTTCAACGGTGAAATATCTTCACCCACGCTATTATATATAGTAGTGTATACTTCTAACCGTCTGGCATCAAGCATAGGAATAATAATGTCATAAGGTTGTACCGCCTGTTGGATTACTTGATTTGCAAGTCCTTTCAACGTGCTCACACCTATCAGAGGGATTCCACCGGCATAGCATATGCCCTTTGCTGTGGAAAGCCCAACACGCAATCCAGTGTAAGACCCGGGCCCAGAACTAACACTCACTGCGGAAAGCTGGCTCATATTTTGCCCGGAAGACTTCATTAGTGTTTGGATCTGCAATGTCAATGTACGTGTGTGTGACAAGGGGATTCCAGATTCCTCAATACCGATTAATTGGGGGCCACGCTGCAATGCAACAGAGCATACCTCTGTACTCGTCTCTATATTTAATATCAAATCCCTCAAATACTATCTATTTGGTGTTTAGCATTATTGGTGTTCCACCGGATCCGGTATAAGAATAGATTCGTATACGTCTTTATTCTTTAGTAATTCGATCGCTTTTTTGACTTCCGGGTCATAGGATAATCGATATCGAGTAACACCTTCGATATAGTATTTACGGCCAATAATTTCTTGCTCTATTCGGTGAATGATATCCTCTTTTGCTTTATCGAGTAACATCCATTGTTCCTCTGGCAACTTAGCCTCCAACTGCTGGATATTTTGAGACAATGCTTCATCAAGGCCTTCTTCTTTCGCTTTCGTCTTCAGATCTGCTAATAGCTGCTTCGTCTTACTATTAAAAGTGTAATGCCGCGCTTTTAGATATTCTATAAACTTCGGGTAGATATCGTCCCTACAACCCGTTGAATCACATAATTTATCCAATGTATTCCATTCCTTGGACACAAATTTTATTACAAGGTATTTCCTGAGTAAGTCTTTGACAACTGCTCTAGGCTCAATACGATCAAGTCGAACATCCGGTGTAACGGCACCACCGCCAAATACTTTTCTACCCTTTTGGGTCCGATACAGCGTCCTAAGAGAATCCGCCAATTCCCTACGCTCTCCATGCTCGTAGTACACGCTTTGGATGCATCGTCCACTAGGTATATAATACTTAGCTGTCGTCAACTTTATCTTGGAATTATACCCGATGTCAAAGGTGTTTTGGACGAGTCCCTTGCCGTAAGTCCGCTGCCCCATCAATACCCCTCGATCCAAATCCTGTGTTACCCCACTCACTATCTCAGAAGCGGAAGCCGAATGCCCATTAACTAATACGACTAAGGGAATTTTGGCATCTATTGCAGCATGTGGAGTATAAAAATCTTTTCTGCTATCCGGCAACCTCCCCTTGATGAAGACCACTAACTGCCTGGCAGGGTTGAATACATTCACTACATTAACCGCTTCTCTTAATAGACCCCCTCCATTATTTCTAAGATCTAAAATCACGCCTTTAACACCATTCTCTTGCTTCATTTTCTGCAAAGCCTTACCAACGTTCTTTCCTGCTCCTTGCGTAAATGTCGTAAGATTAATATATCCGATACTATCACGGACAATACCACTGTATGGGACATTGGGGATATTGACTTCACCTCTGGTCACCTCTACCGTACGTTCTTGTTGATCCCCTATATTCCGAACTCGTACCCGAACTTTCGAGCCTGGAGCCCCGCGCATTATTCTGGTTACTTCAGTGGTCTTCTTCCCTTTGAGATCTTTACCGTCTATTGACAATACCTGATCCCCTACCCGCATACCGGCACGTTTTGCCGGAGAGTCTTTGTACATACTTGTAATCGTAACATAATCATCTATCAATCGAACTTTAGCCCCGATACCATCGTACTTGCCATCGATCTCCAATCTATAATTTTCCACATCTGTTTCTGAGATAAATCGAGTAAAAGGGTCCAGCGATTTCGTCATCGCATCCAGACCGCGTTTCATCAAATCTGCAGGATCTATTTCATCCACATATTTGGCATTGAGTTGTTTGTACGCATTGGCAAACAGTTCGATGCTCTTTGTAATCTCAAAGTACTTGTCCCGCACAGGTGCAAAAGCCATCAACACCAACCCCAATAATCCGACAAGTACAACATATCTCCAGCCCTTCTTATTTTTTCTCATCTTTCTCTTTTCATATCTTTAAAAATTTCTAATAAATTGAAAATAAATGTATTATAAATTTTCTGCAGCTATGTAACCGCTTCGCTCTCACATGATTTTTTTTAAACATACTTCTGTGTGAAATTTATGTTTAATAAAATTCATGTTCGTTTCATAATGAATGAACTATTAGAACGTAACAGACGTACAAATTATTTTTTTCTTTTTAGTATGAAATGGTGAACGTCCCGGTAGAATAATTCCGGTTGTTCCGCATGTACCCAGTGTCCTGCCCCTTCTATAACTGATAGCGTACTATCTGGTAAGACCTTTTTGAAGGCCACTACATCTGAATCTTTAATATACGGGCTATGTGCCCCTTTGATCAATAAAGCAGGTTGGGGATACTCGCCATTCCACTTAATAGCGTCAATCAGAGCAGGATAGCCCTTTTCTATAACAG
The DNA here is from genome assembly GCA_026983735.1 of Saprospiraceae bacterium. GTDB lineage: Bacteria > Bacteroidota > Bacteroidia > Chitinophagales > Saprospiraceae > JALSTN01. The sequence goes on along the minus strand of JALSTN010000183.1, from coordinate 1,273 downwards.
AAACATTTAATTTCCATGAAAAGTAACCATCTGAGCTCCTCTTGAGATTTTTCATCAAAAACTGTGCAATAGCTTTTGTCGGCACTTTCTTCAATAGTTGGGATTCGATTTCCTGCCTAGATGAAACCTTGAGATTAACACTCTTAAATGCATCTAGTATCATCTGATGGCCGGGAGGATACTTTCTAGGTGCGATATCTACGACTACCAGTTGCTCGACATGCTCCGGATAGTCCATTAGGAATTGCATCACAGTCTTTCCCCCCATCGAATGTCCGATCAATGTGGCTTTTTCTATATTCTCTTCTTCCATCAAACGATAAATATCTGCAGCCATCAAAGGATAATTCATCTCCTCCGTATGGGGAGAACGTCCATGATTACGGGCATCCGGAATAATAACTGTATTCCGCTCAGCTAACCGTTTGCCGATGCTATACCAGTTGTCCGACATCCCAAACATGCCATGGAGAATTATAATGGGTGCTCCTCCCCCCATCCGTTTCCGGTAAAGCGACACAGAATCCAACCGGGCAGCATGGCTTTTCTTTTCTTCTCCTGTCCATTCCTTATTCATAAGGGCCTGGAGTTATTTGAATAGGTCATCGTAATTTCATTTGATTTCCGAAGATAACCATAGATTTATCATAGACCCAAACACAAAATCTCCCTCAAATGTTTATGCAATATCTCTAATCGCTCACCATACTTATACTCCCATAACGGATTCTTCTTATGAAGCACAGCCTGGATGGCTGCCACTTATAGAAGGTGAGATATTTACACCACCGCTGTATCTTTACAAATCACTTTTTTAAAAAAAGTCACCTAATTACTTGTTTATTCCAAAATAATGTTTAACTTTGCCTTGAATGGTTTTTTATTCGAATAATATCATTTGTCGAATCATTCTTTTTAGAATACAACACCCCTTTTATTATTCTTACCCGGAATGGTTCACCCACAAATGGGGCAAGTATCTATTGCCCTAATTATCTAACACTTAAACTAATCACTATGAAAAATTTAATTAATTATTTAAAAGTAGCCACACAGAACACCTTTTCCTACATGACTAACAATCAATATATTATAAAAATAAGGGGGGGGGTATTACTCTTTTTGACAATAATTCTCCAGATGAGCTATGCACAATATGACTGCAACAATTTACCTCCAGGGACGGATGGTTGTCTAATTTCAGGACATGAATCTGAATATGTTTGTCTTGATGGTTTTGATAACAGAGTATCCACATTCATTTCAAATGGTT
>JALSTN010000182.1 GCA_026983735.1 Saprospiraceae bacterium | reverse complement strand
AAATATTTTTTGGTTGGGATTATTTTTGGAATTACGATGTTCAAATCAGAAGCGGTATCTTGGTTTAGGATACAGGAAATGTTTCGGTTTCAGTCCTTTCACATGTATGGAATCATAGGCGTATCCGTAGCTGTAGGCATTGTAATTGTTCAAATTATAAAGCGCTTTCACGTCAAAGATGTGCATGGTCGTGATATCCAGTTTCATGATAAGAACAAGAGTATACCCAGATATCTAATAGGTGGATTTATATTTGGATTGGGATGGGCTATAGCAGGGATTTGCCCAGGTCCAATGTTTGTGCTGATGGGAGCGGGATACTCAGCACTCATTGTATTCTTTGCAGCTGCGATTGTGGGAACTTTCTTATATGGATTACTAAGAAAAAAACTCCCTCATTAATCTTTTGATGAAGATAATCCCGAAAGGTTATTATATGCATAAAGTGCAGCTCCTATTGTACCGGCTGTATTCTGCAATTCAGCGGCGGACACCGGAATGGGCGTACGAATATACTTTTGAAATTTTTCCAGTTTTTTACTAACTCCACCACCAAGTATAATTTGATCCGGAGACAAAATTTCAATTAAGTACATCAGGGCTTGATGTAGCTTTTTACCATATTCCTTCCAAGAAAGGTGTTTCTCTTTCCGGGCACGATTAGAAATATAATTTTCTAAAATACTCTTTTTATATCGGAGGCTCCCCAGTTCGGTACCGGGTGATAATTTTCCATTGCAAATGAGAGCAGATCCAACCCCTGTACCTAAAGTCAAAAAAAGAATTTTAGGTATACCCACTAATTTAGCATTACAAAGAACTTCTGCATATCCCGCTACATCAGCATCATTTGCAACATATGTGGAAACACCTAAGGCTTCTTCGAAAAACTCTGCGAGATGGATGCCCATCCAAGAAGAATCTAAATTATTGCCAGCGATACAAATCCCGCTTCGTATCAAACCGGGAAATCCAATACCTATAGGTCCTTTCCAATCATGGTAGGCAACAATCTCCTTGACGCTTTGAAGCATCTTATTAGGTGTAGCAGGTATAGGCGTAAGGACACGATATCTTTCTGTAACCAATCTGACCGCTTGGACATCTACGATGCCCCCTTTTATCCCTGTCCCTCCTATATCAATTCCTAGAATTCGCATACGATGCATTTTCATTTAGCCCAAATCAAGCCTTAGACCAATATTTTTAAGCGCAAGTGTACTGGAGAATACAGACAATAAAAATATTGTACCCTTCTTTACCCGCCCATTCTCCGGAAGGTTTTATTGCCAGATGATATCATTTTCATCCCACCGGAAAAGTTAAATTATCGCCCTCACTTAACCCTAAAGTATTCTTCTACTAAGACATATTGACTGCATAGCAAGTATCCATCCTCTTCGGCATAGCCCATTATGCCTCCTTTTCTCAATAATTGCTTTTTTCGCCAAAACACACTTCGCTACAAATTCTAATACAGGTTTTGGGTTTAAAATATATCACAAATATGATAAAAAATATCAAAGGAGTTGCTTTCTTTGCTTAATTTTTCGTTGAAACACAACTCTTTGTTGTTAGAAATGGTTATTTTTATAGCATGCAGCCTTTAGAATATAAAATAAGTCTTTTACCGAGATTGTTGGATATGGAAGAGGCGAGCATAATAAACATTGGATAAAGGGTCAATATTAATCATTGGATATGCCAAGTTATTTAAAACCCATTTCATTCATATTGTCCTCGTTGCACTACTTACTATTTGGGGCGATATTGGTTATTTTTCATTTGCTACAATGGCTGGCATATAACATTGGTGGTTATAAGACACATAAGAAAGTGGTAGACTTACTCAACGGAACTAGTCTTCTTAACCTAAGGATCATAGGAGCCAAAACCCAATTTATTAATCCCTACAAATTACCGCTAGACCGGCCTATAATTTTTGTCGCAAATCATCAAAGTCTTTACGATATTCCCGGAGTTGGATGGTATTTTAGAAACCACCATGTAAAATATGTCTCAAAGATGAGTTTAGGACACGGGATTCCAGCCATTTCATACAATCTTAGACATGGTGGATCTGTGCTTATCGACCGGAAAAACCCTAAGGAGGCGATTGAAAAACTTAGAACATTTGGAAGCTATATCTCTAAAAACAATTACTCGGTTCTGATTTTTCCTGAAGGTACAAGAAGTAAAGACGGTATACCCAAACGGTTTAGGCGCAAAGGACTGGAAGCACTGATAGAGCATATCCCGAATGCGCTCATCGTCCCGATCGCAATCAACGGCTCTTGGAAACTGCTCAAAAATGGTCCGGTTCAAATGCCCTTGGGTATTACCATTAGCTGGGAAGTGCTGCCCCCAATGGAGTTTAATTTAGACGAATTTGAACAACAATTCTATCAATTGGAAAAATGTATTAGGGATAAAGTCAACGTATCAAAGTAACTGTCCCGTGTTCCATTATATCATGAATCTCCCCTGATTTATCTTTTGCGATTGCTTCTAATTTCCAAACATAAACACCCGGAAGAACATATTTACCGTGCAGGGTGCCATCCCATGCCTCCTGTATACCTGAAGTCCCATAAATCAGCTCACCCCAACGGTTCCATACTGTTAATCTGTATTTTAGAAGATTAATATCCTCTGGAAATTCAGGCTTGAATATATCATTTACTCCATCGTTATTGGGTGTAAATACATTAGGAATAAATACCGATAAATCTTCGCATCGCAATAATCGGATGGTGATGCTATCCCTCGAAATACATCCCCTATTATTCACTTCAGCAACATACTTTCCCGGCTTATCGATAAGTCTAGGATTGTCTATTATGTGATCCCACCAAGAAAAATCGCCAGTATCATATTCTGCATAAACATCGATGCTTTTTCCTTTACAAATGGACGTATCCATATCTAGATGGAGCTCAGGAAGGGGTATTACTTCCAGATTAAAACTATCTTCACTTGTACATCCCTCTTTGTAGAGTATGAAATAAAAAGTGCCGGTCATTTCAAATTGTCTGGTTCGTTGGTCGAGTCCATTGTCCAGCCATTTCATACTAGAAGCATCTGTCTGTAAATCCAAAACAATAGAAGTCCCTTCACAAATATGAGTATCTCGCACAAAACGGACTGTCGGTGGCGGGATGACATTCACCCTTAGACTGTCATAAATACTGCACTGAAAGGTATCTGTAACTGTGACGCTATAACTACCGGATCGATTTACAATAATTTGAGGGGATGTTTCTCCGTTACTCCAAAGAAAAGTGTACGGTTTAGATAGTCGTGGAAAACCAATGGTCGCAGATGAATTTTGACAAAAGCCGGTATCTCGAAGTCCAGGAACTTCCGGCATATGAAAATCGACCTTAATCGTATCTCGAGCGGTGCATTTTCCATGTGATAACTCTACAGAGTACAGCCCCGGCTTAGATACAAGAATTGAATCTTCTCTTTCACCGCTATTCCAAAGAATTTGATCTCCCTTTCCGGCTGTCGACAAAAATACACTGTCTCCTATACAGACATCCCTGTCGTCTCCCAAATTGGAATCCGGGAAGGAGTCAATGCGAATCAAAATGCTGTCTTCCACTGTACATCCATAATGGTCCAACACAATTTTATACAAACCTGAATCCTTAACAATTCGCTGTGGGGTCAACACACTGTCCTCCCATAGATACTGTACAGAGTCGAGGGAGGACCGCACATCTAAAAGAAGAGAATCTCCCACACATAAACTGGTATCAGCACCTAACTCTACATCGGGGTATTTAATAAGGTTGACTTGAATAGAATCTCGTATGACACACCCGGGTTCAAATTGTACTTCTACCCAATAGCCTCCCTTTCTAGATATAGTAATCTCCTTGGTCGTATCTCCTGTGCTCCAAGTATAATGATACAAATCATTAAAACCACTTCCCGTAAGCTTAAGTTGCTCCCCTTCACAAAGCTGTATATCCTCCCCCAAAATTCCTAATCCTCGCTTGTCAGGGGACTGATCAAATCTCCAATTGACATTAGACCCACCAATATCTGTACTGTGCTCACCGGCAAAGAAACGCTTGCTTCCAACAGCTTTTTGATCTTTCATCTGTATAAAATCTGCCAACAATGTACCATTGTCCATGCGAATCAAGGAAGGAGAACCGGGCTTTAGAGAGGATAACCGAATAGGAAAACAATTATTACCCAAAATTGAGAGCAGTTTATTAACTTTCTGCTCAATATTCGCTTGTAGCCAATACGCTTTCCCTGAAGAAAAAATCAATGAATCAAACTCCAAACTTCCCCTGATTTCCCCACTGCCATAAAAATATGCTTTACCAATCTTCGTATCCGAATGATATATCTGTAGACTAGCTTTTCCCAAGGGATTTTCAAAGAGGATCTGCTTGGTATGAAAAACACTGTCCCTATTAACAATAAATGTAGTTAAGTCATTAGTAATATGAAAAATACATCCTTCCCCCTGTACATCATAGTCAATGACATGAAAAGTATAATGAAATCCATTATCTCTACCCGTAAGTACGATATTGGCATTGGTTAGATCAATGTTACCGGTGGTTAAAGGATCTGATTTTTTGATATGAAAATAGGGTACTGTAATTTTATGTCCACCTGCATCAAATGACCCGTTATGTATCAGGATAAAATAACTCAACTGGATATCATCTTTTAAGAACCATTTGCCACTTCCCCGGAAATACAGCTCCCGGATAAAAGGGGATTGGACATCGATCACAAGATCACTGGCTTGGCCTTTAAGTTCCACGATTTGTAAGAATGAATTCGTGGCCAATCGATCTTGAGCTTTTAAAGAACCATAGCATACAATACGATCAAACAAAAAGCGTGGAGTATTACGCACATCTGCAATAATCAAATCATGGCATGCCTGTAAATATCCTTGGGCACTTGTTCGCACTTCATATTTCGATTGTAAACCCGAATTTTGATCAAAAACAACATCATCCACAGGTGTAGGGAGGCATTCGCCCCCAGGTCCACCACTCTGTAAAGACCAATGTTCCTTTTGATTCCAATATCCTGTTCCTCCTACCCAATAAAGTCTCCGGCCCACCGGAGATTGAAACACCCAGCCAATGGTATTCCCTCCATCTATGGATGAAGTACATGTAAGGGTGCCACCGGTGGCATGAATGTCTTCCACATACAAATTATAGAGATTGAACATATCATTTGAAAGGGAGAAGATGGCGGGATGTCCCGGAAGATCTGTCTCTATATATACCATGCCCGCATCGCAAGTACCACGCGCTATAATCTGTCCTAATGAATAGTTAAAATCCGATTCAAACCTATACCTGTATCCTGCACTAAGCAGTAGGGAATCTACTAGCTGATTCCCCTTAAAAAAGCCATTTTTACCCATTTCCATCCAATGAATTGATTGATCTACCTTTGGAGTAGCTTCCGAATACCCTACATTTTTAAATTTTACTGCGTTAAAATGGGTTTGTCCCTGGCCATATACATCCAAGACCCCATTGGCATTATCAAATAAGATATGAGAGGTGCCGGCATCCCACATCAGGTTTGTGGCATTGAGACTAAGGTATAAAGCGCCACCGGACTTTTTTCGTCTTAAAATCAGATCTGATCTTCCTAAATCGACTTTACGTATTGCTTTTGATTTAGATAAAAAATGCTCCAGTACAATCTGTTGATCATTGGACAAAAAAGTTCCAGAAATCAATCTCAGCTCATGCATAACTTCCAAATTGTCCAACAGTTTCCAGCTCCCATTCCCATTAAAGACAATTGAGTTATTGAATATTTGGTCAGCTGATTGTATCACTTCACCGGACGCATTCGAGAGAAATGAATAGTTTCCAGCGAAGGTGTGTTTCATATCTTTTATAAGACGGAGAGAGCCATACACACTCAACATTGCGTCATTCGGGCCTTTCAAAGTAGGATTATACCTAGCGCCTTCCCAACTGATCGTATGACATTGGGCGTTGGGAATAGAAATAGTAACAGATTGCCCCGGGGCAGTAAATGAATTGGCATCAAAAAACACATCATCAACACCGGTAGGAATACAAGCCCCCCCTACACCGCCACTGCTATTTGACCAATGCATCGGGTCACTCCAAAAACCTGTGCCTCCAACCCAATACAAATTTTGAGGAGATCTCCCCATTATGTTCCATCCATCCGTATTACCCAAATCAGTTGAATTTGTTGCATCGAATTTACCTAATACATGGATATCTTGAATATTGCAATACTCTACACGAACGGGATTGGAAGATTCGATAAGGGCAAACTTGCGAGTTTGGTCGGAGAGCAAATACACGGGTTGCTGGCAATTGCCTACTGCTGTCAAAGAGCCAATACTTTGCTTAACTCCCGAAGCTAGAATCAGTTTCTTTCCGGGTAAAATAGTTATGTTATCAATGGTATTCTCACCAGCGATATATCCATCACTAGCAAATGAAAGATTAGCCAATACAATGGGTTCACGAGATAAGTTATTAAAGGAACCGCGACCATCGGGATTTACAAAACGAAGATCACCCATCTTATAACCGGAAGCATTCCCTTTGTCATCTATATAAAAGCTGGAATTTTTTGCGTAAAAAATAAAGTTAGCATTGGAGGAAAATGGCTCCAATCCCTCAGGATAAATAGCACAGGCATACACCCATCCTGCATCATAATAATCTTCCCCTTTTATATGCAATACCGCATTATCCCACTCCAATTTGGTCACTCCTGTTGGCTTAACTTTCAGGAACTGTACATCTATACTGTAACCGGAAAATTGAATTGTTCCACTCTTAATGAATAGCAAATTATCCACGGTTAAATCAGCGGATAATCTCACTCTACCATTGGCATCAAAAACTGTCTTGCAGGGTAAGATATTCCCATTGGTATTCAGCTCAGAGATCTCATTCGTGGGAGCTGCAAAACGCAATATTTCTTGATAATCGAATTGCATATCCGCGGCTAGCCAGAAAGATCCATGAATGTGCATTACCCCATTTTTCAGCAGAGTAGTCAGCCTTGGAGAAAAGCGGACACTTCTCCAATCCATATTTTTACAAAAGACATTCTCACTGTTTATAGTTACCACTTGCCCTGGAGCACTAAAAGAATTTTGGTCAAATATGACATTATCATTAGAAGTAGGAGCCTGGATATGATAGGTGCTACCTCCAGAGGTTGTAGCCCAATGCAATAAATCTGACCAATTTCCAGACCCTCCTACCCAGTAGTAATCTGTTGCAATACCCCTAATGGGTAAAGTGAAAATAACAAGAAAAAAAGCAAATCTAATCATTGAAGTTCTAACTTATTTAAGACCTTAATTCATAAAGGTTTAAAATGTTCATCCTCAACAACTTTTTAATACAACAATCGAACCAATCTCAACTGTCCTTCTCTAACATATTGCGAATCTCTACAATTTTCAACATACACTCTACCGGTGTCATGGTATTAGGATCTAAGGACAATAAGATATCTTTTACTTTAGTCGCTTCCGGATCTACAGTATCAAACAGGCTGAGTTGTACTCCCTCAGGTGGCAAATGGTCTTTAATGTTGCCAGATATAGGAGACTGAGCAACTACGCCTGAGTCCTCCACTGTTTTTCTTTCCAATTGTTGGAGGATGTTCTGTGCCCGAAGCACAATTTCCCTAGGCATACCCGCTAACTTAGCCACATGAATACCAAAGCTATGATTGCTTCCCCCGGGCACCAGCTTTCTCAAAAAAACAATTTTATGCCCTACTTCTTTCGTTGAAATACTAAAGTTCTTTACACGTTCGTGTTGTTCTGACAATTCATTGAGTTCATGATAATGTGTAGCAAATAACGTCTTTGGACGGGCCATAGGGTTCTCATGTAAAAATTCAGCAATCGCCCAAGCGATGGATATCCCATCATATGTGCTGGTCCCCCGCCCTATTTCATCTAATAAGATTAAACTTCGATCTGAAATATTATTCATTATAGAAGCCGTTTCATTCATCTCGACCATAAATGTAGACTCCCCTGAGCTGATATTATCCGAGGCCCCTACCCGGGTAAATATTTTATCAATTAAACCGATTCTAGCCTCTTCAGCTGGAACAAAACATCCGATTTGAGCCATTATACATATCAGAGCCGTCTGTCTAAGTAAGGCCGATTTACCCGACATGTTTGGTCCGGTAATCATCATGATTTGCTGGCTGTCTTTGTCCAAGAAAGTATCATTTGGGACATAAAATTCGCCTAGAGGAAGATGTTGTTCTATTACGGGATGACGACCATTTTTGATGTCGATAAGAAAGCTGTCATCCATTTCCGGTTTGACATAGTTATTGTATGAAGACACTGAAGCAAAAGATTGGAGCACATCGATAGTGGCTATAATCCTAGCGTTTTGTTGGATGGCAGGAATATATTCCTGTAAGTCTTCGACCAACTGTCTAAAGAGGCGCTCCTCCAATTCTAATATAGTATCCTGAGCAGTGAGAATAGTGGACTCCAACTTCTTCAGCTCATCTGTAATATAGCGCTCTGCATTGGTGAGAGTTTGCTTGCGAACCCATTCCTTCGGCACCGAATGTTTAAACCTATGGGTCACTTCAAGATAATAACCGAACACATTATTGAACCCAATCTTTAAAGAAGAAATACCTGTCCTTTCCGCTTCTTTTGTTTGTATCTCTAACAAAAGGTCCTTACTATGGGTTATAACATGTCGCAATTCATCCAGCTGATCGTCAAATCCCGGGCGGATAATATTTCCTTTGGCTACAGAAGCAGGAGGGTCATCTGTTAACTGAGTACTTATACGTTTGAGAAGTTGCGTGCATGGTTGAATTTGTTCACCCAGAGCTACCAATCCTTGTACACCTGATTCCTGTAAGGGCTTTATCAGAGGGATAACTGCATCTAGGGAGCGTTTTAATTGGACCACCTCTCTAGGGCTTATCCGAAATTGAGGAATACGCGAAACAATTCTTTCCAAGTCTCCTATTTGTCTAAGTTGGGAGGTTATTAACTCAGCTAATTCCACTTCTTTTATCAGATGTTCAACAGAGGCATGTCTCTGTCGAATGGCAGACAAACGCACTAAGGGCATCAACACCCAATGTTTGAGTAATCTCCCCCCCATCGCAGTGATGGTTTTATCCACTATATCAATCAAGGTTTTACCTGATGGGTGTGGACTGTGCAATAATTCCAGATTGCGAATGCTAAATTGATCCAACCACATGTGCTCCTCTGTGTGAAGCCTTTGGATCTTGTTAATGTGCTGGAGTTTATCATTTTGTGTCACTGCAAGATAATGCAATGCAGCCCCAGCTGCAATTTGGGCAAGTCTAAGATGTTCGATTCCGAACCCCTTTAAGCTTTGTACTTGAAACTGATCAAAAAGTTTCTCTTCTGCATATTCTTTAGTAAACACCCATTGTTCCAGAGGATATTGATAAAACTCATCTCCCAACCATCGCTCTACACGCTCTCCCTCGCCTTTAGAGTACACGATTTCGGATGGGCTTAGACTCTTTAGTAATTTTTCAACGTGCATTTTGTCCCCTTCAGACACAAAAAAATCACCGGTGCTCACATCAACAAATGCAACTCCTATCTTACTTCCGGATAGATAATTAATCGCTGCCAAAAAATTATTACTCTTGTGATTAAGAAGGTGTTCATCAAAGGTGACACCGGGGGTAACAACTTCTGTAACCCCTCTTTTTACCAGTTTCTTTTCCTTTGAAGGCTTCTCCAATTGCTCACAAATAGCCACTCTAAAACCTGCCTTAACAAGTCTAGGCAAATACATATCAATAGAGTGGTACGGAAACCCCGCTAATTCAATTTTAGAACCACCATTATTCCTATTGGTCAAAACTATCCCCAATGTATTGGCTGTGCGAATAGCATCTTCACCAAATGTTTCATAAAAGTCTCCTACCCTAAATAACAACAATGCATCCGGGTGTTTAGCTTTCATAGAGAAATATTGCTCCATTAATGGAGTCTGTTTCCTGTGTACCTTACTCGTCTTACTCAATGATTACTCTTTTAAATTTTTATCTCCGATAATCGTCTTAAAAGAACAAAGCTTCATCATAGTTGAGTATTTCTAAGTATACCCAATAGTTTAAAATATTTTCGGAAATACCTGATTGTTCTATTCGTCGAGGACAAAGATACGGAAATGTACAATTTGATATACACATTCTTACCCTCGTTTTAGGTAAGAATACCCTTCTGACAGTTACATCCCCATAATTTCTTCTATATTTGCAGATATTATAAGTAAACCTAATATATTAGTTTTTTATTCCATCAACATTTATGCAAAAAACATTTCATATGCTTAAAAATTTCTAATAAATTAAAAATAAATGTATTACAAATTTTCTGTAGCTATGTAACCGCTGCGCTCTCACATGAATTCAGGATCAAAACTCTGTGTGAAATTTATGTTTAATAAAATTCGTGTTCGTTTCATATTACAAGATTTATCCTTATCGCTTCAATATGCGAAACAATTATAACCTCTTTAATATTTAATTTCAATTAAAAGAAGAAATTTTATTCTTCAACTTCAAAGCATGAGTTAATTTTTATGTCACTTATCAAAAAACTTGTAGGCGATACCGCAATTTACGGTTTGAGTTTCATCCTAGGTCGAATTCTCAACTATGTCGTATTGGGATTCTACCTAACATTCAAAGTTGGTCGGCTGGAATATGGGATTTACAATGAATTTTATTTTTATGTAGCTTTCTTATTGATTCTACTTACCTTCAGGATGGAAACGACTTATTTTAGATATTCGACTAAGGAAGGAAGGCAGAAGGTGTTTTCTGTCGCAGTATGGAACATCGCAATCAATGTATTATTTTTTTGGTTTCTCGCTTTGCTCTACTCCGAGTCTATTGCACAAGCTCTAAGTTACCCCGGCAAGGGCTATTATATACGTGTATTAGCATCTGTAGTCGCACTGGATGCGTTAGTAGCAGTCCCTTTTGCTCGTCTACGAATGGAGAATCACGCGATGAGGTTCGCATTCATCAAGATTCTTCAGATCCTGGTCAATGTAGGTTTGGTTCTTTTTTTCATCGAGGGGATGCCTCACTTTATGCGCCTTGGCATCCCATACATTCATATACTTTATCATCCCAAGGATATAATACTGGATGTCTTTATAGCCAACTTGCTGTCAAGTATTTTTGCATGGATCATGCTCTCTAAACAATTTTTTAATTTAAGGCTTCCTGATAAAAAATTATGGTTTAAAATGATTCGTTATGCCAGCCCTCTAGTCTTGATAGGACTTGCCGGGGTATTCAATCAATATTCCTATACTGTATTTCAAAAATACAAATTACTGGGAAATATTCTTGACAATGTTTCTAATGTAGGCATCTATTCCGCTGCACTTAAAATCGCCATGCTCCTCAGTTTATTTACTACTGCCTTTAATTATGCTGCCGAACCCTTTTTCTTTCAAAATGCTTCAAGAAAAGACTCGCCAGACCTCTATGCAGATGTGGCCAGAATTTATAGCCTAACCGCAGGAGTAATAATTTTAGGCGTCTTGCAATACATCGACCTTATACAATACTTGGTAGGTAAAGATTTTAGAGTAGGTCTTTCTTTAGCCCCTGTGCTATTAACTGCCTTCTTTTTTCTAGGCCTATACTACAATTTCTCTATATGGTACAAGCTGAAAGATCGAACCACTACAGGGGCGTGGATCGCATTAACC
>JALSTN010000181.1 GCA_026983735.1 Saprospiraceae bacterium | reverse complement strand
AATTCTCTTGTGTGGCAATGGAGGAAGTGCATCCGATGCACAGCATATTGTAGCGGAGCTCTCCGGTCGATTTAATAGAGACCGCCCGGCCTTAGATGCTGTCGCTCTGACTGCCAATACTTCTGCATTAACTGCTATCGCTAATGATTATGGTTATGAAGATGTCTTTGCCCGTCAAGTAGAAGCACATGGCCGTCCTGGAGATCTTTTGTTGGGCATATCCACTTCAGGTAATTCCCCGAATGTCCTAAAAGCAATCCTGAAAGCTAAAGAATTGGGATTGAATACAGTCGCATTAACAGGAGAAGAGGGAGGAAAACTTAAGGATGTTTCACACTTCTGGATGGCTGTCCCGAGTAAAGATACACCGAGAATACAAGAAGGACATATCCTGATAGGACATATCCTATGTGCGATGATTGAGGATTCATTTTTTGGTTAAATACTATGACTATTGTAGAAAGAGGACATGAGTTTTACTAATCCTAATCCATCTATGCAAAATAATAAACTCCAAAAATCTGCGCTCTTCTTAGACAGAGATGGTGTAATTAATCGACAGATTCCCGGTGATTATATTTCGGATTGGAGCCAATTTGAATTTCTTCCCGGAGTAATAGATGCTCTTAAGTTATTGCAAAAAAGGTATGCACCTATAGTTGTAGTTACTAACCAACAAGGAATTGGAAAAGGGTTGATGCAGGTGGAACAGTTACACGCTGTTCATTATTATATGCGAAAAGTACTGGCGGAAAAGGGGGTAAAATTGGATTCTATATACTTCTGTCCTAATTTGGAGCAAGACCAATCAGAATGTCGAAAACCGAATACAGGTATGGCTCTTTTGGCTAAGGCGGATTATCCCAGTATTGATTTTAGTCGATCTGTTTTGGTCGGGGATAGTGATTCAGATATTGCTATGGGACAACAAATGGGGATGTTTACGGTTAAAATCAATCCAAATAAAAGGAGTGACGATCCTCTAATCTCTTCGGACCTTCAGGTGGGTAGTCTCTGGGAATGGGCATCGCAGGGCGGAGGTATTTTGTAAATTTACAGAAGTCCAAATACCCCTACTCCCGCTGTTTAAACAGGGTTTTACGATAATTATCACTACGCTGACTTAGGAGAATTGAGGTCCATTACGCCTCTGCGTATAAAGTCAATGAACGGATGACGGTATAACCTGTAATGTATAGAATTTCTCTTCCTTCAGGAGACAATTCTTCATCGGACAATAAATCTTCTAGAAATGCCACGGCCTCTTGTTCTTTACAAGAGGCATAAAAGAGTTCTATTTTTTCTTCGTATGAACCATCCAAGGTATCCCAACGAGATACGGTATCCTCAAAGAGATCCAATACTTCCTCCGGGCTGGGAAGTTCAGGGGAGGGCTCCCATTGTTGGAAGACGGTCAACATAACGTCTGTAAAAAATAAGAGCATACCCTTTTCATTATCCAATAAAGGGTCGTGGTCATCTGAAAAAACCAATTGTAAAATACTTTCAAACTCCGGAAGGTACGTTTCAAATCGCTCTACCGCCGGATTTGGCGATTTCATAACAAGATCAATGGCTGATTCCAACAATGGAGGAGAGATGTTCATGGTTCACAGGATTAATGGTTGTGGAAGAAAACTGCTCGTCTTTTTGTAAAATAAAAAAACCATCATCCCCTTGGGATTGATAAAGTGGCATCAACATATAACCCTCAACGGGTGCGATAACGGGTCCGTGAGTATCCCTCGCTACGATTTCACCTTTCTTTATCCATTGGAAGTTGCGATAATTGGGGTACATGGTAAAATGATCCTCGGGTTTGATGCGGTGCACATAGGCTAGACGAGTAACCTTTGGTAAATTTTGTGAATAATGTCTCAGCAAATCATCGTGAAAAGTCTCTACATCTTTACTTTTTACACAACCGATTGCTCTCATGGTGGCAACAATCCCGGATATGGCCCGATTGATTGATAAAGGATCATCATGCTGCCCGGCTTCAAATGTCAATGTCGTGATATTGACTCCATAATTTTTACGATTAAAATAATGCATTGTAGTACCGTGGATACCATCTAGCATCCCTTTTACCACCGGAGCATGAAGGGACTGACCGATGCGAATACTCTCCGGATCTTCCGTCACAATAGCAAATATTCCGCCCGTCACACTCGTAGTGTGAAGGTCTAAAATGACTACTTTATCCGGTTTATATTGCTTTATTTGCCGGTCTATTTCATCGAGTAAGAGCAAAAGCTCCCGATCTTCAACATCAAGATGATGGTTGTGATTCATACGCAATTCATGAACATGATCAGGAGTGAGCTGTCTGTTCAGGTCTTTATTGATAAACCGTCTTTTGGTTCTAATAGCGGCAAGATTGCCGACCAATCCTACGAACTTTCCTGAAAAAACAAAAGAAGCATTGGTAAACGGTTCTACTTCGAGCATCCTTAGTACTTCCTGAATCGCATAAATACCCGAAGGTTCATTACCGTGTATCCCTCCAATGCTGATGAACAAAGGTCCTCGTTGGGTTCCTTCGTAAGACCCTATGACCCGCTTCAACTTATCCATTTCTTACTAGTTTGATCAACGTGGACAATCCCTTTTGTAGTTTCATTAAATACACATCTATTACCGTTTTGGATAGTAAGAAATTGAAATATATATCGCCTTACTCCTAAAACACGGCAAATATACTAAACCCTTTACATACTTCATTGTTTTAAGGGCGTATATTTGCATTACAAACTCTATCCCTTTACCAACCTTTTCACCTGATGACTTTAGCCTCCCACTCTGATTCCTTTATGTTATTGTTCCTCGAACTATAATTTGATGCGATATGTTGAGATATGATCGTTTGCTGCTTATAATCTTGGTGTTTTTTCTCGTAGGTCTGTTTTATTGGGTGTATTATATGGGCCACGAAGAAAACTCCTTTTATCTTATCCCGGTTGTGATGGCTATAGTCACAGTATATATTTTTACCCCACAAATAGAATGGTGGGGCAATGCAAAATATCCGATAAGAGTTGATAAGGTAATTCGCAAGATGCTTTTGGATAAAGTTTCTTTTTATCGTAGGTTGACAGATGAAGAGCAAGCGCGGTTTGATAAGCGATTGTGGTTGTCCATTCGACATAAGGATTGGACCGGTATGAAACTCAAGAATATCCCGGAGGATATTAAAGCTATGGTGATGACGCCGGCCATTATACTTACCTTCTATAAATCTTCGTATTTGTTTGAAGATTATGAGCGGATATACCTCTATAAACACCCTTTTCCTTCACCGAGGTATTCGAAATGGCATGCTTCGGAAATCCATCATGAAGATGGTCTGTTAATCTTTTCTATCGAACAACTATTCAATGCTTTTCTGCATCCTAATAAGTATTATAATATCGCGCTACATGAATGGGCTGGGGCCTATTTACACGAGTATACCCTTGACTCTTTTGTCGGTATGAAATGGTTAGATAAGGAAGAGCTAAATCAAATAGGGCCCTATGATTTTACTGCTATCGAAGCTTGGTTGGGATTGCCGGTCGAAGATCTCCGGCAGGTGTGCATTCATCATTTTATCCAGTTTCCAAGTGCGATGAAACAAGCTTTTCCCGATTTTTTCATGAAGATGAAAGAGGCATTCAGTTAACTGTGATCATAGTTTTCAACCCAAAACCCGCCTTAGACCACTGACTAAAACGACAACAATATTAGGGGTCTTGATTATTTTCCTAGTGTTTTTTCTGCTTGCATTATATGCCTTTCGTTATGAGCGACGACAAATCTAAGGGTGTCTCCCAATCTTAATTTTATTAATTTAGAGATGCTAATAGCTGTTTTTGTTTTTGTGAGGTTGACCTCCCTTGATGCTGTAATTATATCTAAAAGTACATGCTGGTGTTGAATAAATCGATCTAAAACATATTTATCCAATGTACTGCCAGATGGATTTTTATCTTTAGATGTTTTCATTTTATTCCATTTCTTTTTGGGGTACATTGAGCGTACAAAATAGTTGCCTATGACTCCACTTTTAAAGCATTCATTGGGATTTGTGAGGCTTTCCGTTATACTTTTCTTCAGTACCGGATTATAAAATTCAGCATATAGGTTTAAATGTTCCACACACTCCAATGCACTCCAATTATTCTCGGTCTCTTTGAAGTTTAGTTTATCATCAGAAAGCGCTTTAAATTCCTTGACCTTAACGATTATACCCAGTGTTTTTTGCTCCAATGCTTCGATTAGCTCTTTTGTCTTCCACTTCATTTCTGTTTTTAGTCACAAAAGTCTATAGTTTTGATATGGTATAAATTGATTAAAGTCAAGTTTTTTTAATGCGTGAAAGTGTTTCGGGTGTCATTCGCAAATAGTCTGCGATGTATTTATTTGGAATTTCTTGAAAGATTTGAGGACTTCTTTGAAGTACTCTATTGTATCTTTCAAGAGGGGAAGCTACTAAAAGGTCTATTTCCCTTTCTAATTGTTGTAAAATCAACATCTCAAGCACATTAATCCACCAAGAGGTCCATAGAGGATTAGAATCTATTAATGCCTGAAGGGTCTTTTTGGATATTATTTTAACGCTTGATTTTTTGAGGGCTTGAATATAGTATTTAGAAGGTTGCTCTGTAATAAAACTATCAAGAGCAGCTAAAAGATTTTGTGGATAGCCTACTCTAATAATGTGTTCTTTGTCCGCTTCTATGATATAAATTTTAAAGCTACCTTTTTCAATATAATACAAGTTTGTATCAATGCTACCCGCTGTTTTCAGATACTCATTTCTACGAACTTCTTTACTTGTTTCCCATAGTTTATTTTCTTCAATTACTGAAATTAGCGATGATATATCTTTCGGGTTCAGTTCATCTCGCTTTATAGATGGTTGGTTGTTTAGAAAGGTTGGCATCTTTTGAAATTATATATTGATCCAGTAATTTAGTTTTATTACAAGAGCACGTCCTTCGTTAGATCCTATGGTATAAGGGCTGGTTTCAGGGGCAAAGTATCTATCAATATAGACGAGGTAGAGATCAGACATCGGGGCAAAACGCCATTGGAGCCGACTATTGATTCCCATAAATTCTTGTTGTTGGACATATTGAAAGAGGGTCGTCCAGAGGACGGACTTAGAGAAACCCACTTCTATGCGAGTGTTTAGAGCATTAATTTTGGACTGACCGTAAGGCTCAGGAAAATTTAAATCGTGATACTCGTATTGGAGTCCAAAGTTACCCCAAGGTTGGATGCGATAATTCAGTTTTGCTTTGGTAGATAGTTTTGTGCCGTTATAAAAAGTACCGTAGGAAATATCGCCATCAAATGAAAATTTTCGCCTTGGATCCGTTCTAAATTTTTCACGGATAGAGTAAAAGGAATAGATACCCTTTGGCAAGGGTTCTTCTCCTGTAAAACTAAAGGGAAACAACAAATCTACCCAACGGTATTTGAAAGATAAATTTTCAGAGGCTCGAGATTTAAAATCAAATTTATGACCAAATGAAAATTCAGATTCATTAAATACCCATTTTTTAGACCAATTACCTCTCCAAGTAGCTTCAAATTGATGTTTATTGATCCATCCTGAGCTGGGATAGAAGGAGTATTTTATGAAATTGTAGGTTTGATTAAATCCCAAACGGATAAAAGTGTCCCGCTCTGCATCGTAATTCTCAATTCGAGCAATAAATCCCATATCTGCGTAGTAGTTCTTTCCGATGGTAGATAGGCTGTGGAGGAAACTCCAATGTTTAGAGCGGTATAGAATACCGGATTTGGTGTATAAATCTTGTCCTTTTATGCTGTCTTTTATGGATTTGTGAGCACCAACCCACATTGTTAAATTGCCGTTGTCGCTTTTATATGCTGCTTCCAGACCCGCATTTCTACCATAATCCATTCTATCGACCCCTACACTATTTATTTTTTGTCTATTGAGGAAAACCCCTCGAATATTAGATCTTTTACCTATGGTTTGCTGAAAGGTCAATGCACTGTAGTTTTGAAAGAGGTCTGAAGATTCTTTCGTTTGAATATTCATCGCACCTACTCTTAGACTCGGATTGAGGTTGCCGGAAAGTCTAGCGCCATAAAGGATAGGAACAGCTTCACCATCTTCGTTTATTCCAATTTTTCTAGAGAAGAATGGACGAATCGGAGGAATACCAAAACCGGAAAAAAGATCGCTGTTTTCCAGAAAAAATGTTCTTTTTTCCGGTAAAAATATATTAAATCTGGAAATATTCGTCACTAATTCATCGACTTCTATATTGGAGAAATCCGGATGGATGGTAAGGTCTAGATTTAATGCTTTTGTAACGGCAATTTTGGCATCTCCTCCAAGGCGTATCTCTGGTGTCACCTTACCGTCTTCTTCTTTTTGAATTCCTCCGGATACATAGGGAATCGCTACTAGATTTCTACCTGAATTGGTCGGTGGTTGATCCCAAACAAGGGCTGCCGTATAACCGAAATCCACCCCCCAATACTGTTCGGGAACAGGTGTATAGGTATGGTACTCATTTTTATTCATAACTGTTCTGACAAAGTTGATGCCCCAAACTTTGTTTTCCTTATTATAACGGAGCGTCTTGAACGGAATCAGTATTTCTACTTCCCAATACGCCGGAGTGCGGTGAACGGCAGAATACCATTTATTGTCCCAATTGACATCGATAGGATTAAATGAGTTTTGGGTTACAATGCCTTCCATTTCAACTCCTTCTGGGTTTACCCCAAATACAAATCCATATTGTCGACCATTTGTAGGGTCTAAAAAAAGAGCAAACCCGTCTCCATCGAAGTATTGCTTATCCCTTTTGAGCGTTTGTATAATAGGCTTTTCATATTGGTAATTACGGGCCCATATGATAAGGCCCTCTTTGTTATAGGCGACCTTAACAGAGGTTTTTGGATCTACATGTGCACGAAGAACAGGATCGTGAAGAAAAAAATCTCCAATCGTATCTATATCCTGCCAGAAATCTTCATTTGCTTTTCCGTCGATATTGACCCTCCCTTCAACTTTAAAAGGAGTGATTTTGTATTGTTCTTGTATCTGAACCGCATCTTGTCCAAATACATTCAAAATGGATATACACAAGAGAACTCCGGTAAGTATCGGATTTAATGTTATATCTTTCATTAAAGTACCTCTTTTATCTTGGCCAAATGCATTGGCGGCTAAAACCTATATCTTGAAGTATATTTACAAGGATGAATAAACCAAAACCGGATATGAAATACAACCTAATTGACCCGACTTAATGCAGGATACTTCCCTCCACGTGCTTTATTAATACACGTATTTCCCTTTAACAAAATAGATAGTGATTGGTTTAAATTTTACGTTGGTTAGCCCCATTAACCCCAATCTCTTTCCTTAAAAAAAAGCGCTTATATAACATTTGTAAGAGATAAGCTGTTATAATTATTGCGCATTGGCAAAGAGTTGTAATTTAGCGCCATGAGGATTTAATTTCTTTTTAAAATAGTAACCAAGAAATGAAAATCAACCGAATACCTCAATTTTTTTTATAAATTAAGAGCACTTAGTGATGAAAAACGTTATCTATTTAATCTTTTTTCTCTGTAGTATAGGGATGTACGCTCAGCCCCCAAATGATAATTGCTGGAATGCCATCCAACTGGAAGCCTCTTCTAAAAATACTTGTACCAAACCCTACGAATTCACTATAGAGCATGCCACAAACTCAGGATATGGGGCACCCACTTGTTGGACAGACAATTCAAGAGATGTTTGGTTTTGGTTTGTCTCCAAAGCTGCAGAAGTGCGCATAACAGTAAACGGTGCGGCATCCAATGCGCCGGGGGGCACCTTAAGAGGGCCTGAAGTAGCCTTGTACAGTGGCATTTGTGGTGGGGTACTAAATCAAAGGAAATGTGTCACCGATACAAAGGGTAAAAATGTTGTAGAACTCTTTGCTGCCGGGTTGACCATCGGAGAATCTTATCTGATACGAGTAAAAGGTCGCAATGATAGGGTAGGGTCTTATCAGATTTGTTTAATCAATACCAACCCGACCCCTCTTCCTCAGTCGGATTGTGCTACTGCAGTCATACTTTGTGATAAGTCCACGATTACCGTTCCCGTTGTTTCTAGTGGAGGAAAGGATAGAAGAGAACTCTCTTCGGTCCCCTGTCTCCAAGGACAGTCCGGATTAGAACAACAATCTACTTGGTTTCGGTGGACGGTAGCCACCTCAGGGACTTTGACCTTTGTATTGACTCCCTTGGGGTTAACGGATGATTTGGATTTTGCTGTTTTTGAGCTTCCCGGGGGGATAGATGACTGTGCCAATAAGATGCATCTGAGGTGTGAATTTGCAGGAGAAAATCCATCCCGATATCCTACACCTTGCCATGGACCTACGGGTCTTAGTGAAAAAGCTCAAGATACAGAGGAGTTGCCAGGTTGTAGTCGAGGACAAGATAATTTTGTCAAATACCTTGATGTACAGGCCGGAAAAAGCTATATTGTAGGGATAAATAACTATTCTGCATCCGGACAGGGCTTTATCCTCGAATGGGGAGGAACGGCAACCTTCCAAGGTCCGGAAGCAAATTTTGAGGTAGACCCTCCTTCCGGATTGAAATGCGAGGAGACCTTTAAGGTTATTGATCGTTCTAGTTTTGGGAATGGATCCATTGTGAAAAAAACCTGGAATTTTGGTAAAGATGCCATTCCACCGACAGGTGTAGGCAATGGACCGTTTGATGTAAATTATACGACCTTTGGTAAGAAGTTCTTATCCCTTACCGTTGAGTCTGACCAAGGGTGTATTGTGACAAAAGTCATCGAGATATTTGTAGAACCTTGTTGTGAAGATTTGCCTGGTCCGGTTGTCGAAGAGTTTGAGTCAAAAAACTTGGGTTGTTATGGAGTTCCGGATGGTTTTTTTAGAGTTTCAGCTCGAAGGGGGATTGACCCTTATCAGTACAGCATCGATGGACAGGAATTTCGTCCCTTCGGAATATTTGATAAACTCAAAGCCGGTAGTTATAATGTAATCATTCAGGATGCCAAAGGATGCTTGTATGATACAACCATAATGATAGATGAACCTCCTGAAATAATCATAGACGCCGGTCCGGATCAGACGGTATTACTAGGGAGTTGTGCACATGTAGATGCTTCGGTGTCCAATGTCTCGGTCCCTCCTAATATACCACGTTGGAAGGGTGGAAGACGGGAGGATATACAATGTGATTCTTGCCTATCTACTGATTTATGTCCTGTTCAAACGACCACATACACGGTAGAAGTGAGAGATGAAAACGGTTGCGTGGGCATTGATTCCATCACTGTAATTGTCCAAATCGAACGACCTTATTTCGCCCCTAATGTCATCATTGACCAAGAAGGAAGCCTCGGTTTAAATAAGCGATTCACTATATTTGGGGGAAAGGCATTGCGTGAAATAAAGCGATTAGAGATTTATACCCGGTGGGGAGAACTATTGTGGGTTGGGCGTCATCTTGAACCCGGGAACACACGGATGGGGTGGGATGCTACCTTTCATAATCGCAAAGTTGATCCCGGTGTTTTTGTCTGGAAAGCAGAATTGGAATATGTAGATGGCAAGGTAGAAAATCACGTAGGATCCATAACTGTGTTGCGATGAAAATAAGTTGTTTAATTATACTGTTTTCGGGTATTTTCATGCTGGCATGTAACGATGAGATAAAACAACCGGAGGAGGATTACTCATTGTATAAAGATGCAGAATTTATAAAAGACATTCGTCTAAATTACTCTGATTCTGCTGTTTTGAAAGCGGTTGTTACAGGTCCGGAGATGTGGCGCTATAAAGGTGGGGAAAGAGAAGTGTTCCCCAAAGGTATTCACGCTACATTTTATAATCATTCAGATAACCCAAGCAGCTATCTTCATGCACGTAAGGCATTTCGATTTCAAAGGAAAAAGCAGATCATCCTGGAGGATCATGTAGTACTTTATAACCTAGAAGGAGACTCCCTATTTACCTCTCAGTTAACATGGGATGAAAAAGAGGATAAGATTTTTACAGATCGTTTTGTTCGGCTTACGAAGCGAGATAGAGTTATCCTAGGTTATGGATTTGAGTCTACCCAAGACTTTACTAAGGGAAGAATCAAAGCAGTTGAGGGAACTTGGAGGCTGGATGAAGAATAAGAACTCCTTCTGTTCCGTATGCATAAGGAGCACTTCCGCTAATTATATCGATAGTTCAGTAGGACAGTGTTTCAGGGCAAATGTATACCTCATTAAAAAGAGTTCTTACAGTTGATAAAGATAAAAGTCTTAATTTCGCCCCTTGATTTTATGATAAAGTAACTTACCCAATGGCTATTGCAGGATATATATTGATGTTTGTGGTTTCCCTTGCATTTTTGTTAAAGGCCTCGGATGTATTTGTAGATGGGGCAAAGGAAATCGGGGTTTCATTAGGAGTATCCCCCTTTGTTATTGGGGTGACGATTGTGGCATTGGGAACTTCCTTACCGGAGCTAGCTACTTCAATTTCTGCTGTTTTGGCAGATACTTCTGATGTGGTTGTGGGCAATGTTGTGGGCTCAAATATTACCAATATACTGTTAGTTTTAGGATTAACAGCTCTGGTATCCGGGCGTATAAAGATGGACTTTAATATAATGGATATTGATATGCCCTTGTTGTTCATATCTTCAGTATTGTTGTATTTTGTGCTGATGGATGGATCGTTTTCCTTATTAGAGGCCGGAGTTTTTTTAGTGGGCTTTGTAGTTTTCTTAATCAATTCCTTTTCAGGTAAGAAAGATATTGAAGAATTACCGGATAAAGCGGGCAAATTAGCTTGGGTGTTTCTCATCGGTGGAGGGATTGTAGTTTGGTTGAGTGCGGGATATACGATCATGGCGATAAAGGAAATATCCATTTTGGCAGGAGTACCTACTGAAGTTATAGGGGTTAGTGTAGTAGCCTTAGGGACTTCCTTGCCAGAGGTAATTGTAAGTGTAATGGCTGCCAGAAAAGGACATGCCGGAATGGCCATTGGCAATGTCCTTGGTTCTAATATTTTCAATACTTACGCGGTGATGGCTGTTCCCTCTTTCTTTGGACATTTGGATATTCCACAGGATTTTCTTAATTTTCATATCCCATTTATGATAGCGATGACGATGGTTTTTGCGTTTGTTTCATTTAGTCGAGAGATTTCAAAGTGGGAAGGAGTGATGTTACTGGTATTTTATTTTTACTATCTGTCACAAATAATTAATTCTACAGTGTAACCGTTTTATTATTTCATATCAAAACAACTCAAAATATGTTTGGAGATCTTATGGCAGAAATGAATGCTGCCCAACAAGAAATGGAAAAGAAAATCAATGCTATCCAGCTTTCACATAGTATTCAGGAAGGAGCTATAAGAGTTTCCCTGAATGGCAAAAGCCAGATTACCTCCCTGGATATTGATCCTGAGAAAGTGGATTTAAATGATGCCGAACAATTGGAAGACTTGCTTATCATTGTACTCAATGAGGCCCTTGCCCGATTGGAACAGGAGAAAGTGGAAGTGACCAATGACTCTATGAAGGATATTCTTCCTCCGGGTTTGGACGGCTTGTTTTAACTTTATTGTAACTGTATTAGTTTAGGAAAACAAACAGATATACGATTATTTGAAATCAAAATAAATATTAATGCGGGATGGGGGATTAGTTCATTTTTTCAATACTCCGAATACCTATTTTTATGAATAAACAAACGATTTTTTATACCTTTTTTTTGGTAGGTTGCATGGTCTTTGAGTTGCTTGCACAAGGAACTCCGGATGCCTATTACAGTTTTGACGGGTGCTCTCTCC
>JALSTN010000180.1 GCA_026983735.1 Saprospiraceae bacterium | reverse complement strand
AATTTGCGCAATTATTTGATTTCCGGAAGCATCTGTTTCTATACAATTAAGATACCAATGCCCCCTCGATGAATTGGCCTGTGCTATTTCAAAATGAACCCATATGGCCTCTGTAAAGTTTAGAGCAATGACTTGTTTGATATAATCTGTTAACTCATATAGTGAAATGCTATTCAAATGTGTTGTGATTTTAGGTATTTTAATGAGAACAAAAAAATACACCTTGAGTTCAACCGCTTCATATCCTTAAAAATTTAGAATACATCAAAAATAAGTGTAGTACAAATTTTCTGCAGTTATGGAACCGCTTCGCTCTCACATGAATTTTTTATAGTGTCGCCGTTAAATGTACTGACATCGAATAGAATTGTAAACCCTACTCATTCACAACTACAATAAATTTAAGATAAGCTTTGGATAAATAAAGAATGGGTTTATTTAACTTCTTCTAATACTTTGGCCACCAATTCTGCAGCGTCTTTCAATTCGATAGCAAATAATACATCCAAACCACTATTTTCTATTAGATCCTTGGCTAACTCTGCATTTGTGCCTTGGAGCCTTACGATTAAAGGGACTGGGATTTTGCCCATATTATTATATGCATCGATAATGCCTTGAGCTACTCGATCACAACGTACAATTCCACCAAAAATATTTACCAGAATAAGTTTAACATCGGGGTCTCTCAAGATAATTTCAAAGGCTTTTTGGACACGTTCAGCATCTGCGGTTCCTCCTACATCTAAAAAATTAGCAGGCGATCCTCCATATAGTTGAATTAGATCCATTGTAGCCATGGCCAGACCTGCGCCGTTAACCATACATCCTACATTTCCTTCAAGTTTGACATAATTTAATCCATTTTTTCTAGCTTCAACTTCTGTTGGGTCTTCTTCTGTTTCATCTCGCATATCTGCTATTTCGGGGTGACGAAATAAGGCATTGTCATCCATCCTCATTTTGCAGTCAACAGCAACGACATTTCCATTTCCATTAATAAGAGTGGGATTGATTTCGATAAGAGAAGCATCAGATTTGACATAAGCATTATATAGGCGAGTAATAAATCTAACCATCTCTTTAAATGCAGTTCCCGACAGCCCTAAGTTAAATGCTATTTGTCTAGCTTGAAAAGGGAGGAGACCTAAGGTGGGATGAATATGCTCTTTAAATACTTTTTCGGGCGTGTTCTCGGCTACTTCCTCAATATCCATCCCCCCTTCTGTGGAGTAAATAATGACATTTTGCTGTCGATCTCTATCTAACAAGATAGAGACATAAAATTCCTTACATTTGTCAAATTCCGGCACATAGGCATCTTCTGCAATTAGTACTTTGCGGACCAATTTTCCTTTTCCATTAAGCCCCCCCGGTGTTTGAGGGGTTTTGAGCCACATTCCTAGAATTTCATTGGCAGTGGCTTTGAGTTGGTCTTTGTCTTTTACGAGTTTGATTCCTCCTCCTTTTCCACGGCCACCTGCATGAATCTGAGCTTTTACAAGAGCAAAACTTGAGTTCGTCTTGGAGGTTATTTGATCATATGCCTGTTCAGCTTCTTCCACTGTGGTGGCAATAATTCCATCCTGGATGGTCACTCCAAATTGCTTTAATATTTGTTTTGCTTGATATTCATGTAAATTCATAGTCTATGATTTAAGGTTATGGTCTTTTTATAACAAAAACATCGTTGAAATAGGTAAGTCCTATCGTTCTTCTATGATTAGAAATAGGACGTTCATTTTCCCATTTTCATACAGGGCCCAAAAGTAGTGCAATTTATCCGAATCGTTGCTTCAAATCTATATATTTATTATATGATAATTGCAATGAGATATTCTTAAGTATGTACAAGTTCATAGACTACTGTTGACTCGGCTTAAAAAGAGTTAATTTCTTTGATTGTAATCAATTTAGTTATACTTTTGTGGTGGATTGAATATGGAGTTTGCTCCGTTCTGCGCGAGGTTAAATTTTCCAAATACTTTTGATATACGGTCATTTGAATTTAGTTTGGATCCATCGTTGGAGAAATGCTACCACTACTAATAATTCTTGGAAGTGAAGGCTTAAGAGAGTCAGTTTATCAAGCATTATTTTGTTTTAGATACCGTACCGGCGGATGTAACAAATAGATGGAAACTAAAGTTGAAGGGGATAGAGAAGGAGTCATACAAATAGATGTGTGCATTTCATCTGACACAGGCTATTTTTAACTTAATATACAGTACTTTAATCAGTCGATACAGCTGTTATACATTTCAACAACTATAGAATGTTAACTAATAGACTGAAGCGGACGACAAGGCAAAACTAATTAAATCGGAAAACTACAAATTGATACAAATGAATTATAATGTTATTACTGGAGCATGGATAAATACGTCTTTAATCAGGTTGGTACTTTTATGTTGTATTGTGATTATGACACTTGGCCGTTGTAAAGATGATACACATTCCATTACAAAATCAGAAAACAATAATCAGATGGTTTTGATTCCATCAACCAGATCGGGAATTACCTTCAGTAATTCTATCAAGGAAAGCTGGGATATTAATAATTTAGGCTTCAATTACATGTATAATGGAGCAGGGGTCGCGGTAGGAGATATTAATCAGGATGGTCTGCCGGACATTTACTTGGTGGGTAATATGACACCAAACAAACTCTATCTGAATCAAGGTGGTTTTAAGTTTGAGGATGTAAGTGTAGAAGCAGGAGTCCAGGGAGGTAAAGAGTGGAGCACCGGGACTATAATGGCAGATGTTAATGGGGATGGATGGTTGGATATTTATGTCACACGTGGTGGGTGGTTAGAAAATGCGGAGCATCGCAAGAACTTATTATTTATAAATCAAAAGGACGGGACGTTTAAAGAGGAAGGACATCGATACGGTATAGATGATGCCGGATTTTCCATTGCTGCGGTGTTTTTTGATATGGATAACGATGGAGATTTAGATTTATATGTAACCAATCGACCTAAAGAGTTCCATCATTCCATTGAGGAGGACTTGGCTGGGCGGGTGAATGCCTCAGAATACGAAAGGGATCATTTATTTCGCAATGATGGAAATGGGCATTTTACAGATGTTTCTAAATCATCGGGTATTATCAATAATAATTATGGATATGGTTTGGGCGTAGCCGCTGCTGATTTGAATAATGATGGATACATAGATATTTATGTCTCAAATGATTTTATAGAGAATGACTATTGTTATTTGAATCAGGGAAATGGTACATTCAAGCAAGTTATTAGAGAAGTGACGAACCACACTAGTTTTTACTCTATGGGATTAGATGTAACAGATTTAAACAATGATAGTTATGAGGAAATATTAGCAACAGAGATGTTGCCAGCGGATTATTGGAGAGCTAAAGTGACCATGGCACCAATGATGTCTCCCAAGGAGCATAATTACCTCTTTGAGGAGGGGCATTTTCACTTCCAGTATATGCATAATTCTGTCCAATTAAACAGAGGGAATGGTAGCTTTAGTGAAATCTCAAATTACTCTGGTTTGAAGCATACGGATTGGAGCTGGGCTGTTCTTGGGTCAGATTTTGATAATGACGGAATGCGCGATGTCTTTATAGCCAATGGTTATTTGAGAGATATTTTTGATAACGATTCTAAGGGAAAAGTGGCTAGATTGGTCGACTCCATAATATTGTTGAGAAAAGCAGGTAAGCCGGTTCCTGATATCCAAAAGGTCATAGATCTGTTCCCCTCCAACCCACTGCACAATTATATCTTTAAGAATGTCGGGAACTTAAAATTTGAAGATAAATCTAAGGATTGGGGGATGACCCAAAAGACTTTTTCAAATGGTGCGGCCATCGGAGACTTTGATCAAGATGGTGACTTGGACCTTGTGATTAATAATTTGAATCAGGAGGCACAAGTATATGAGAATAAGATAAGTCAGGGACATTATCTCAGGATACGCTTAAAAGGACCTTCCCTAAATACTTTTGGATTGGGTGCTAAAGTATTTGTTTATGCTCAGGGGCGTCTACTTTATGAAGAGTTCAAAACAGCCCGTGGATATATTTCATCCGTTGAGCCGAGGTTGCATTTTGGTTTAGGGAGCACAGAAGTAGTGGATAGTGTTGTCGTGTATTGGCCTGATAAGAAGCGCTCTAAAAAGATAGATGTTAAAGCTGATCAAGTTTTGACTATTTCATATGAAATGGCAAAGCCCTCTCTATTAGCTAGGCCTTCGAGTCCTAAGTTGGAAATTTTTAAACAAGTTCTACATCCATTCACTCCTCCCTTTTTTCATAAAGAAAATAGATATCAAGATTTTAGGACCCAAGTCCTTTTGCCTCATCGACATTCTGAGCAAAGTCCGATTTTGGCGGTAGGAGATGTCAATTCAGATGGGTTGCAAGATATTTATATCGGTTCCTCCTTGCTTCAGGCCGGAGTCTTATATGTTCAAACTACGAAGGGCAGTTTTGAGAAGAAATCCAATCCACTTTTTGAAGAGGACCGGGGAAGGGAAGATGGAGGTGCAGCCTTTTTTGATGTAGATCAAGATGGAGATCTGGATTTATATGTAAGTTCCGGAGGTACAGAATTTGGAGTAAATAGTGATAAATATCAAGACCGACTGTATTTGAATGATGGGCATGGTAGATTTACAAAGAGGGGGGAATTGCCAGCTATTACCATATCGGGAAGTTGTGTTAAACCGATGGATTATGATGGAGATGGAGATGTGGATGTCTTTGTAGGGGGGAGGATAGTTCCGGATTATTATCCCTATGCCCCTAATAGTTTTATATTGAAAAATGAGAAGGGCAAGTTAATCCCGGATGAAGCTTCTGTTAAGATGTTTGATAAGGTAGGAATGGTTACGGATGCAGTTTGGGCAGATCTCAATGAGGATCATCGTCCGGACTTAATCCTTGTAGGGGAATGGATGCCCATATCTGTTTTTATCCAGTCTGATACCGGATTTATTCAGTCAAATAAATCATATGGTACTCCGTTGACGCATGGATGGTGGAATCGTATAGCAGCAGGAGATTTAGATGGGGATGGAGATGAAGATTTTGTAGTGGGAAATATTGGCCAAAATTATAAGTTCAAGGCGAGTAAGGAAAAGCCTTTTCACATATATGCCGCAGATTTTGATAAGGATGGAACATACGATCCATATTTAGCGAAGAACTATCAGGGCAAATTAGTTCCTATTCGAGGTCGTCAATGTTCCTCCCAAGAGTTAAACTATATAAAGGATAAGTTTCCATCATATCGTGCATTTGCAGCGGCAGAGGTAAAAGATATATTAGGAGAAGAAATGGAAAACTCCTTACATATGACAGCAGAAGAATTTTCAAGTGTAGTGTTGATCAATGAGAAGGATCATTTTGAAATAGTGCCTTTACCTTATGAAGCGCAACTTTCATGGGTGACCGGGATTATTATTGATGATTATAACAAGGATGGTCACAAGGATATTTTGCTTGCTGGCAATATGTTTGAACCCGAACCCGAAACGACAAGAGCAGACGCATTTTCGGGTTTGTTATTAATTAATAAAGGGGATGGTAAACACTATGCGCAATATTCTGGTGCTAAGTGTGGCTTCTTTCTGCCGGACAATGTACGTGATATTCGGGCTATTTCTCTTGGAAAAGAAAAGGCAAAGGGAGTTGTCGTAGGTATTAACGAAGGACCTATTAAGCTATTTCATACCTTTAAAAATTTCCAATAAATTGATAATAAATGTATTATAAATTTTCTGCAGCTATGTAACCGCTGCGCTCTCACATGAATAGTTCTTATAAAATTGGCAATAATTTCAAGGGATGTATGCCGGTTTTGCTTTCTTGTGCATTATATGCGGTCCCATAAAAGTGAGCAGTGTGTGGATAAGTTATCTGATTATTGTTAATTCCCTTCAGTCAAGAACTACACATAGATGTATGGATATAAAAAAAGCATCATTGGAAGTCCAATGATGCTTTTTTGTCCTATTACAGGAGATGTGCATTATACATCCTTTCCTTTTAGCATTTTATTCCAATACAAATAGGGTAGGATATATTTTTTCAAAATCCAAAGACGCCAATGCTCCTTTGAGGAGTCAAATATTAACATCTTTTTCAATTCAGGATCCGGAGTGAAGTTTTTATCATAATCAAACTCTGCCAAAACCATTTTACCATAACCTGTCACTAGTGGACAAGAGGAGTACCCATTGTACTTCTTACCCTTTAACTGAGCATCTTGCGTCCTAGCAAGTAATTGGTCAATAACGACAGGAACTTGTTTTCGAATGGCTGCACCAGTTTTAGCTGTAGGTAGAGCCGCTACATCGCCTAGTCCCCAAATATTGTCATATTTATTGTGCTTCAATGTAAAGTGGTCGACATCCAACCATCCATCCGCATTGGCTAGAGGGGAAGAAGCCACAAATTTAGGTGATGCTTGAGGAGGTGCCAAATGTAACATATCAAAGTGAATGCCATAACGATCCCCATCAATAGTGACTTTAACGTCTTTGTAATTGTATTGAATAGTCTTGTCAAGATCTTGTACAGTGTGTTTATCATCTGTCACAACAGCACCATCAGGTTCTTTGGCTAATTTATACCAAGCGATTTGGTTTTTGCCATCCACTCCTACAAGTTGGTGGAAAAATCTAACGTTGATATCCTTTCTGTCTATTACACTCATCAATGTTTTTGCAATGGGCTTTACCCCGAAAATAACTGATCCAGCTGTGGCGAACAAGACCTTTGTATTGTCCCTCACTCCGGATTTTCTAAAGTGATCTTCTGCAAGATACATAATTTTTTGCGGGGCTCCCCCACATTTAATAGGAGTAGTGGGTTGAGTAAATAAAGCAGTTCCCCCCTTGAAGTTCTTAAGTACATCCCAAGTGTGTCTTGCGTCTGTATAGTTACTACATACAACTCCATTGTCCATTGCTTCGGTTAGACCTTCAACTAATTCCGGGGCCATCCGAAGACCTGGAGAAACGACAAGATAGTCATAAGCTATAACGTCTCCGTTTTTTAAAGTAATGCTATTATCCTCAGGTTGAAACGAGGTGACAAATTCTTTATACCACTTAACACCTGACGGCATGACTTCAGACATGGGTCTTGCCGTTTTCTCAAAACTGTATGTGTTCGCACCTACGAGGGTCCAAGCCGGCTGGTAATAATGGGTATCAGCTGGTTCGATCACCGCAATATCGAGATTTTTTCCTTCTCGCAACAATCGTGAAGCGGTCATAATCCCACCGGTACCTCCACCAATTACTACTATTTGATGTTTTTTTGACATTGTATATGATTTAGGTTAAACAATTGATAGATTTTTTGAAAACGCTAAAGTATATATTTTCCTTTAATTTCCTATTAGATTAGGAATAGATTCTGTATTTTTTGTATTATTTGATTATTTCAAGTATCAAACAGGTGGTATAAAACTGCATTTTTTAGCCTTTTATCCAATAAGTGTGGGTAGCTTCTTGCATCAATAGAGATATCAGGTAGGTAATGTATCTTTATCAAAAATTGAAACCAAAGTCTTAAAAGCAAAGCGGGGCATGCGAATAGCTCGTTTTATGGACGCTCAACAGTCTGCTTTCTTTGGAATCGGATAGATAAGAATAAATATACCAGATGCTCCTAGTCGATAGCTTAGCTGGGACTTATTTAATGGATAATTTACTCATAAAACAACAATTTTTTTAATAAGCTTGCCAAAAACTTGCCACAAAATTGTTGTTCGCCCGGAAGAAATGCGACTGATATACAGCACATTATGTAGTAAAAATAGGTAAAAAAGGGTGGAAGACCGGATTTGAACCGGCGACCTCTGGAACCACAATCCAGCGCTCTAACCAACTGAGCTACATCCACCATTTTATTTGAGTGCGCAAAGATACACACTTTTAATTTTTAGAACTATAAATTATACTGCTATTTTTGTGGAATTCTTTCTGGGATTGGTTTGTAGTAAAATTGATAGTCTTAACGACTATACTATAGTGGGGATAAGGATAGTGTATTGTATGGGTTTAATGAAGCATAATACATTATAAGTGACTACATATGAGAGGGGTTTCTCTTGTATGTGCAACCAAATACTAGATGATATTGAAGTCAAATATAAGAAAATACATTACGGATACCGAGTATATTATTTTTTTAGATTACTTTTGCACCCGCTATCCGAAAGATGGAGGAATGGCAGAGCTGGTTGAATGCACCGGTCTTGAAAACCGGCGTACTCGAAAGGGTACCGGGGGTTCGAATCCCTCTTCCTCCGCCCATTTAGACCCAAGTCAGATTATTGGTTTGGGTCTAATTTTTTTATAGTAGATGTATTGGAATAGGGAGGATTGTGATAAGATAGTATGCATTATACTTTTTTTATATACTTTTGCCCTGAATTTACAAGAGAACAAGAATGGCTAAAAAACTTATGATTGTCGAGTCCCCTGCTAAAGCCAAGACTTTAGAGAAATATCTCGGGGGAGATTTTGAAGTAAAATCCAGCTATGGACATATACGTGATTTGGAGAAAGGGGATAAGGCGATAGATCTTGAACACGGATATGTCCCAAAATATATAGTACCAGATGAAAAGAAGAAAGTCGTAAATGATTTAAAGAAAGCAGTTAAACGCGTAAGCGAAGTTTGGCTTGCGACGGATGAGGATAGAGAAGGGGAGGCCATTTCATGGCATTTATGTGAAGTATTGGGGTTGGATATTAATACAACTCACCGAATTGTATTTCATGAAATTACCAAGCAAGCGATTCAAAATGCAGTGCAAAATCCCCGTTTTGTAGATATTAATTTGGTAAATGCACAGCAAGCTAGACGGATATTGGATAGATTAGTGGGTTTTAAATTGTCTGAACTCTTATGGCGTAAGGTAAAAAATAAACTTTCTGCAGGAAGAGTCCAATCTGTTACCCTTAGATTGATTGTGGAGAGAGAACGTGAAATTCAAGGATTCCTACCTGAAAAGTACTTTAAAGTATCAGGAGTTTTCTTAGTGGAGAATGACCAAGGAAAAATGGTAGAGCTAAAAGCTGAACTAAAAGAGCGTCTTCAGGGAGAGGAGTCTGCTGAGAACTTTATTAATAGAGCTAATGGAGCTACGTTCCGTATCAAAAATATAGAGAAGAAACCTACACAAAAGAAGCCGGCGGCCCCCTTTACAACAAGCACCCTACAACAGGAGGCTAGTCGAAAACTCGGATTTTCTGTTAGTAAAACTATGTCTGTCGCCCAAAAACTTTATGAGCAGGGACTAATTACCTATATGAGAACGGACTCGGTGAGTTTGAGTAATTTAGCATTAGGGGCGATTTCTAACTTGATAAAATCTGAATTTGGGGAAAAATATGCTCAAGTGCGTAAATTCAAGAACAAGAACAAATCTGCACAAGAAGCTCATGAGGCAATTCGTCCCACTTACGTAGATAGAAAGTTTGCAGGAGCCACCAATGATCAGCAAAGATTATATGAATTAATCTGGAAGCGGGCCATTGCCTCACAAATGGCCAATGCACAACTTGAAAAGACGATCGTGGATATTGGAATTTCTACTATTGAAGATAAAAATCTTAGGGCAGAAGGGGAAGTTATTAAATTTGATGGGTTTTTAAAAGTATACTTAGCGTCTGACAACGAGGATGAGGATCAAGAAGTGAGGGGTATGCTTCCTCCATTGCATCTTGCCCAAGAGTTGACCTTGAAAGAGCTTATAGCGCTTGAACGACAGACAAAGGTTCCACCGAGATATTCAGAAGCTAGTCTGGTTAAGAAATTAGAAGAATTGGGGATTGGACGACCTTCTACGTATGCTCCTACGATTACTAAAATTATGGAAAAGGGTAGGGGATATGTGACAAAAGAATCTCGGGACGGAATACCTACATCTTTCAGATTGTACAAATTGGCAGAAGGCCAAGTAAAGGTGGAAGAGAAAATTGAAAATGTAGGAAGTGTCAAGAATAGACTTTTTGCCAGTGATATCGGGATGATCGTTACAGACTTTTTGAAAGACCATTTTGAAGAAATTATGAACTTTGGTTTTACTGCAGACATAGAAAGAAAGTTTGATGAGGTCGCTCAAGGGAAAATAGCTTGGCAAGACATGATAGACTCGTTTTATGTTCCCTTCAAGTCTATATTGGATAAGACCATGGATGAAGCACAACGAGTCAAAGGACGTAGAATATTGGGAGTAGATCCTGCTTCTGGTCATTCGGTTCTGGTTCAACTTACTCGTTTTGGACCTGTAGTACAGATAGGAACGAGAGAAGAGGTAGGAGAAGATGGTAAACCTAGGTTTGCTAACCTTAAGCCGGGTCAATCTATGGAGACTATAGAGTTTGACGAGGCAATGGAGCTTTTTAAACTCCCACGTAAAATGCCGGACTATATGGGTAAGCCGGTTCTTATCGGTGCCGGAAGATTTGGCCCTTACGTCAAATGGGATGATAAGTTTATATCTATTCCAAGAGGAGAGGATCCATTGGAAATGACAGAACAAAGAGCCATTGAATTAATTGAGCAAAAGAGAAAGCAAGATGAACCTATTGGCGAATACCA
This sequence comes from Saprospiraceae bacterium, assembly GCA_026983735.1. Lineage (GTDB taxonomy): Bacteria > Bacteroidota > Bacteroidia > Chitinophagales > Saprospiraceae > JALSTN01. Next base: position 1,385 of record JALSTN010000180.1, on the reverse strand, counting down.
AGGTCATCCTATAACACGAGGTAGAGGAAGATTCGGTCCTTTCCTCAAATGGAAAAACCTGTTTGTAAATATTCCCAAAAGGTATAATCCGGATAAACTTTCTAATGATGAAGTGTTGGATCTTTTAAAGGCTAAAATAGAAAAAGAAGCTAATAGGTATATCCATCAATGGGTCGATCTTGACCTATCCGTTCAAAACGGCCGATGGGGGCCCTTTATTAAGTTTGGGAAAAAGAATATCAAGATTCCAAAGGTCAATGGGGAACGCATGACCTCTGAACAAGCCAAAGAACTCACCTTAGATGAAGTGAAGAAAATGGTAATTAACGAAGTCCCTAATGCTTTTAAAGCGAAGGGGAAAGCCAAAAGTAAAAAGAAGTAAAGACGCATCAATGGCCGCTTTCAAATATTGGTTAAACGCCGCACGTCCTAGGACACTTCCTCTGGCCATTGCAAGTGTTGGGATGGGTATTCTTCTTGCCGAATTGGATTGTGGGAAGAAGAATTTTATTGTTCCTCTGCTAATCATCAGCACTACTATTTTACTTCAAATATTATCCAATCTGGCTAATGATTATGGTGATGCGATTCATGGCGCAGATCATGAAGGTAGACAAGGTCCTTCTAGAATGATCCAATCCGGAAAGATCTCACAAGCTGATATGAAAAGAGCTATTCTCCTTCTTGCAATAAGTAGTTTGATAAGCGGATTAATTCTTCTACTTCTTGCGCTTGGATTCAATACGCTTTTTGGTGTATTTTTCTTTGCGGGACTTGGAGCTATTTGGGCGGCATACAACTATACAGCAGGAGGAAGTCCATATGGATATCAAGGGTTTGGAGATTTATTTGTATTCCTTTTTTTTGGATTGGTCGGAGTTTTAGGCCCTTATTATTTGCTATGTCATCATTTGGATGGATCGATTATTTTGCCTGCTGCGAGCGTAGGGGCCTTGGCAACAGGAGTTTTAAACCTCAATAATATAAGAGATATCCATTCAGACCGCTTGGCTTCCAAAAACACCATTCCGGTACGCGTGGGTTTGAAGGCAGCCAAGATTTATCATTTGATTTTATTGAGTAGTGCTATTATTTTAGCAACATTCTACAATTTTATCCATCTAAGTTATCATCCTTTACAGTGGAGCTTTCTTTTGGTCCTTCCCCTGCTATTTCTAAATGGACGTAGTATTTATCTGATTTCTGAAGAAAAATTGGCTACTATCGACCCTCTTCTTAAAAATTTGGCATTTACCACATTGCTATTTGTAATGCTCTTTTGTTTGGGCCAATATTTATAGTCGATCGAAAAGTAAACTTTGTCGGGTAACTTACCATTTCATTGCTCATTTACAAAACAAATATATATTTCAGGGAGTTATCGA
>JALSTN010000179.1 GCA_026983735.1 Saprospiraceae bacterium | reverse complement strand
ACCCAACAGGTTTTTCAGCATTTGATACATGCTTCCTCTATCGTAGTGTGGCATGATTATACCTATACCCCTGAACATATTCGCCCCGAAGTATTTGCAGCCATATTAGAAGGAGTCCCTAGAGAAAAACACCCCTACCTCTATCATGTATCCAATACAATGTCCGCTATTTTCATACCCAAACAATATCCTACTACCCATCTTGCCCCACCTTCTACTCCCAACAAAACATTCTCCATAAGGATAAAGGGGCACCCATTATAATCCTCAAAGGATATGGAAGGAACGCAGGCCAATTCAAAGAATTCTTATGGGTTGAAACGATGGAATAACGACTCTCAACAGTAGTATTCGAGCACCAAACACCACTTTACATCATCTTACTCCGTTTGACCAGATAATTGTACAACACCGGGTAAAAACCCTTGCGGATATCCGCCTCGACATAATCAATACCATATTGCAAGCACTTCTCTTTTAAGCCTTGTACCTTGTGCGCTACTTGGGTAGTGTAGTATTCTTTGACTTGGTGACTTTGGAGTTTGACCTCTTCCCCACTCTCCATATCGATGAACTTCATCGGCCGGTCTTCAAACTCAAAATCGAGCTCAAGAGATTTATCAATAGTATGAAATAGCACAACTTCGTGTTTGTTGTACTTGAGGTGTTGGAGGGCGGCAAAGACCTCCTCCTCCGTATGCTCTTCATCGATCATATCCGAAAAAATTATCGCCAAAGAGCGCTTGTGCATTGTCTCTGCAATCTGGTGAAGATGCTGCGCGATATCCGTTTGAATATGTAAGTCGGGAGCTTGGATCAAGGCCTCCAGATAACCTAACAAAATTCGATAATGTTTGGTAGTCAATCGAGCTTTGGTATGATGAATCAACTCGGAGTTGAATACACTCAAACCAAATGCATCCCTTTGTTTGCGAAGTAAATGCATCAGAGAGGCCGCCGCTAAAGAAGCAAATTGTAATTTATTGGGTCTTTGAGGATGCACAGATTTGTGCTCCGGAAAATACATGGACGAAGAAGCGTCAATAACAATCTGACAACGCAAATTCGTCTCCTCCTCGTATTTCTTAACAAAGAGCTTATCTGTCCGGGCGTACACCTTCCAATCCATATTTTTGGTACTTTCTCCCGGATTGTACAAACGATGCTCGGCGAACTCGACAGAGAATCCATGAAAAGGACTTTTGTGCAATCCGATAATAAATCCCTCCACTACCTGACGGGCAAATAAATCCAAATGAGTAACTTGTCGTAAGTCAAAGGAATCAAAAAAGTCCATAAGCAGATATTTTTCTTCATTATTGGGTATGAAATGGTTGGGCGTATTCCAAGGAATACCCTCCCCCCTTAAGGAAGCCATCAAACGATAAAAATGATCGAACTCACTTCGCGGCAGATTTTCCCCATTCAGCTATGGGAACACTCAAAGAAGAACGTCTCCCGATCTCAACATATTTCAACCTTCTACATTTACCGCCACTCTCCTCTCTAGATTTGGTTGACACATTTACAAAATATTAATCTAATATATGAATATAATACAATATAATATTTTTTATATACTTTCAGTAAGCCAAATAAAATGTCATTTCTCAAAAAAGAATAGTAAGGCTGTCCCTTACAAAAAAAGTCATCTGAGGAAGCCTGCCTCAGATGACCCATAAGTTATATCTTAAGAACAAACGAGAGCAAATTAATTAAGCAATGCGTCAATCTTAGTTTTAAATAATTGCTTTGCCCCGGTCCCTACATGTTTATCTACCAGCTCTCCATTTTTAAAGAACAAGATAGTAGGGATAGAGCGTATACCGTATTTCATTGAGACTTCCGGATGATGGTCGACATTGAGTTTGCCGATCTTTACTTGACCGTTGTACTCTTCTGACAACTGTTCCAATACGGGTCCTATCAAACGACAGGGTCCACACCACTCCGCCCAAAAATCAACAACAGCCACTCCATCATTAGTTTCAACTTCTTCGTTGAAGTTGTTATCTGTAAATTCAATCATTTCAAAAAAATATTTCTTATTAAAAAATTCATCACGGTCTTTTCAACAAACACAAAAGGAAAAAAGTTGCTATCATTCGCATTTTTTTTTACAGTAGGACATCATATAGTCACTAATATGACCATAATAATGCACTTTACCATACCTTCAAAATATACAAGTATGGATCAAAGCTATGGGGAGGAGGGACCCCCTACCCTGATCTAATGGTACCCTGCCCACCGAACAGCTGGCCATTTATCCGATGCGATTTACTCCTTCTGTCGATACAGATAATACGAATAGAATATGGAGACCAAAACAATAACCGAGATCAAAACTAAAGAACATCGTGTGCTGAGATCTGCAGGCAGGAGAATGGCACAAAATACGATAACCACTCCAGCTACAAAAAACAACTTCCCCCCTACAAGATGAGTCTTCTTCCAGATTTGCTCATCCTCCAGCGTCCAAGGTGTCCGGATACCTATAAAATAATTAGGTTTAACCGTCTTCAAAAGATACCCTAGAAATAGAACCAAGAGGCCGATAAAAACATTAAACAGGCTGGGGCTAAGGGAAGCGCCCTCCTTCGTCATGAACAGGAGCAGAGTAGCGAGAAAGGACATGAAGAGAATGAATCCAAAGCGTAGCTTTGTATAACTCCTGTCAAGGATATCCAATTTTTTCTTTGGGTCTATTTTAGGAATAACTAAGAAAAGAAGATGAGTCAATAAGGGCAAAAGTACAGGGATCCATATCAACTGTCCCTTATCTCCATAACGGTCTATCTCTCCGCGGATCCCCCAGTGTAAAGGGACCTTTTCCGGAAGCTTCTGCCATAGGATGATCAAGTATAAAAAGGGAATGCTAACAATAGCCCACAAAGTCCCTTCTATTTTTAAATTCATATGCGTGGATTTTAGTTGCCCGTATCTAATACTTTTAAAGGAAGACATCCTTGGAAGACAAATGTACAAGATTTTAGCTTGGGAAATAGCACAAATGAGCATATTTAAGCTCGATGCCCCAATACGTTAGCGGTCATTGGACGGGTTATACTTTCTAACAATGATCCGATTGCTCTTTTCATAACTAAAATAACTAATGGCCCAGTTGATACCAACCAACAATCTATTTCTGAACCCGATAATGGAGAAAATATGTACCAATGACCACAAGAGCCAAGCCAAGTATCCTGCAAATTTAAACCTTCCAATATCCGCTACCGCTCTTCTCTTCCCAATCGTCGGGAGGGACCCTTTATCCTTGTACTGAAAAGGCAACAAAGCTTTGTTGTTGATGCTATTCATAAGATTTACGGCTAAGAGTTTTCCTTGCTGAATGGCCGTTTGTGCCACTTGAGGGTGTCCATTGGGTGTACTGCTGGTTATCACTGCAGCGATATCGCCTATTGCAAAAACACCTTCGAGTCCTTCCACTTCTAAATATGAGTTGGTTTTCAATCTATTTCCACCCACAATATGATTCTTATTGATACCATTGGGCAATTGTCCCTTCACTCCTGCGGTCCATATCAAATTCTTAGCTATAAGTTGACGTCCACTTTTGGTGGTAACCAAATTGTCTTCATAATCCAGAACTATTTCATCCAATATAACTTCGACCTCCAATGCCTTCAAGTACTCTAAAGTATTGGATGAAGCCTTTTCAGACATAGAAGGTAGTAATCTTCCAGAACCTTCTACCAAATAGACCTTCATGATCGAGTAAGGATATTCAGGGTAATCCTTTGGCAAAATGTATTTACGAAACTCCGCCAATGCACCTGCCATTTCTACACCGGCCGGTCCTCCCCCCACTATTACAAAATTTGTAAGGGCATCTTTCTCCTCAAGATCACAGGTTATAGCTGCCAATTCTAAGTTTTGAAGCATTTGATGGCGGATATTCAAAGAATCAAGGATATTTTTAAGTCCTAAAGCGTGCTTTTCAATGTTTTTTATGCCAAAATAATTAGTCTTTGTGCCCGTGGCAATAACCAAATAGTCATACTCAATGGCCCCCTTATCCGTAAGAACGGTTTTCGATTCAGGGATAATTCTTTCAACATCAGCCATTCTAAAAATAATATTTTTAGCGTTTGCAATTTGTTTTCGAAAGGGGAAAACAATGCTATCCGGCTCTAGACCACTCGTCGCAACTTGGTAGAGTAATGGTTGAAATTGATTGAAATTATTTCTATCGATTAACACGACTTGAACCCTCTTCCCTCGTAGCTCCCGTATTAAGGATAAGCCCGCAAATCCACCACCGATAATCACTATTCTGGGCCAATCGGTATCGCTTATACATATTCTTTCCACCTTATAAACCAATTAAATTAGAAAAATTAATCACACTCAGGGAACAAATGTAATAAAGTATTGGCAAGCGAGGCGCGTATTGGTGCGATTGGATTGACAAATGTGAATCTGCCCCTATACGGGGAATAGAATAACCATTCATTGTGAAACGAAGGTAGTTTTCCGGTATTCATAGATAGGAAATAATTGTCATTTTGCAAGAAAACATCCTAAGGAATTTATTTTCTAACATTTGTTCAACATACTATTCATCCCTTTAAAAAGGCTTAATATGAGATTTGGGTTGGTAAGAGTGAAAGCAGTGTGATTAGCCATCCGCATGCCCCCTACGGATATATAAGACGGGCTTGCTGTAGCACTTATGCTAACTACACAATACTATTGACGGATTTAGGGACGCTGAATCGCCCATTGCGTTACTGCTCCGAATACGAGGCACGAATTCAGTCTCAGTAAGAGGGAATATCACAAAATTAGACTGGCACCCTGCTTCCCCCTGCATAGCTACCTAACACCGGATATCCACTTATGAAAGACATAAAATGGGGTAAACCCATAGCAAGTACTGGCAAAGAGACACTACTTATATATAGTAGTGTACTATAATCTATAATATTGGTTAATGTATAGGATTATACATTATAGAAATAAATAAATAATATCTAAATATATACGTGAATGTTATACATATATAATAAATACTATTCTTATCTTTGCACCAGTCAAAGAGTTATTTATTATGTAATAATATATATGAATAATTTATAACAGTTTTTAGCTAAAGAGCGTAGAAACTGCCGAAAATAGACGCAAAAAGGTTCAAAAAAGGTGATTTATCACTCTTTTGCTTACACCTCAAAGCATCAGCACACAATATATTAAAAATAATTGTAATTTTATTGTGGGAAATTGTGGGAGAAAGTGGGAAAGCTTGTATATTTGCCCTTGAAACTGAGAAACGATTATCTATGATCCAGCTACTAGGCGATTATACATGCCGGATAGACGGAAAAGGGCGGCTAAAGCTGCCGGCTGACCTACTGAAGCAGTTGGGGGAGGATAGAGATAAGCGTTTTGTTTTAAAGCAAGGTGCCGACAGGTGTTTGGTGCTGTATCCCGAGGAGGTTTGGGAACAAAAGACGACATTAGTAAACCAACTCAACACGCTCATCAAAGAAGAGCGGGAGTACCGAAGAGCCTTTTTGCGCAGTGCGCGATATGTAGAGACGGACAGCTCTGAACGGATTAATATTCCCGATAACATGTTGAAGTATGCAGAGATTGAGCGGGAGGTAAAAGTCCTGGCGCTTGCTGACGAGATAGAGATATGGGCAGTCGGTTTGTATGAAGAGTCCGCTGAGGAAGACGAACGAATCCTAAGAGAGGCTCCGGAAAAGATTTGGAAAAAACAACCATAAAGAAAAAAATGGAATTCCACCAGCCGGTATTATTGGCGGAGAGTGTTCAGCAGTTGATCACCAATCCGGATGGAATATATGTCGATGTAACCTTTGGCGGTGGAGGACATTCCAAGAAGATTCTTGAAAATTTGGGTAGAGAAGGTCGAATTTTTAGCTTCGATAAAGATGCGGATGCTGCGGCTAATGAGCGAGAGATAGAAGATGAGCGATTTGTGCTTATTAGGAGTGATTTTCGATTCTTAAAGGAGTATATGGATTATTATCGAATCGATAAAATAGATGGACTATTGGCGGACTTAGGGGTTTCTTCACATCAACTCAATGTCGGGCAGCGGGGCTTCGCCTACCGATTGTCGGGAGATCTGGACATGAGGATGGATCAAAGGGCTCGAAAGACAGCGGCAGATATATTGAATACTTATTCCAAAGAAGAATTGATTCAAGTATTTAGCCGATATGGAGAAGTGAGAAACGCCATTCAATTGGCTACTCTTATCCTTCGGGAAAGACAGCGGATTACCTTCAGGGATATCGAGCATTTTGTACGGCAGATTAGGCCGGTGATTAGGGGAAAAGAAGCTAAATATCTGGCACAGGTTTTTCAAGCATTGCGGATAGAAGTCAATGGAGAGATGGAATCCTTGAAAATCATGCTCGAAAGCGCACGGGATCTTCTCATACCCAATGGCAGATTGGTGGCCATTTCATACCACTCCCTGGAAGACAGGATGGTCAAAAACCTCGTTAAAACAGGGAACGTCGAGGGGAAGGTACTGCGAGATGACTTTGGAAAGATAAAGCGTTTTTTTCGGCCGCTTTACAAAGGAATTTACAAAGCGAGTCCGGAGGAATTAAAAGAAAACTCAAGAGCGAGGAGTGCAAAAATGCGCACTGGCATACGAACTGAAGAAATATAATAAAAGCATAGAAATGCTACAAAAGAACCAAAATATCACGAATTCGAAGAAGAAGAGCGGCACTGAGTGGGTATTCCTAAACCTACCCCTCAGTGTGCTCCTCGGATTGCTCGGGGTGTTGTATATCGCCAATTCGCATCAGGCAGAAAAAAAAATGAGGAAGATAGAGCGACTCGAACGAAAAGTTCAACTGCTCAAATCAGAATATGTGGAGATCCAAGCTAAAATTATGGAGCAAAGCACCCCGATGAAAATGGTGCAAAGCAACCGTGAAAATAAGCTGGGATATGAAAACGGGGAAATAGTTAAAGTAGATTGAGCTCCGGATGGATAAGAAAAAAGAAGTACTGATTCGATTATACCTTATGGTGTTTGCCTTTGCCGCAGTGGCAGCTGTGCTACTGTGGAGAACAATCGATATCAGTGTGGTTCAAGGAGATAAGTGGAGAAGTCGCATCGACAAAATGAACTTGAAATTCAAGGACATTCCTGCCGATAGAGGCGACATTCTCGCTGATGACAACAAACTCCTCGCCACCTCATTGCCATTCTTTGAAATAAGGATGGATACGCGGGCAGATGGACTGACCCAAAAGATCTTTGACAACGGTATTGACTCTTTATCCTGGTACCTTTCCAGGTATGTCAATGAACAGTATTCTGCAGGCCAATACAAGGCCCTCTTGACAGAAGCAAGAAAAAAGCGCAATCGCTATCTCCTTATCCAATCGCGGGCGAACTACTCCGAAATGAAAAGGATGAAGAAATGGCCTATTTTCAGATTGGGCTCTAATAAAGGAGGGTTTATTGTCAAGCGGGAAACCCAACGTGTCCAACCTTTCAATATGCTGGCCAGTCGAACTATCGGAGTATTCTCCGCGGGAAGAGACCCTCGGGGACTTGAAGGGAGTTACGATAGATTTTTAGCTGGAAAAAATGGGGGAAGTCTTATGAAAAGGGTAAGAGGAGGCATTTGGCTTCCGGTGAGCGAAGGCTCGAAAATAGACCCGGTCAGAGGGCGTGACATTAAAACTACGCTCAATGTTAATATGCAAGACATCGCCCAACACGCACTGCTGGAAGGGCTTCGAAAAAGCGGTGGCTCGAAGGGTATTGCATTAATAATGGAGGTTAAGACCGGCGCAATAAAAGCGATAGCCAATCTTAGAAAAACCAAGACAGGCGGCTGGGGAGAAGTGTATAACGACGCTGTTTTAACAGCTACGGAACCCGGTTCTACCTTCAAGCTGGCAAGTGTACTGGCACTGATGGAAGACGGACTGGCCACGCCCAAATCGAGGATTAACCTCTATCAAGGCAAACGCAAGTTCTATGACCAATGGATGCGAGATGCCAGCTATCACAACCTCACCAGTTCGACGATGGATGAAGCATTTACCATCTCTTCCAATGTAGGGATAGCCGGCCTAGTGTGGAAACACTACAAAAATAATCAGAGAGGATATGTCCAAAGGATAAACTCCTTCGGACTTAACCAACCTTCCGGTATAGACTTGAAAGGCGAAACCCAGCCTTTTATCAAAGAGGCCTGGAATACCCAACAGGGTTGGAGTGGTGTTACCCTTCCTTGGATGGCCATAGGGTATGAAGTAAAACTCACGCCTCTTCAGATGCTCAACTTCTACAACGCAGTGGCAAACAATGGTACATTAATGAAACCCTACCTCGTAGAACAAGTACTTCAGGAGGGGAAGGTCATTAAAAAGTATACGCCGCAGATTCTCAAAAGACAAATTGCTCGACCGGAAGTCATCCGGGCAGCACAAGACATGTTGAGGAATGTAGTGGTTAAAGGTACCGCTAAAAGACCGCTTGCCGGAGCAAAATGTCCGATTGCGGCAAAGACAGGAACTACACAAAGCGGATACGGTCATGACAAAAAGGAGCTTAAATATCAGTCTTCAATGATCGGATATTTTCCGGCCCATCAACCGGTGTATAGTGTTTACGTAGGCATAATGGATATTCCTAAGGACAGTACCTATTACGGTTCTAAAATAGCAGGACCAATATTTCGGGAAATTGTTGACAAGGTATATTCCAGTGAAAAGGCATTCATTAAATCTTATGAAAAGGATAAAAAACCTGTCGTCTATGCCTCCAATGGACTGGATGTAGGATATACAAAAGATATAGAAGAAGTCCTGCGATATGTCGGGATCCCAATACCGGAAAAACCAAAGACTGAGTGGATCAAACTCTCTGCTCATAGCAATATTTTACGAGCTAAATCCCTCTCGATTCAGCGGGGTAAAGTCCCCTCGGTTATCGGAATGGGAGCGAGAGATGCGGCCTACCTTCTTGAAAAAGCAGGTCTTAAGGTTCGCATCAAGGGGATAGGCAAAGTTTATGAACAATCCGTTCGCCCGGGTTCAGCCATCAAAGGGCAGGAGATAATTCTAAACTTGCGATGATCGACATAAAATGGAAAATACAGGACTTGTTGTCGGAAATGTCTGACAACTCGATTCTGCAAGCGAATCATCAAATCATCAAAGGGATGACCCTCGATAGCCGAGCGGTCCAACCGGGAGATATGTTTTTCGCGATAAAAGGGACCGTTTCAGATGGTCACGATTTCATAGAACAAGCCATCGCCAAAGGGGCAACGGCTATCGTTCTTGAAGATTTGCCTCGACAACTTCACCCGGAGGTCGCTTACATACGACATCGGGATGTTGTGGGACAAATGGCATCACTAGCCAAAAAGTTTTTTGACAATCCGGCCAATAAGCTCAAGCTCATCGGCATAACCGGCACGAACGGCAAAACGACGACCGCACGGTTGTTGTATCAGACCTGGAGAGCGATGGGTTACCCTGCAGGGGTGATATCAACGATTGATGTGAGAATGGGGGATAGGATCATTCCCACAACTCTCACTACTCCTGATCTGATAACATTGAACAGGTGGTTGTATGAAATGGTAGAATACGGGATTGAATGGGTAGCTATGGAAGTGAGCTCACATGCCATCGAACAAGGAAGGGTGAGAGAAATCCCTTTTACAGGAGGGATCTTCACCAATATCTCACACGATCATCTCGATTATCATGGAGATATGAAGCATTATATCCAAGCGAAGAAAAAATTCTTTGACGGACTACCTGCTTCTGCATTTGCCCTTGCCAATATTGACGATCCGAGAGGGAAGATAATGCTTCAAAATACACGGGCAAAAAAAGCGTTTTACGCGCTGGCACAACCCGCGTCCTTCAAAGGTAAAATTATCTCAATGGAGATCGGAGGAATGGAACTGGAATTCAATGGTGTTAGATTTGTTACGCCACTCACTGCCCGGTTCAATGCCTACAATCTTTTGGCTTGTTATGCAGGGTGCATATTATCAGGTTTTGAAGAAGCTGAAGTACTTAGGGCACTAAGTGTAGCGCGACCGGCTGAAGGTCGTTTGGAATTGATTCGATCGCATAGCCGGCATATCACGGGCATCATCGATTACGCACATACCCCGGATGCTTTGGCAAAACTGCTTGAGTCTATCCAGCAGCTTACCAACGTAGGGAAGGTAATCACAGTTTTTGGATGTGGTGGAGACAGAGATCGGGATAAAAGACCAAAAATGGGACATATAGCTTCTCTTCTATCTGATATTGTCATCTTGACATCAGACAATCCCAGGACAGAAGATCCCGACCGTATTCTCCGTCAAATCGCGGCGGGAATACCTCAGGATACGAAGGCAAAGTTACTCACCATTGAGCAGCGAAAAGAAGCGATTAAAACAGCTTGGATGTTGGCATCTGAAGGAGATGTCATCGTATTGGCCGGCAAAGGACATGAAAAATACCAGATCATCGGGGACACAAAAACGCCCTTCGATGACAAAGAAATACTGGAGACCTTAATGAAGGAATCCGATAAGAAAATAGAGTAGGTTCTATTATCATTCTCAGGTTGATTTAGCAGTTGCAGCAGGGCGCTGTACGAAGGTATAGCACCTGCTGTCAACTGTTAAACATTAACAACTTGAAAATTTTAACATCCCTGCCGGGAGGTTGCAGAAGAAGACCCGGTAGTGACATTGTACATCTAAAAGTAAAGAATGCTGTACTACTTATTTGACTATTTGGACAGCGTGTTCGATATACCGGGCGCAAGGCTGTTTCAATATATATCTTTTAGATCCGGTCTGGCGATTATCTTATCACTATTGATATCGATATGGGCAGGCAAGAGGATCATACGATTTTTGAAAAGAATGCAAATAGGCGAAAACGTCAGAGACTTGGGGCTTCAGGGGGAAGAGGACAAACAAGGCACTCCCACCATGGGGGGATTGATTATCTTACTCGCTGTGATCATCCCTACTCTCTTGATGTGTGACTTAAACAATGTCTATATCCAGCTCGTCCTACTCGCCACGGTATGGATGGGAGCCATTGGGTTCGTGGATGATTATATCAAGACGTTTAAGAAGGATAAACAAGGGCTCAAAGGCAAGTTTAAGATCGTAGGACAAGTAGTATTAGGATTCATCGTAGGATTGGTGTTGCTTTTGAGCGATCAGTCTGTTGTCCGGATGAAATACGAAGTTGCCAAAGCCAATGGTTACGAGATCAAATTCGTCAAATCCACCCAACAAGGCAAAGTCGCGTATGTAAAAACAACCGCAACAAACCTGCCCTTTGTCAAGAATAATGTATTCGATTATGGCCAACTACTTGGATTTTTAGGTCATAGTGCTGCTAATAAATACAAAGGGATAATATTTATTCTTGCCGTCATATTTATTTTGACGGCCGTCTCTAACGGCGCAAACCTAACGGATGGATTGGACGGTCTTTTATCCGGAGTAAGTGCCATTATCGGTGTCACGCTGGGTATTTTAGCTTATATCTCCGGCAATACCATTTTGTCGGACTACCTCAATATCCTTTACTTGCCCTATACCGCAGAGCTGGTAGTATTTTCTGCAGCATTTATCGGTGCATGCGTAGGATTTCTATGGTACAACTCTTACCCAGCCAGAGTATTTATGGGAGACACCGGCAGTTTGACCATCGGAGTCATCATAGCCATCATCGCAATTATCCTCCGGAAGGAATTACTCATACCCATTTTATGTGGAATTTTCTTTGCAGAGAGCTTGTCCGTCATTGTTCAGGTCGCCTATTTCAAATACACTAAAAAAAAATACGGAGAAGGAAGACGCATTTTATTGATGTCCCCCCTTCACCATCATTATCAGAAATTGGGCTTACATGAAGCCCGAATTGTTACCCGGTTTTGGATCGTTCAGATTCTTTTGGCGGTCGTAACAATTATAACATTGAAAATACGATGATTGTAGTTCT
>JALSTN010000178.1 GCA_026983735.1 Saprospiraceae bacterium | reverse complement strand
ATATCCTTTTCTACTCCGGAGCCGAGGCTCACCCGCAGCACGGGATATTGGTCTTCCCAATCCCATCGGTCGTAGATCGCGAGTCCTTTAAACAGCTCTTTTTTGCCTTCGAAGATGTCCTTCAGTGTATCAAGAAACAAACTTTTACCAAAACGCCGGGGGCGGGATAGAAAGTAATACCCGCCCTCTTGTATTAACTCAAGGGCAATTGGTGTTTTGTCGACATAAACGAAGTCGCCTTCGATGATCTTGCTAAATGTCTGTATGCCTATCGGTAGTTTTTTCATTGCTTGTTTCGATGCGTATCGCTTTAAGATACAAACATACAAATATTTTGAGTTATTCTATTATAGATCAGATTCCTGAATATGGAGAAGTGATATTGTAATCTGAGGAATGAACGAATGGGTTCAAACATGGATATTTTAATCCATTATACCCATTTACTCATCCTTTGGCTATACTGTTTTGCAGATTGTATTATTGCATCCAGCCAGGCTTCTTCACTATTATTGGGGTACAATATTCCTCTGGACACATTGATTAAAAGTCCTATATCTCTATTCATCCCATAACGACATACAGCGTCAAAATCCCCACCTTGCGATCCGATACCTGGAACCAATAAAAAGTGTTCAGGAAGGATCTTTCTAATATCTTTGAAAGATTCAGGATGAGTAGCTCCTACGACGTACATCATATTCTCTGGAGACCCCCAATTAGATGAATGACGAAGCACCCTTTCAAATAGTTTTTCTCCAGAATCTAAGATTTGATTTTGAAAGTCTAAACTTCCTACGTTAGAAGTTAGTCCCAACAAGACCACCCAATGCCCTTCATATTCCAAAAAAGGTGCGACAGAATCTATTCCCATATAAGGTGCTACCGTTACCGCATCGGCCTTAAGGGTATTAAAGAATGCATGGGCATATTTCTTCGAAGTATTGCCGATATCTCCTCGCTTGGCATCTGCTATGACAAAGTGTTCGGGGCCAATATATGCGATGGTCTCTTCCAGTACTTGCCACCCAGCAGCACCGTACATTTCATAAAATGCAGTATTTGGCTTATATGCTACACAGTAATCTCTTGTCGCATCAATGACCTGCTTGTTGAAGGATAGAATGCGATCCACAGGGTCCCCCTCTTTTGATGGAATCCGATCTATATCGGGATCCAGCCCTACACACAGAAAGCTTTTTTTCTCCTTTATCCTATAGATGAGCTCCTTCCTATTCATTTGATGGGTATTCTTAATTGATGGGAATGACGGCTTTAATTTCAGGTATTCTCTCGCGAATTGCATTTTCTATACCTGCTTTGAGTGTCATTTCAGACATCTTACAATGTTCACAATTGCCTAGCCATCTGATTTGTAATTCTCCTTGACTAGTGATCTTAACCACTTCTACACCTCCCAAATCTTCACTCAGATAAGGCCGGATTTGGTCCAGGGCCTTTTCGATGCGCTCCAACAAAACAGTTTGATCTTTCATGACAAGAATAGAAGTTCTTTGATGGCTCTAATAAGTGGTGATTTTAACAATATTGGTTGGATCTAAGTTTGCATTGCGTTGTTGAACTGCTTTATCCAACTCAATCGCCAAATTTTTCCAAATTTTTCCCGCTTTGGACTCAGTGTCCCATGCTACAGGTTCGCCACTGTCTCCACCTTCACGGACCGACATCATAATTGGAACCTGTCCTATCACTGGAGCTTTTACGAGTTGACTAAGTTTTTCTCCACCTCCTTTTCCAAACAGAAAATATTTATTGTCCGGCAACTCTTCCGGAGTAAACCAAGCCATATTTTCTATTATCCCGAGTACCGGCACTTTTATATTGTCGATCAAGAACATATTGGCTGCTTTGACTGCGTCTACGACAGCTACTTGCTGAGGAGTAGTGACCATTACGGCTCCTGTCAAGGGCAATGTTTGAACAAGGGTCAAGTGAATATCTCCTGTTCCCGGAGGCAAATCAATAACCATATAATCTAATTCTGGCCAATGACATTGGCTAATGAATTGTTTTAGTATCCCGGAGAGTTTTGGGCCTCTCAGCACGACTGCTTGCTCGGGTTGTATTACAAATCCTAAAGACATCACGGGTATACCTTTGTAATCTAGTGGAATCATCGTCTGGACGCCGTACATGTCTTTTATCTGAGGTCGTTCTCCTTGTAGCCCCAACATGGTAGGAAGACTTGGGCCATATAGGTCAGCATCGATGATCCCGACATTAAATCCTTGTTGCTTCAGAGCTACAGCTAGGTTGACTGCTGCTGTAGATTTGCCTACCCCTCCTTTTCCGGAGGCTACAGCGATAAAATTCTTGACGTGTGGCAAAGGACTTTGTACGTCAGCATTGGTGCGCGAAGCTTCTACATGGATATCGACTTCTGCATCGGGAAACTTGGATTTGATCTGTCCCATACAATCAAATATCAAATTGGACTTATACGGTGCATCCGGATTTAAAAGCTTTAGCGTAAAATGAACATTGTTGCCCTTCACTTTCAAATCATGTACCATCTTTGATTCAATGATGTCCCGCCCTGTCATTGGATCTTTGACATTTCTCAGTAGAGGTAGTAATGCATTGTGATCTATCATTAATTGTATTTTTTAGTTATCTGGTTAATAAAAATTCATGTGAGAGCGAAGCGGTTCCATAGGTGCAGAAAATTTGTAATACATTTATTTTCAATTTATTATAAATTTTTAAACATATGAAACGAACATGAATTTTATTAAACATAAATTTCACACAGAAGTATGTTTAAAAAAATTCATGTGAGAGCGAAGCGGTTCCATAGGTGCAAAAAATTTGTAATACATTTATTTTCAATTTATTATAAATTTTTAAACATATGAAATGCACTTTAGTCTTTTCAGGATTTCGCAAGTTTATTTAAAAATATTTGTCTGCCATTTCATACCAGCTCATCTATTGCTCCAAACCAATACAACTGTAACAAAAAACAGTTACAGCGGTTCAAATCTAAAAAGTATAGGAGGTAAAGAAACTAATCTTATAGGGAATAACCCATACGAGAATATCCTGATCTAGAAAGGTGTGCACAGGGAGAAAGGCGCGTTGATACCTGAATCCTAAGCCTAGGGATGTGTTCCACTTATAATGTGCCCCAAGGAGAAAGCTGTAATTATTCTTTGAATAAAACTTGGTCGTCCCACCCGGACTTTGCATCCTAAATGCGCGGCTATACGCCAACCCAAGGTCAAACTCTATCCTGTAATAGTCATAGATGCTCTTTTGATACTCTACCAACCAATCCTTGAACTTAACGTACACCGGAAAAGATATATAGTCCAATATGATTTGAAAGGGGGAATTGTAATCGGTAAATTCGGTCAAAGGACTGCTTCCTTGCTGGTCGTATAACATATCCAGGCAAAGATCCATTTTGCTTCGATATCTTGCACGTAGATGTACCCCGGCCATCACCCCGAGTTTGTTATAACCCAAGATACCATCTCCATCAATCTGTGAGAGGTTGATACCACCGATAATACCCCCTCGGAAAGTGCGTTGGCGTTGGGCAGTTATCCCTTGAACGAATAGGAATAATATCGATATACTCAGTATTAATCTATATAACTTCATTGAGCAAAGATAAGATAATTAAACCCAATTCATGTACTAGGCCATGTTTTTTAAAGGTGGGAAAAATACAGATAATGATTAATATGTATCCATATTCATTAAAAAAATCTCTGTAATGTTTATATTACAAAAGGGTTTCCCATTGATCTCCCTATGAATGCCAGGTTATCGTCCACATTAACCCCAGTACCCAAAGCCTACTAAAACAATTTTCCCTGGCCGTTTTCATCAAACTCAATCACGTCGCCGGGTTTATAAGTTTTTGTGTCTTCTTGGCCTTTTTGAACGGTTTTTTGGACTTGTTCTGATTGGTCCTCCACAGGTGTTTTAACAGGGGTTTGGGAGATTTTAGCAGTTAGTAATTTGCCATCATGCAACCGATTGCCCAATGCCTTCCACCCTTTAATATCGACGATGTTGTCAGATTGTACTTCCTTTTCAACTTTCTGATTATTGCGTTTATAGGAATAACTAAAAAGGAGTGGATCCTCTCCTGAAAGAAGATAGACCTTTGTTCCTTTTGTCTCCGGAAGAAATTCAAATTTTTGCCCTAAGGTCTTGGTCTCTATCAGGAATCTTTTGATCATCGTCCATCCTTTCTCCGGCTCAAAATATACACAAGTCACGGGTATATCCGACTGAAATTTGCCTATCCAAGACAATTGATTGACGTCATATTTTAGGGGAAGCTCTGGAGATTTGAGTTCATAACTCCCATTTTTGTAAAGGGAAAGAATCAAGTCTCCGGTATCATATGCCCCGATGGAATGCCCTCTTTTATCTTTGTTTATACGACCGCTCACCTCATCTATCCATAGTTCAACCGCTCCTAATGTCGACTTTCCTTTTTCAAGCAAATTCACCTTGCGGACCGGGTATTTTGTGACCGTATTACCCCCCGCAGAACGCCCCTTGATATCCAATGTACCAAAGTCAAATTCCAGCGTTTTATTTCTTGCTTTACAATTAGGCGAAAGAAGCACCGAAACCTTTTCCGCTTCTCCATTGGGGTTGGCACTAAAATACAAGAGCCTGGAACGTGGTGTTCCCTTTGTAATATCATATTCTCGCTCTCGCGTGATTGCATCGACATGAAAGCGCTTAGCCATAGTTTTACCGCTCTTGCCATCTACATAAAGGGCATTGTAGGTAGTGCGTTTATCACCTTTTTTCCACACATCGACATGGAGGATATCCTTGCCCATAAAGATTTTTTCACCTATGCGAGCCACAGAGTATTTGCCATCCTTGCGAAATGCGATAATATCAGCGATATCCGAACAATCCCGCACATACTCCTCTTTCTTTAAACCCGTTCCGACGAATCCCTCTTTGCGATTGATGTATAGTTTGGCATTCTCGGCAACTACTTGTGTCGCTTGGATTTCATCGAAGGAGGTGATCTCAGTACGACGGGTTTTCTCTTTGCCGTATTTTTCCAAGAGATTATTATAGTATGAAATGGTAAAGTCAGTGAGATGTTCTAGATCGAAGAGTACTTGCTGGATATCCTTTTCCAGTTGGAGGATATACTCTGTTTCTTTAAAGGTATTGTATTTGGATATACGTTTGATTTTGATCTCCGTCAATCGAATGATATCTTCTTCACTTAGTGGGCGCAACAGCACAAGCCGCTTATCTCCTTTAGAAGAGGACTCTTTAGGTTCCCGGACATACTTTTTCATTTCCGAGCGGATGGTTTTAAGTACAGCTTCCCAAGATTCGCTGTCTTCTATTTCGTGATAAACTCGGTTTTCGATAAATATTTTAGCCAAGCTGGCATTTTGCCATTTTTCACGAAGATCTCCCAGTTTTATTTCCAGCTCCTTTCCCAATAAGTCTTTGGTCTGAAAAGTATTGTACTCCAGTATTTCCTCGACCGATAAAAACTGTGGCTTTTTTTCTACGATTACGCAAGCATTGGGAGATACGGAGACTTGACAATTGGTAAAGGCATAAAGGGCATCCATGGCTATTTCAGGAGATATTCCGGAGGCTAAAGTAACAAGGATTTCAACCTCTTTAGCGGTATTGTCGACTACTTTTTTAATTTTTATTTTTCCTTTGTCTGCGGCCTTGATGATGGAATCAATCATAGAAGAGGTTGTCACTCCATAGGGCAATTCTGTAATGGCTATGGTGGATTTATCGCGTTTTTCCATCCTGGCTCTAATCTTGACTTTCCCCCCCCGGCGTCCGTGGTTGTATTCACTTATATCGATGATTCCTCCTGTGAGAAAGTCAGGATAGATCGTCACTCTTTTTCCTTGAAGTAATCGGATCGACCCTTTGATCAGTTCGATAAAATTATGTGGGAGAATTTTGGTAGAAAGTCCTACTGCTATACCCTCTACACCGAGTGCAAGTAGAAGCGGGAATTTCATCGGCAAAGTTATAGGCTCATCTTTCCTTCCATCGTAGGAGACTTGCCACCGATTCGTGCGCTTGTTAAATCCGGTCTCTAGAATAAATTTGTTGAGCCGTGCTTCTATGTATCTCGGCGCAGCCGCCGAATCTCCGGTCCGGTAATCCCCCCAATTACCCTGTGTGTCTATGATAAGCTCTTTTTGTCCTAGATTGACCAATGCATCTCTGATCGCTGCATCACCGTGTGGGTGAAACTGCATCGTCTGCCCAATGATATTCGCGACTTTGTGGTATCGACCGTCATGCATCTCAAACATGGCATGAAGCAATCTGCGCTGTACCGGTTTTAAGCCATCTTCAATGGCGGGAACGGCACGCTCTAATATCACATAGGAAGCATAATCCAGAAAATAATCCTGGTACATATCGTCTAAAACAATCGTTCCTCTACGCTCTACACTCAATTTTTTTCTTTTTATTACTTCGTAAAACGAATGTGTATCTAATTAGTCCCGACCGGTCCTATAGATTCAAAATCAAACAATCAAGGTTCTAACGAGAGGAGGGGGTGTGTTGTTCTTTTTGGGTTTGTAGTGATTGTTTGAGTATAGATATTTGTTGTTCTAGAGACTTTATATAACCGGTTTGTGAATCTATATTCTTGGTAATTAGTTCTGTTACTTGCCATATTTGACGAACTTCATGCATCTCCACTCTATGACCGCTATCCAGATCATCTTCGGTGTGCAATATCAAACAAGTCTCCTGCATAATCCGATTGACCACTCGTCTAACTACTATGTCGCTTTTAGTGACGATGACATATAGGTTTTTCCCCCCCAAGTGTTTGGTCCAGTTTGTATGATGTATGATTTTAGCCACTACCAAGTCTCCTTGATGAATGCTAGGTGCCATCTGTGGATCTAAGATTTCAAATGCCCGATACAACTGAGGTTCATAATCAAGTGTGGGGATATGCACTTTAGGTAATTCTTCCAAAAAGACTGAATCCCCCAAGTCTTGACAATATCTCTTTTGTAGATCCCCCGGAACAAGATGAATCATAACTTGCCCTTGG
>JALSTN010000177.1 GCA_026983735.1 Saprospiraceae bacterium | reverse complement strand
TAAACAGGGTTGTAGAAACAACAAAATTACAAAATTGAACATCAGTTGACAACTCTTCCAACACCATGCCTTCGATAATCTCCTACCGCTTCCAATCGACCCTGTTTTTTCATCACCGCATGAACTCCGCCAAAGAATAAAGAGGATTGTTCCCATCGTTTGATCGTGTATCCCCTCCATTCGTTTTTGGTCTGCAACCAATCCAAACCGGGTTCGATATGGATGACTTCATGTTCGGCATGGACTCGAGGTCCACGGATAGCTTCCTCCAAGGACTTTCCATGCATTAGATGCTCGATGACCTGTGCGATCATGTAGGGAATTCGACTTGCCCCGCCACTGCCCAATGCTACATGTCCTATTTCTGTACTGTGTACTAAGGTAGGGCACATCATGGACATCAGGCGTACGTCCTCCGGCCAGGAATGGGGTCCTTCGGGCACAAGCGAAGGTTCGCCAAGCATATTGTTGAGATGGATATCTGTGCCGGGGATGAAGTACCCACTTCCCTCACCGATAGTAAAGGTCAATCCTATGGCATTGCCCGATCCGTCCATAATACTAATGTGTGAGGTCCCACGTGTAGAGATGGGATGGTGGAACACCCCTTGTGCTGATGGATTTACTTTTTTCAATGCCTCTGAGATTCGCTCCGGATGTTTGAAGAGCTGATCACATGTAATTCCTGCATTGACTTTGTGATCAAATGAAATAATCGGACTGTCTCCGGGGGCGATATGAGCGAGGTATATATTCATCAATGCTCCTCCCAGACTCGGGTATCCTGCAGTAAAAACATGAGCGTTGCCAAACTCAAATCGCAAGGCATCTCCGATATGTACTTCGTATTGTTCAAAATCCTTCATCGTTAGATATCCTCCCTTGGTACGCATATCTTCTACCACCTTTCGGGCGATCTCCCCTTTGTAGAAAAAATCTCTACCCTCTCTCGATAATACATCCAAAAAATCTGCTAGGAAAGAAGGATAATATACATCTCCTTCTCGAAGGGCTTGATCTTTCTTATAAAACAGTTCTTGTCCCCGATGAGTAGTCTTAAATATATCCTTCAAGAGTCCAATATCTATTGCTTGAAAGGCATCTATAACTACACCGTTTTTTGCCAACTCTATTGCTTGTTCAGCTAGAATCGTCATGGGAATTGTCCCATACCGCTCATGCAGAGCAAAAAGGCCTCCAATGCTTCCGGGAACAGCTACTGCACCTAGTCCGACATAATACACTTCCCGAGTCTCACCAAAATCTACTGTAATGGGTTGGTATTCCGGATTGGAAATATGGTTTTTTGATTTGGGGGTCTGACAAAAGAAATCAAACATTTGAACCGGTTTTCCTTTAACCCCTACTAAGGCAAATGCCCCTCCCCCCGCAGAGGCCATACATGGTTCTGTAACAAAGGCAGCCATATAAGCGGCTATAGCTGCATCAAATGCATTGCCTCCTTCTTTTAATATGTTTTCTGCAACCTCCAGCGTCCTTCGATGACCCGCGGCAATCGCATAGTTCGTCTTTCTTATCGCCATTTTATACCTGCATAATCATTAATGAATGTATACCTGAAATTCTTGCATTTCAAAGCCTGAGATTTTCCCACTTACTTCTCGTTGGAGTGGAAAGTTACAAACAATTTTTATACTAGACCCACATCATTCGACTACTTTAATAGGAATGCCCCTAATTTGGGTTTCTCCTTTGACTATAAGCCGTACATCCATCAACAGAAGGTCATCATTTACTTGAATAGGGTTGATCATATAGTCCGTAAGACGTATTCTTCCTTGGGGCAATTTGTCATTTAGTTCCCTTTCCATGTCCTTAATAGTAAGCTTCAGACGTTCGTTGATGGCTTCTTCTACTGACCTGGTAATGGTCTTTTTGAGCTTATGTTTAAACAACAGCAGGGCCAGTTTAGAAGCGAGCCCATTCATCCGAAGTCGCACTTCTTCCTCCTTCAATTCGATTTGGTGCCGTCGGTTATTCCAGGCTGGACGTGCGACAAACTCTAACGTCCCTCTTCGATCTCCAATGAAGGTTACTCTTGCCCCTATTTTATTGCCTTGTGTCAGTATGTCCACCCCGGATATAGTAAGTTTTTTCCCTTTGACCTCAACGCTTTTTTCTTCTTGTGCAGCATGGGCCAACCAATCCTTTACAAAATACTGAAGTTCGGAGCGCTTGAAGGTGAGGGCAAAGGCATTTTCTTGTTGTTTTGCCCCTTCGATATCCCATTGGAATACCGGTAAGTCAGGATCTGTAACGACATCCTCTATTTCTGCAGTATCCGGTAAAATATGCTCTTGAATATCGATATCAAAGCTCAATCGCAATGCTCCGCTTAGGATACCATCCACAGTCTTAAATGGGCTTAATCCTATGGCCAAGGGTTTGAGATGCATCTTCTTTTTACCCGCTGAATCTAAAGGGAGGGGACGTCTAATTTGATCGACCAATGCGACCATTTCATACCTCAAATAATCGGTTCTACTCAGACTGTCATCTAAGGCCGTTAGCCATTCTTCCTTGTGATGGTCTATGAAATTGCGGGACCATTCTCCAACTTTCAAACTAAAGCCCAGCAACTTAATTCTAGGTTCCTTCGTCCAATGGTATTCCTTGAGGATCGTCCTCGTCTTCGGATGCCAATCGGCATCAATATCCAGTTTGGACTGCAAGGTCATCACCAGCCCGCCTTCAGCTGAAGCGGTCAAAAATCCCATTCGCTTTATCATTTTGACCTCCATCGGAAGTGTTATTTCTACTATATCTTTATGGACAGCTATTGACAATGGTTTCCCTTTGTACACCCTGATGTTTACCGGCAAACCATCGCGTTCACTCCCTTCAAATATCGTATCCGGGATATATTGTAACAGCGCTTTTTCGAGTTTGGATTGGTCAACTTCGAAGGGGATTTGTACGATACTTTCTTCTCTCATTTTTTTGTATGAAATGGTTGCATGTTTTCGGAGTCCGCCACATCCGGTTAGTCCTAAAATAAGTGCGAAACCCAACGTGTGCATCCAAATTTGTAGCAATTGCCTCTTATTTAAAAATAGTAAATATTTTTCTGAAAAAACAGAACGAATGATGTTGAAGAGGGAAGATGCTTGAGAATGAAGCAAAAACGTTTTGCGGTGGAATTTACTTTTCAATATTTTATAGTTTCGCTAATGACAATTTACGCTCTTATGTACGATTGAGATACTACGTTTATCCGTGTATTTGCTTTTACCTCTATTTTGAACGCCCAAAGATAAGATAACCGTTTGGGCCACAGGGTAACCTCATCAAAATATCTGGTGTCCTGAAGGATGAATACGGCTTATTAATGGGATTTTCTGATGTTTGGAAGGGGGAAAGATGGATTGGAGCCAATGGCTGACGTCTTCGGCAATACTGCTGTTGTCGCAGAGGATGTAGACCAAATGACTATCTCGGGCCATGGATGTCCCGAGGCCTATGGCTCCTTTTTCGATACATCCTTCGTAGATTTTCTTTTTGATGCCGGTTGAGAAGGCTGTTTTATTCTTTAGGGCTTGCTTGAGCAAAGCCCAGTCTCCGGTCATTCCTCCCAATATAAAGGAAGCCACTTTTTGAGATAGGATTTTAGCCTCTTGTCGGCCGGACAAATTTTCTGATATGGTTACTACTTCCAAGGGGATTTGGGTTAACACGATATGCATTCCATCGGGCATAAATACTTTGTGAAATCTCTCATCCTCTTGTACGATCCCGCTATCCATAACTACCCCACCCAGCAGGGATGCATAAACGGAGGCCTCCGCGACTTCAGGACAATACGCACGGGCGGTCTCCAAAGCGATGGGCAATAGCCGATGCACGGGCCATCGATCCGTATATATAAAATCCACACCACACAACGCCGCCACTATCGCCGGGACACCTTCTCCCAAATGTTGGGGGAAAGTCTTGTGCAATCTCACTTCGGCACGAATTCCTAATGAACTTCCCCTTTGGTCAAGGTACAACTGAATCGCTTTCTTGACAGCGTGCTCTATTCGAATCTTATCCACCTTACTACCTCCTGTAACCCGACAAGTGAGAGGTTGCTCAGGCAAGTCTGCCCGCTTCACTGTAACCTCATCACCCGGTAGGTCGAGGGCCATCGAAAACAATCCTTCTATCCCTGTAATCCCTGATAAAACAGGGGGCGCTCCCACCTTGACGCTCGTTCTCATTTGCTGTATTCTTCTGTGAAAGGATCCATACCTATTGACTTAGAAAATGCAAAAATAGGATTTAATCGGCAATCCAAAGGGAAACATTTATATCTCCTTTCGACGCTTCCTAATACCCCGTAGTGATCAAGAGGGTATATGATTCAGCGTATTGGTAACAGTCGAGTATAAATAGGGCGATCCTCTCAGCCGGTTAGTGGTGTTTAAGGGCTGTGATAGTGGGTTTTTATTACTCCTTGAACATTGAATTATTCCCTTCAATTAACCCTAAATGCTGACTTTATTGCATGGTAATTTGACTTCAAAATCGAGCATTAACCTTTGTCTCTATATCCCGCTATTCCTCCTTGGAAAAATACTTGCTTTTTTGTCCAAATGTCCCTTGCTATCCATTAAGCCTTAAAATATTATTCGGCTATTTCATACTCATACACCCTAAAAATTCGCAATCCGAAGGAGAGTTCAATGGTTAAATTTCGTGCTCCTATCTCATTGAGGTCGTGCAATTCTCCGGTATAGGGATCCCTAAATCCTGCGCCGGGCAGGGTGGGCTGAAAGTATTGATTGGATAAATCCTGATTGATGCGCAATTCGGTGAATCCTTCGTATTGCTCTTCCCAAATGGTAAACTCTGCACCGC
>JALSTN010000176.1 GCA_026983735.1 Saprospiraceae bacterium | reverse complement strand
CGGATGGTCGTACCTTGGCTATGTTAACTTTTAAAAACCCCAATTATCAATATTCTTTAATCATTTGTGATTTTGACAGATGTACCGGTTCCTTGACCTTCAGAAAGAGATTCTCTTTTCATTTCCCAAAGGAAGGAAATCGTTTTATTAGGCCCGAGTTTTCACCGGATGGCCGATATGTATATATATTGAACACATTTGAAGTCTATCAGATTGACTTATACAATGATATAGAAGTTAGCACTTCCCGATACATCGTGGCAGAGAGTGATGTATATAAAGACTATTTCATTACTCCCTTCTTCCTGCCTCAGTTAGCCCCGGATAACAAGATATATTGTACTCCGGGAAACAGGAATAGGGTGCTTCATGTCATCAATAGACCAAATCTACCCGGCCTATCTTGTGACGTCAGTCAACATAATCTCCGTCTATTGGATCGCAATGGAGTATATCTCGGCATTCCCATCTTCCCCAATTATAGACTGAAGGCTCTGGAGGACAGTCCTTGCGATACGATACGCACTCCGGTTCATATACCTGTCATCGACAGTCTCAATGGAGACTTCCAGATCAATGGAGTATGGTATAAACACATCTTCAAACCGTAAATAAATAATACTAAGATGATAAGAGTAAAAAGCATATTCGCCTTAGGCTTTATTAACAAGTGGAGCATTTCGCAGCGTATAACTAAGCCGGACACAGAAGTATTCTGTCGTATATTTATCTTGAATTTATTGCATCATTGTAAACAAGCAAGCATCATGAGATTCTCTTTATTACTTTTTCTACTAGTTTCTAATTCTATTTGGGGGCAGAATACCCGGGCAAACTGGTTTCTAGGATTTAATGAAAAGTACTATGAAGACCAACGGCACCCCATGCTCATGAACCTATCGAGAACAGATACAGTCTTTACAGCTATTGATCGAGATATAAATTTTGAAAGCACCATGGCAACCTTATCAGACACTTCCGGTCGACTCATTGCCTTTACCAATGGCTGTGCCATTTATGGCCCTGACTTTGAAGTATTAGACAATGGGGATAGGATTAATCCCGGTGCAGTGTACGATTTATCCTGCCCACAGTATGGATATCTACTACCGGATGCTGCTATGTTTTTGCCGGTTTCCAGTCAGGTTCAGCAGTTTTATTTATTACATCTGACTGCTAGCGATGATTTGAGCTTTCGAATACAATCGGAACGACTATTGTATTCTGTTATCGAAAGAAATGGTAATTCGACGAAGGTCACTGAGAAAAACATCCCTATCAGTAACTTTCCTGTTGAGGGATTTGCCGTAACTAAACACGGTAATGGAAGGGATTGGTGGATTGTAGTCGCTGAAAGACGCACCAATACTTACCACATCTATTTACTACAACCTGAAGGGATCCGCCTAGTGAAAGTCCAATCCTTAGGTCCACCGATGAGTGACATAAGCTGTGCTTTCTCAGGGAATATCCTTTTTAGTCCGGATGGGACTACCCTAGCACGCTCTACCGTCCATTGTGGTTTGGTTATTTTAGATTTTGACAGATGTTCCGGCCGATTATCCAAAGCGAGATATCTCCCTGAGATTTATACGGATTACAAACACATAGATGTAGCCTTCTCTCCGGACTCTAAATCTCTCTTTATACTCAATCCCGGATTAGTAGTATATATTCGACTCTACCAAAGGCTTCTATTTCGTTTGGATCTTAATAAGATTGGCACAAATATTTCTCCCTTACACCAACAATATTTACCCTTAGGAGTAGCCCCGGAAAGAATTAGCATTTTGGATGATAGCACAATGATACTGACAGAGACGAACTCCAAACCTGTATTTCATCTTATCACGGACGCCAATAATAAAACGGATACCATTTTCTTTCACCCTAATGCCGTAAAGCTCCCTGTTTTAAATATGCGCACCCTGCCATATTTCCCCAATTATGCATTGGGTCCTTTGGAAAACAGTTTCTGTGATAGTCTTACCGGAACTTTCTCTTCACCAAGTATATCAATGCAATGGCGTATTTCTCCTAATCCTGTCCTTGACCATTTGACCCTTCATCCCTCAGTAAACAGTTCGGAGAAGTACCACGTAGAAATTTATAATACAGAGGGGAAAAAAGTACTTGCATTCGACATTTATGCCAGTGTGCCGACTACCCCAGTTGATGTACAAGCACTGCCCAGCGGTACCTATATTATTCATATTTTCAATATAAATAACAGCGTTCACCATACCTTCCTTAAGTTATGATGCATTCCGATAACAGCCTGAGCCTAATCCTTAGATGGAAGGGAATTCTCCTTTCCTCTACTCTACCATTTCATATCATCCTAACGAGTTTACACCATCTCGCAGCAAACGTATTCAATGAGGGCGTTAATTCGAGATCTAAACCATTTTGCTTTGATCCCCAAAAGGAACCCTGTGTTCTAACCGCTAAATGTAGATTGGATCCAAATCAACTACATGAATGTTCCAATCAAATAATATGAATACACTTTCTATCTTTAATACTTCGTCATAATCCACAAAAAATTAAAATTTATTCCATATGAAAAATTATACGCTACATACATTCTTTACTCTAATTATGCTGCTTTGCATCTCCCGGCATACGATGGCTCAAAATCCCTTTCCGGTCTCGGACAATCAGAAAAAAAACATGGTCTGTATCGATACCAACCAAATCGACTCCTCTGATATAAATTGTTTAGTTATATCCCTCTTAGATTATTTTAACTCAGTGGATCGAAATAGAAAGCCTCAAGTTATTTGTGGCTGTGATACAGTAGAATATATCTCCTATTGCTGGTTAAAGCAATATGCAGGAATAAAAAAATTCACTAATGGACCTTGCCCGTGTAAGGACTCCTCCCTTATTGACCCATCCAGAGTTTGTGATGACAGCTATAATCCGGTGTGCGGGTGTGACACTGTCACCTATCAAAATGCCTGTGTCGCAAGGTACAAATACGGTATTATAAAATATACCAATGGAGCATGTCCTTGCATAAAACCTATATTTGGCAAACCTTTTAAGCAAATAGATAGCTCAATCGTTTGCAACGAGGCAAGGGTAAATCCAGTGTGTGGTTGCAACGGTATCACTTATAAAAGTCGATGTATAGCAGAAGTTTATAATGATGTCCGGAGATACACCAAGGGCATCTGCAGATGTATCGAAAAAGATAGCATTGACCTATTTTATCCCTGCAAATACGTCTATGATCCGATATGCGGATGTGACTCTATCACCTTTTTCAATTATTGTGTAGCGTTGCATTACAATGGGATGAGTCCCTATGGCCGTGTGAAGCCCGGCCCGTGTCAATGCAGCGCTCCAAATCTAATCAACCCTAACGAGGAATGCAATCCTGAACACGTTTACAAGCCTGTATGTGGATGTGATTCTGTCACCTATGCTAATAAATGTGTCGCGCTATATTATGCCGGAGTCACCTCATGGACCCCTGGATGGTGCAAATACAAATGCACTGATGCACGACTCATCGATAGCACTAGGTATTGTAGTGAGATTTATGATCCGGTGTGTGGATGTGACTCTATCACTTACACCAACGAATGTGTCGCCTTCTACAGACATGGCATCACCTCTTGGACCTCCGGCCCTTGTGCTACCAAAACAAAAGACTTCTCCTCAAATAATTTGCATTATCGGGTTTGGCCTAATCCCAGTGCAGGCTTATTGCATATCGAAGTATTATCATCCAATGCGTTGACGTATTATGTGGAACTATACAACACCAGTGGGGTACTGCTCCTCACCAAGCGATACAAAAACCTAAGGGAAGAAACATTGGATTTACATGGATTCCCCAAAGGATTGTATCTACTCAAGCTTCGACACAACAACAAGCAATATATAAAAAAAGTATTCCTCCGAGGAGAATAAGGCTTGGCTGCACGGTCTTGAAAAAGCATAATAGAGCTATCCATCCTCATAATCGACCCACTGAGTGTGGACGATGGCGGACTGTTCCAAGGTGCGATGAACCGGACACTTGGCGGCGATTTGCAGTAATCGC
Organism: Saprospiraceae bacterium; assembly: GCA_026983735.1. Taxonomy (GTDB): domain Bacteria; phylum Bacteroidota; class Bacteroidia; order Chitinophagales; family Saprospiraceae; genus JALSTN01. The sequence continues at coordinate 7,977 of JALSTN010000176.1, read as the reverse complement.
TCGATCTGTTTTTCAGATAAGGGCCCTTCAAAATCAATAGATTTGTAAAATACATTTTGTATGGCAGCACCGGACACATCCTGACAATCCTCACAATGCTCCCGTCTAAAATTCACATAACAGCGGACTTCTTCCAATGGCCATTCTTTGCGACGGGCATACATCTGTAGCGTTATGACTGTACAAGAGGCCAATGATGCGCATAATAAATCATAGGGAGAAGGCCCGAAATCCGTCCCTCCGTAGGACTCCGGCTCATCCACGACCAGACCGTGCTGTCGCATCCTTATCTGGGTATCATACCCCTCCTTATCCAGGTAGGCGACGACCTTACCTCTCGGGTTTAAACGGGGCTCCGGAGGAATCTCAATATAGAGGCGTGCCCATTGAGCGATGATTCCCCCAACATAGCTTGAGTGCTTTTTTTGAGAGAGTAAGTGATCAGCTCCCGGTATAGATACAAAACTCTTGGGGTGCCGTGCTGCTTTATATATCTCCGCCGCATTGCTCACCGGAACAATCCTATCCTCAGGCGAATGAAGGATGAGAATGGGCTTATTAAGCTCATTCAAAACCCGCTCCATATTCTGCATTCTGATATCTTCTAAAAACTGCTTCTTTATGGTGAATGTACGGGGACCTATCCGTACTTTGGCATACCCTTGTCGCTCTATTTGGTCCAAACGCTCCGTAAAAAGATGCTGGACATGCTCCGGACAAGAAGGAGAACCTATGGTCGCTACAGCCTTAATATTGGACATTCTCGATGCTGCAAAGATAGCCGCCGCTCCACCTAGTGAATGACCGATCACTATAGAAGGTGCCGAATAATTCTGTTCTAAAAATTGACTTGCTGCTTCTATATCCTCAATGTTTGAGCTGAAGTTCATCTCAGAAAACTCCCCTTCACTCTCCCCTAATCCCGTAAAATCAAAACGCATGACAGCGATCCCCTCAACATTCATGGCGTTGGTAATATTGCGCAATGCAGACAGGTCTTTACTCAAGGTAAATCCATGCGCCATCACTGCCCATGCAATCGGTGCACGATCCGGCGGAAAATCCAATTTTGCTGTCAACAAATGACCGGAGCCCCCTTCAAACTTAACTTTCTTGTGTTGCATTCTTTTTTTTATTTTGTATTCAAAAAGCAGGAAATTAAATGATCATTGATCTACACAGAAAAATGGCTTAAGCATCCTTCCATAAAATCGTATAAGAGCGAAGAGGTTACTCTAATGCCTGATGACAAACCGCCCTATTCCTTGGGGAGTTTTCAGCAGATATATACCCTCCGGTAGCCCGTCCATCAAAATACTTCCATCCCGTGCTGTTTTTCCTTTCAGCAGTTCCTTCCCAGTCAACCGATAAACTATGTAAGGCATTCTGCCCCCCCCCACTTTCCCCGTAAATATTCTCAATCTACTACAAGACGGATTGGGATATATTTTTATACCACCCTGCGGTTTGGCGGTCGTATTAGCTGTACCTGTAGGTTGCATTAGGCGCAAGCGCAAAATCTGTCGACGAACCTTCTGCGCCTCCCCCATTCCACCAAGGACGTAAAGGGTGGAATCATTTACGAGTCCGATACCTCTAAGATCCATAGGAAGTCCCTTCAGCTCAACCGAGCGAAAAGCTTCTCCCTCAGCTTTTCTTTTTTCATAAATCAATTGTAACGGTGGAACACCTCTGTGACCGGCATAGCTTATCCCATCGTAATTATACGTTTGCCCACTCCCTCCTATCCAGGTAGGTATTCCTCCGACACAAGCACTTGCTGCCCGATAAGTCCCCCCAAAGTCCATGACTTCGCTTGTGCTCCAACGGATGCGCTGATTATTCTGAGAATCGATTACCCCTTTCCTCAGAAATCGTCTTATCTCAAAACGCCCTTGATCTGAAGCACCCCCTAAATAATATATCGTATCCCCTACAACACACCCCGAAGCACCAAAGGCCTTGTACGATTGTGTATTGGGCAATTTGGTTCCCTCGGTCCATTGATTCGTTTCCGGATCATATATCTGGACAAAAGGAACATTATGCGTATTCATCCATCCCGTAATCACATAGATATATCGGTTTTTATAAACGACTTGAACATGGTCATCTATAGGATATAGTAGATCCGGGCCATCTTGTATGAAATGGTTGGATTTTAGATTGAATCTATGCATTTTAGCCGAGGATTTCTCCCTTCCTGATGCATAGACATGATATCCGCCAATGATGTAAATAATCGAATCCACCTTTGAAGCCGCCATGGCGATTTTCCCACGGCCATCGGGAACATCTTCCAATCGCTCCACCCTTCCGGAAAGTGTATTATAACGCCAGGATTTAAGATGAATACCGGAGTACTTCTTCGAACTATCCAATCCTCCAAATGTGTATATATACGGGGTATCCTCTACCGTAGCAGCAATGACCGCAGAGTTAGTTACGGGTTCGGGAAGAATACCTACGCTATCCATTCTCCATACCTGAGCATCCAATCCACGCCCCGCCAAGGCCAAAAGCACGCATATTAATCCAGAAAGAATTCTATTCTTTGCAAGTATTATCATCTTTCATTAATTTAAAAATTCATGCTCGTTTCATATCTTTAAAAATTTCTAATAAATTGACAATAAATGTATTCTACAACTTGATATATATAGCCCTCTTATCCATTCTCCACATCACGATCCAAATCAATAACATATACACCAAAGCAAAGGCCAATGACCCCGGGTAATCCCCCAAAATGGGTTGGAAAACCCTCACAAAAAGCCAATGATACGCATTGGTCTGTCCTCCTTCGACCTCTGGCATTCTCCAGACATACAACATTACTTTGACTAAAAAAATAGACAGCACAAAAGCAATCAGGGCATTTCTTCCAAATACTTCAAAAAAGTACAGCCCACGAAATTTATCTCGTACATCCATCCAATAGGTCAATCCTGCAAGTAATATGATACCTAAACCAGTAGATAGCAGAACATAGCTGCCGGTCCATAAACTCTTGTTGATCGGAAAATAGGGATTCCATAAATATGCCAATCCAATGCCAGCAACACCTAACATCAAACTAAATCTCACATAGGGTATATTGATTGGCTGTTCCCGCATCCACCTGCCATAAAAATACCCGTAAACCGTCGTCACCATAGCGGAAAATGTACTCAAAATGCCTTCAGGATCAAAGGGAATGCCGAGTCCCTTCCATAGATGATCTGCGCCTAAAATCAAAAGATCTACCTTGCGAGCAAAATTCGTTTCTAATGCAAATGGCGACGCAGATCCACCATTACCGTATAACAACAGGAGCCAATAAGCTACCAAAACACCTGTAGAAACCAAGAGTGCCGTCTTTCTCTTCACAGAGAGCACAAGCAATGACGCTAGCAAATACACCCAGGCAATACGGGGTAAAACTCCCATCCATCTGAATTTAGCCCACTCAAAATTAGTAAAAGGAAACGCTCTTAATCCCCACCCTATTAATAAGATGAGTGCAAATCGTCTAAGCACCTTCCGCCATAATCCCGAACTCCATCGATATCCGTATTTCGAAAGAGAATAGGCCATAGATACTCCCATTATGAACAAAAAAAATGGAAAAACCATATCGGTCGGTGTCCATCCATGCCAATGGGCATGCCTTAAGGGAGGGTAAACATATGACCAGCTCCCAGGAGTATTGACTACGATCATCAATGCGATCGTAAGACCGCGCAATACATCAATGGACCGTACCCTTTTTCCTAATTTCATAGTGGCCACAAGATAGCCAAAAAAGTATAATTTACAAGAGCGGAAATGTCCGTAAATATACAAAATCAAGCCATTCAAATCATCAATACTTCACATAGCGCGTCCCGGGGCAGGAACCGATTACACCCTTCATCTCGAGTTGCAATAATACGGAAGCCAACTTTCCCAACGAAAAAGTAGATTGCTCTAACAGCTGCTCCATCGGTATCTCCTCCCCTCTCGTCATGATATCATAGACCTCTTTTTCATCCATTGACAATTGGGGGAACAGTTCTATTTGGGTACCTGTCCCCTTTTTTTGGGAGGGCCAGTGCATCGCCCTTGCAATATCCTCTGACGAGCGAATCAATTGGGCAATCTCCTTGGCGATGAGATAATTAGTTCCTGCGGACATGGGATCTTCTACTCTTCCCGGTAGTGCGACGACCTGACGATCGTAATCGGTCGCGTATTGGACGGAGATCATAGAGCCTCCGCTCTTGGCTGTCTCTACGACCAAGAGGACATCACACAACCCTGCGATAATTCTATTGCGCATTGGGAAGCGTTCCTTTTGGGGAAGGACACCACTTGGAAACTCTGTAATCACTCCTCCTTGCTCAGATATCTTTTCAGCCATTTTGCGATGTATAGCCGGATAGAGTGTATCCAATCCATGTGCTACAACCGCCACAGTAGACATATCGGAAGCCAGAGCTGCCTGATGGGCCTCCGCATCTATCCCGTAAGCAAGACCACTTACAATCATAACATCATAGGATTTGAGGCCTTTGATAATACTCTCCGTCATCCGACGACCGTAATGCGTACATTTACGTGTTCCCACAACACTGAGAATTCGCCTTTGATTAAGCTCAGGATTGCCTTTACTAAATAATAGCAAGGGGCTGTCCGCCAAGGGTTTTAATCGAAATGGATATTGCTCTTCCCAGTAGGGAATCACCTGAATATCGTGTTCATGTATGAAATGATATTCTGTCTCAAAAAGGGCCTCCGGTTCTGCTTCAGACAACCCTCTGATGACGACATCACCTATACCCGGAATAGCCTTAAGCGCCTTAGGGCTCTCCTTGAATACCGCCTCTGTAGATCCGCAATAGGCTGTCAGGAGTTTGGCCGTAATAGCTCCGACTCCACTGACTTTAGTCAACGCAATCAAATAACGTGTTTCTGAATCCATCGAAAAACATTTAGGGTGTTAATTCGAGGATAAAGATAACGCTTTTTTTCTATATGACTGACTTCTCTGTAATAATATTTTTGGATCGTACTTCGGATGTGTTTGCTTTTGTTGATCATTGGCAAAGGCTTGATATACCTCTGCCATATGATTAAAGTAGCTTGGACTGTCCGCTATATCCTCTCCCATAGTGAGATAGTGAAGCGCAAAAGAATAAGACTTAGACTCCTTGAATAAATGCGCATATCCCACATTATCCAAGAATCGAACTAGCTCCTGATCGAAATTGCCTCTTTTCTTCAAGTATTTAATATAATCATTAATATAGGGTATACCCGGCTTGTGTAGGACAATTTCTGAAAATCCCTTGAGCAAATGATGAATATCACCATCCATCCGAAACTGCTCTGCCAAAACGCCGCTTTTCATCTTCCAGGCTTCAAAATAATCCGGAAGTATCCGGGTAGCCTTTGAAAAATAATGGTCTGCCACTTCTAAGTGGGTCTTTTTCTCCTCCCCGCTTTCGGCTTGTGCTTTTTTAAAATACGAGACCCCCATAAAAAGATTAATTCGCGCGCTGTTGGCGGATACTTTTACCGCGGATTGGTTGAGTGTAAATCCGGTTTTCCAGTCCGGAATGCGTTGGATATCTTTCACTACATATCCGATGAGGACAACTACGGTTAAAAAGACGATGACTATACGCTGCCATTTCATACCCGAATACCCCAACTTTACCCCTTCCCAAGCAGCCCACATCACCAAACCAAAAGAGGGCAAAAACAAAAACCGCTCATTCATAAAGGTCCCGATCGTGAATGGAATATTCGATACGATAAACAAGGCGCCGAGATAAAACCAGATGGCATAGGAATATACGGCCTTTCGCTGTAATCCTCGAAGAGCAAAAATCAACAGGAAGAAATAAAGCAATGCACTGACCAAAACTGCCGGGTCCGTCCAATGCATGATAGGTATATGATATGGATAATAATCATGGGTCAGCGGATGAGGAAAAATGAGCAACTTGAAATATATCCCTAAGGTATAGACAATCGTAGCCCATTTTTCATCCCATCGCATATGGAGAAATGGGTTGTTCATCAGAGATTCAAACTCCAAACTGCCCGAAGATGCAAATCCCACAACCCAAAATCGCCAGCCTATATAGACTATAGCCGCAGTTAAAAATACTCCTAATAATTTTCCTGCCTTTTTCGGCGAGATACCTGCAAAAAACCACATCCCCAATGGGGCTAGTAAAGCCATGGACAAAACGTGCTCTTTAGATAGCACGCCCAGGAAAAATGAAGCAATAGACCCTGCTAGATATCTCCAATTATGGGATACAATGTATTTTCGTAAGAGTAGAAGCAACAGCATTGAAAACAAGAAGGCCAAGATCTCATCTCTTCCTTTAATGTTGGCAACCACCTCGGTGTGAATGGGATGGAGCGCAAACAACAATGTACCTATATCTGCTATAGCTATCCATCTGGTATTGAAATGAGGCAAAAGAACCCACAAAACCTCATACAATAACCACAGGGCAAGCATATAGAACAAGATATTGAGCAAATGTGCACCCCGTGCTCCCCCACCCCAGAGGCTATTTTCCATAGCAAAAGTAAGGAGAGATAGGGGCCGATATCTCGCCCCCTCGACGAGATTGCGCTGGCCCTTGAAATAACCGGAGAAACTGTCTTCTGTCAGGATTTTCCCTATGCTTTTTACTCCATCCTGAACATATGCATTTTCAGAATAAACCAGTTTGTCGTCCAGTACAAAATCAAAATCCTTTGTCTGTAGGTATAACAGCGCTGCGACGGCCAATATCCCCACAATTTTAAGCCATATCCATATATCTTTCTTTCCCGCTTCGATTATCTTTGGCTTGGGGACGATTTGCTTCGTCGCTGACAAACGAGCGGATATCTTTGATTTGCGTTTATTCTTTTTAGCCATCCCTGTGTATTTAAATGTTTCTTCAGGACAAAAGTAAACAATAATTGATTATAGATTGCCACTATATCATGCGGCATCAATAATCTAATTGTCCCTAAATCATTTACTAGAAACAATTTAGACAATAGGTTGAAAATTTGTCTACATGCACTATGATGAATCCCTACCCATGATATTACTCCTTTTCTTAAAAAGTCTACCTTTGCAAAAGAATAAAGCACACCACTATCAATATTTCAAAAATTATAACCAAATGAAAATCGCGACTTACAATGTCAATGGGATACGAGCGGCTGTCAAAAAGGGACTTCTAGACTGGATTCAAACAGAACAACCGGATATTCTGATGCTTCAGGAGACCAAAGTACAAGCTGGCCAAATAGACCATAGTCTTTTTGAAGATTTAGGTTATCACACCTATTGGAACTATGCAGAAAAGAAAGGGTATAGTGGTGTTGCCACTTTTGCACGTCAAAAACCCCTAGCCATATCCTGTGAGATGGGGCATTCACCCTATGATGACGAAGGAAGGACCTTGTTGACGGTTTGGGAAGACTTCGCCGTACTCAATGTGTACATCCCTTCCGGCAGCAGTGGAGAGGAGAGACATGCATTTAAGATGAGGTTTCTTGAAGATTTCAGGCATTATATAGATAATTTATTAGATCAATATCCATCACTGATCATCGGTGGTGATTTTAATATCGTTCATACCCGTCTTGACATCCACAATCCGGACAGGAAGGACAATCCCTCAGGATACCGGCCGGAAGAACGCGCTTGGTTGGATCGGCTCTGCGCCCGTCGATTTGTAGATGCCTATAGACACCTTCACCCCCAAGCGATTGAGTTTTCTTGGTGGACCTACCGAGCGGGAGCAAGAGCTAAGAACAAAGGTTGGCGGATTGATTATTTGTGTTTGACCCCGGAATTGATCCCGAGAATTATCGATGTGCGGCATGCCAATGAAGCGATGCAATCCGACCATTGCCCTGTGGTTATGGAGCTTAAATAACTCCTGGCAATACGCACATTAAACCTTTGACTTATACAACGTTATCCTTATTTTA
>JALSTN010000175.1 GCA_026983735.1 Saprospiraceae bacterium | reverse complement strand
CTAAAAAATTAAAATACGCTCTTAATGCCGAGATCTTTCGATTGATTGTCTTTGCCCCGATGCCCCGCTCTATCAGATGGACCATCCACGAACGAATAAAAGTATGCTTCACCGATTCAGGTTCCTCGAGTTCATAGGCCCCTTCGATATAATCGATAAATTGACGCACATCTACCCTATAGGCATCTATCGTATGTCCCGAATACCTCCGCTCCTCTCGAAGATAATCCAAAAATAATGCTAATCCTTCTCTCATTTCTCCTTGCGTTAATGCTATAGGGCTTGTCTGTCGGTATTGGACAATGAAAAGACTCAAATAATACCGTAGAGCCTACTTCTTCGCCCTACCTCTTTATCTTCATTAAATCAACCCTTTTACCCTCGCTAATTTAGCTGTAAATATACGATTAATTTATAATATGTAGTATGCTTTTAGTCAATAATATTTTGTCTGACGAGTATTAGATGAAAGGATGAATTGATCGTGAAAAAGGAGCTGTTCTTGTATTGGCAAAATCTCACTGCTATTCTACCGAAGTGGCTTCTACAACTATTACTACACCCGTATCGATGGATGATCTTCTCAGTTCTAAGTTAGTGAACGGTTGATCTATGTTCGATATTCTGCTTTTCTTCGCAATGTAAGAGAAGTAAACGGATGTAGCTCTGGCTCTGAATGAATGCGAAAACCCTGTTTAAACAGCGAATCCGAGGGGGTTGACTTCCTGAGGGGTCGACTTTTTATCAAGTATGTTTAAAGCTCCTTTAAATGGGCCATTAAAAGCTTTGTCTAAGCAGCACTTTGCTTGATGGAGAGGAAAGTGGGATATCCTCTGACGAGTATGTTCTCCCGAAAGGATGCATACTTCTTGGCCAAGCCCTTCAATCCAAATCATCCATTAGCCCTCTTATTGAATCCTAAGTTTATTATCTCTCTGTGCCATACTCTCGCCTTCCTTTAACCCTCAAGTGATAGGTTACTGCGGCACATCGTGAATTCTAATGCGCGGTTTTAGCTCAATTTGTCATTGTGAGGCCTTATTTCGTTTAGTGGGTGCTACTTGCCTTACCCATTCAACTGCTCAATACTTTCGGTGAGGATCCGTACTCTTTCCTGTCCGTCAGCCAATTTTTTTCGTTCCTTCTCTACTACAGGTGCAGGCGCATTCTGGACAAATCGTTCATTGCTGAGTTTCTTCTCTATCGATCGAACGAATCCCCGGGCATATTCCAACTCCGCCTCCAAGCGCTTTTTCTCTCCTTCTGTGTCGATTTTTTGATCGGATATCAGATAGAATTTTTCGGTGCCACTGACAAATGCAATCGCATGTGAAGGAACTTGTTCACTGAGTGTAACTTCTTTTAAAGCAGATCGCTTAATTAAAGTCTCTTTTACTCCTCGTGACATGAGCAGTACTTCAGCTGACGGAGTTAACTCGGCGATTAAGGCGAGCGGCTCACGTTGTTTAATGCCATTTTTATTGCGCAAGTCGCGGATCTTTGTGATGATGTCTTTGATCTGTTCAAAGCGTTCTATGCTTGTTTTATCTACCGAACCGATAACGGGATATGAGCTTTTCATACAATCATCCCCTGCTTCGCGAGGGCGAAGTTTATGCCAGATCTCCTCCGTGACAAAAGGCATAAAAGGATGCAGCACGGTCATCAATTCTTCGAAGAAACGAATCGTTGTTTCGTAGGTTGTACGTTCTACGGTGTTTGTGCCGTATTGGGGTTTGATCATTTCGAGATACCAAGAGCAGAAATCATTCCATATAAAGGAGTACAGATCCATTAGGGCTTCAGACAACCGGTATTCTTCAAACTGTTGTTGGACCCGTAGGAAGACTTCATTCTTTCGGCTTTCAAACCATCCGATGGCCAAACTGTTGACCGCCTGAACGTCTTCGGTGACAGGCTCCTGCGAAGGGGTCCACATCATGATAAGTTTTAAGGCATTCCACATTTTGTTGCAGAAGTTGCGCCCTTGACCGGGAAGCTTTTCGTCAAATAGCAAGTCTCCTCCCGCCGGTGAACACGAGAGCATCCCGAAACGCACTCCATCTGCGCCGTAGTCAGAGATGAGTTGCAATGCATCTGGGGAATTACCTAGCGACTTACTCATCTTCCGGCGCTTCTTGTCGCGAACCATTCCGGTAAAATATACATCCTGAAAGGGTTTGTCGCCCATCCATTCATAGCCGGCCATAATCATCCTCGCCACCCAAAGGAATATGATATCCCATCCCGTCACCAATACGGAAGTCGGATAGTAATATTGGATATCTGTCTTATCTGCTCCAAATCCATCAAATACACTTATCGGCCAAAGCCAAGAGGAGAACCAGGTATCGAGGACATCTTCTTCTTGTTTTAGATCGGATATTGTCAATGAGGTATTGCCGGTTTTATCTTTCGCTTGTCTCAGGGCCTCTTCTGCTGTCTCTGCGACGAAGACCTCTTCACCCAAATACCAGGCAGGAATCCGGTGTCCCCACCACAACTGCCTGGAGATACACCAATCTCGTATATTTTCCATCCAATGCCGGTAGGTGTTTCTGTAGCTCGGTGGCACAAAGCGTATATCTTCTTCCATGACGCTCTTTAAAGCGGGCTCAGCCAACGATTTCATATCGACATACCACTGTAGGGAAAGCCGGGGTTCTACTACCGCATTTGTTCGCTCTGATCGACCGACACTATGCGTGTACTCCTCTACTTTTACGAGCAGTCCGGCTTGCTCCAGTGCTTCGACGACGGCCTTGCGAGCCGCAAATCTGTCCATCCCTACAAACATCCCAGCATCTTCATTGAGCGTAGCATCCTCATGGAATATGTCTATGGTTTCCAGTGCGTGTTTTTGGCCGATTTCAAAGTCATTGGGGTCATGTGCCGGTGTGATTTTTAAGGCGCCGGTCCCAAACTCCCGATCTACATATTCATCTGCAATAATCGGGACTTCCCGTCGGATAAGCGGGACGATGACGCGCTTACCCACCAATGAGACATAACGCTCATCCTTGGGGTGAACTGCGATCGCGGTGTCTCCGAGAATGGTCTCGGGTCGGGTAGTTGCAATAATGACGGATTCCCCCGAACCATCAGCCAAGTCATACCGTACATGGTATAGATGCCCTTGTTCCTCATGATAGAGTACTTCTTCGTTGGAAAGGACAGTCTTTGCTTCAGGGTCCCAGTTGACTATTCGCTTTTTTCGATAGAGTTTGCCTTTGTTGAATAGGTCGACGAAAACCTTGATAACCGACTTTGAGCGCACTTCATCCATCGTAAAAGCCGTTCGCTCCCAATCACACGAAGCACCCAATTTTCTGAGCTGTTGAAGGATAATCCCACCGTATTCTTCTGTCCATTCCCAAGCGTGTTTAAGGAATTCTTCTCGCGTCAAATCGGATTTTTTAATGCCTTTTTCTCTTAGCATCCGTACGACTTTTGCCTCTGTAGCGATGGATGCGTGATCTGTTCCGGGCACCCAACACGCGTTTTTACCGTCCAATCTCGCTTTGCGTATCAAGATATCCTGAATCGTATTATTCAGCATGTGCCCCATGTGCAAAATCCCCGTTACATTCGGTGGGGGGATGACGATCGAATACGCGTCGCGGTCATCCGGTGTACTGTGAAAATACCCGCTTTCTTCCCAATGCCGGTACCATTTATCCTCTATCTCCGAGGGGTTATAATTCTTTGAAACACTCATATTGGTTCTACTTTTACCTTAGAAGATGCAAAGCTACTGAATTCTATTCAACTGGTATGAAATAGCAGGACTTGGGTTTACAGTCGAGCGGTAGATAGGGGCTTTTGAATTTTGACCTCGTTGAAAAATCAGGTAAATAGATGAATCTGAAGTACCAAAGTAATTGTATTCCTCTTCGATGAGAATCCAAGATGATTGATCGGGGTAGGTCAGATTCCGAATTCATCCTATTCTTTTCGTCGCATGGAGGCATTGAAAGCCTCAGAGGCATTTTTGGGAATAGAAAGGGAGTTCCATTCTGTACCCATGACCATCTTCCCTAAATATACGATTTGTCCTACGTGATAGGCATAATGCCCCAATTGTCGCAATAGGGCATACCTGACACTCAAGGCTTCTCCCCGGATGTAGATCGTCTTCTCTATATCATTGTCCGTCAGCGAGTCAAGGGTGTCCAGCAAACACGACCAACCTTCCTCCCAATACGCCAACATCATCGTTCGACTTGTGATATCAGCGGCTTCAAACTCTGTATCTCGATGTCTCCATTCCTTCTCTCCATCCGAAGTAAGAAAATCCGTCCAACGGGAAAGCATATTTCCTCGTAGATGCTTCACTAGGGTAACGATATTATTTGCCTCGGCATGAGGAGCGTAAAACAATCCTTCATCGGGAACTTGAGCGAAAGTGCGATCCCCGAGTTGCTTATAATATTTATATTGTGTAATAATATCATTTATTATCATAATATATTAATTTTGTATGAAATAGTTGCATAATATATCGAGAAGTAGATTAATATCGATTAAATATTTTATATATATTTAAAAGCCTAAATTCAACTGTATTTTTTGCAATAGTTTCTCTGATCTAAGCGCTCTGGTACCTGTTCATCCCCGATGCTTAAAATGATAAAAATCGCTCTGAGTATTATCTGCATGGTTCAAAAATTAAGCTTTGGCTGGTAGATTCTAAACAGAAAAATTCCCAGGAGCGGCAGCGATACTGTATTTCAACACTTTTTAGACTTTATCGGTTCTCTTCTTCCACTTCGATTTACCAAAGAAATACTAATAACTCCAACGATGGGTGAACGCGTTGTAATAATCGATACCCAACTTGTATCGCAGTGCTTTCACTCCATCATTATCTGCTGCAGCCACGGTCCAGAATCCAAATCTAAACAACTGACCTTTCATCGTAAAATGACGCTCCAGACCAGCGAAAAATTCGGTATTGCGGTAATTGTTATCTTCTAGATACAAGACAGAAGCGCCCCCTGCCAATCCTAATTTTAGATAGCGGACCAGAGGTATTTTATTGAGAAGAGCTCCTTGAAAATGATGGACAAAATGTCCTCGTATGAAGGCGTTTTCGGTATGAAAAGTCGGCCCTAATGTTTGGAAGGACTCTATGGGGTTGGAGAAGTAAAAGAGGTCTGAGCCTCGGAAAAATCTATGCTCCAGGAGACGTAGGCTCCGGGCATTAACAAAGCGTCCCGCTTCTACCCTCCAGTTGAGATACCCCAATCGCAAGAGTTTTTTATGCTGTCTAGCTCCCAGTTCGATGTAGTCAAAATTGACTTCGCTACGGAAGAAATCCGGTATGCCCTTTCTCCAGATAAAGGAAAATTCGGGCCAGGAGGTAGGGAGGATTATTTTTCTTCGGCCTTTCATGATGTATCTCTGGAAGGGAAGGTAGGTCAATCTGAGAATAGCTTCTGCTTTGGTATAAGACTTAAAATCTTTCGGGAGGCTCAGGTCTCCGAACGTCTCTTTCATCCAGAGGGGCTGCATAATGTCTGTTATCGGATCTTGCAGGGAATACCGAAGGGTCAGTGCACCAAATAGCCCGTTGATCAGTTCCATGCGTTGTTCTACGCTTATCATTCTAGAACGGACATAGTTAGCGGGACTTAACAGGGCTTCAAAAGATTCGTAGGTGTTTACCATTTCATACATATCCCCAACCCGTACAAATGTTCTCATAAATCGGGCGGGCAAATACGTCCAGCCTACACCGATTTTAGCTTTGAGGTCCCTGTTGAGTACGCCATAACTCACTTCCGTTTCTGTCTCCAGTCGATCCTCATTGGGTAGGCGAAAGGAGTATCTCACTCCGAGTGCGTGCCGGTATCCCCCGACGCCAAAGGGCCGAATTTGTGCGATGAGCGGTGTGATGGAGAGCTTGCGTCCACGCACACTATTCTGATACCCAAATCCATTGAGTAGCAAGTCCCAAATCCCCCAATTGTTGTAAATGGAATCTTGCAATGAGAGGTACTCCTCTGAATTGAAATAGGCTTTTAGACTGTCGGTTTTGTGAATAAATTTGAGTTCGGGTTGCAAGAGTGTAATCGGTCGAATGCTGTCCCAGTACGTTTCGGATTTGTCGAATGCTTCCTTGTCGTAATGCAAGAGTTCATTGTCAAATTTTACTCCCGGGAGACCGGTATTGACCCGATACGAATCATGAATAATCCGGCTATTGCCGATGATGTCATACCGGCCGGTCGGAATGGTGTAGTAGATTTCCCTTCGAACCGGTAAATAGATGCCTTCCTGAATAGAAGTGTAATTTTGGATGATCCTAAATTCCTTGCCTATTTTCAAGGCGTTAGGGTTGATGCTCAGGTCGACAGAGCGAATGGCAAAACGCTCATCTTCTATAAAAATCCATCCGCTGAAGAGGGCATCCCCTTTGAAGCGAGGGATTACTTTAATTTTGTAAACCTTTTTGCCTTTTTCGTAAAAGGTCTCCTCCAAATCAAAATCATAACTGAGGGGTGCTGAGGACGCGGCAGGAGAAAGAAGGGGGAGGGAAGTTACATTGGGTAGATAAACATAATTGCGGTAAAAATCCATTCGCGTATCCTCTTCTCCTGTATAGAGCAAGTAGGGATTGTTGGTAGAAAACTGTACAGGGACGATCGAAAATTCAGAAAAATATACTTGTATGCCTTGTTTTTGTTTGACATTTTCGGAGTAATCATGTTGGGCGAGAATCACCGATTTGTATTTGTCGGGTTGCTTAAAGTAAGTGACGGCATGAGATTCTATCAGGTTTACATTCTGTTTTTGGAGGTAGGTTCGCAAATCTTTAAACTTTTCTCCACTTGTATCCTTCGCCAGCTTGATAGAATCCCGGGAGGTAAATTCTCTTAGCTTTTTCTCCAAGGAGGTTTTAAAATAGGTATTGCAGGAGTAGTCTCTTATATTGCGTCGATATTTACTTTTGGATCGTCTTACTTTTTTCATAATAGCCCTTGCAAAGGAGCGAGTATCTCCGATGACTTCTACTTGCTCTAATTGTAGACTGTTCGCCAGAAGGGTGATATCTTTGTGCAGGGTAGAAGGGGGGGATTCTGGAAGTACCCATTCTTTAGAATCATATCCCAGATAGCTATATACGAGGGTGTCCATTCCTTCTTTGAGTTCTATGAAATAGCGACCTTTGGCATCTGTTGCCACCCCGTAAGTCGAATGTTTGACGTACACACTGGCAAAGGCAAGCGGATTTCCTTGGGGGTCTGTGACTTTCCCTGAAAGAAGCTGGCCCATCCCGGTATAGGCTATACCAATTCCTAAGAGTAGAGTAAATATCGTGCGCATAGCATAAGTCCTATGATGTTTCATATGTTTAAAAATTTCTAATAAATAGAAAATAAATGTATTATAAATTTTTTGCACATAGGTAACCACTTCGCTCTCACACAAATTTTTTTAATCATCTTTGTGTGTGAATTTATGATTAATAAAATTCGTGTTCGTTTTATATGTTTAAAAATTTCTAATAAATTGAAAATAAATGTATTATAAATTTTTTGGACATAGGTAACCGCTTCGCTCTCACATGAATTTTTTTAAACAAAACTCTGTGTGAAATTTATGTTTAATAAAATCCATGTTCGTTTCATAGTGCCAAGGTACACAAATCCATTTCGACCATTGTATGGTTTTCTACAAATAAAAGGGTTTTTGGGATAAAAATATCATTTACAAAGGAAGAGAGTATGGATTCTTGGTAGGGGTAAAGCTTTTGTTAAGTAGGAGTTTTACTCTAAGGGATGCATTTTAATTTATTAATCTATCCTTAATTCAGACCCTAAATAGACCCCTGTATTCTCTTTCTTCGCATGCCCAAAACCCCGTTTAAACAGGGAAAGTTGGAGGATTTTATCCTCCTGTTGGAACCTTAAACCCATTACTTTTAATAGCCCATTTTTCTGAAGGGATCAGAATACGATTAATGTTTATGGCAATAGTAAAATTTTTGTGGTAATAATTCTAATTTCCCAAGTTACCGCAGAAATTTTAGTTTAGCTAATTTTTTCAATAAATTGCGAATAAATGTATTATGAATTTTGTAGTCCTATATTCCGAACCATAATAACCAACAAACGATAAGCATATGGGGTCATGTTCGTTTAGTCGAATACTATAGAGAAAATTTTAAGTACAACCACGAATAACCCCTGCAGTAGCTATAGTTTTGCCAGCAAGCCAAAACCCTAATCCTACAGGTGTCGAAATAGTTACCGCACGAAGAGTTTGGAGGATTGGAGTCGCAACACTTAGAGCACACGCCCAACTTCTGAGTTGTATTCGATCATTCATACTACGTAAATATTCCAAATTATTTCATTGACTGCATCGTGTTATATCTTTTCACTAATTAATCTAATAATGCTATTTTGATCTACCGTTTGGGAATTATCCAAAAGGAATGTTTAGCCAAGTTTAAAGGGGTTATGTACGATAAAAAAGTCATTTGACATAGGCCCCTAGGGAAGTAGAACATTGATTTTAATCCAGTTGATATAAAACGAAGAAAGTCTAAAATCCAATATTTTGGGAATCCCATAATGATAAGTAAGTCCCAACCCCACACTTGTTCTGGGGCGATGGGGCTTTTTCTTCAATAGCAGCATAAATTCGGATTGGGCGGAAACTCCGTAGTTCCATCTATTGAAGTTGGGATGATCGATAGGGAAGCGCTCTTCCTTACCTTTGTATATGTAGGATGCAAATGCTCCGATTCCTACATCCCAAATCGGGGTGACCCCGTTTTCTTTTTTGGTGAACAGGGGTTTATCGTAAAGCTGTTGATAAATGCGTTGTACGCTGACGTTACCCAGCAATTCGAAGGTAAGGGTATGAAGAAAATAAGCAAGGCCCCATACACTTCTTGCCGTACGTGTCTCCAGATAGGTTGTAACTTCTGGAGAAACAGCAAATTTGCTGAAATACCGCGCACTTAATTCTAAAGTGGGAACATAAGTCCAATAAGGTCCAAATACTCTTTCCTTTGAGCCTTCAAATGAAGACAAACTCACCGGAATTGTCAAAGAGAGAAGAAAAGAATCATTTGATTGAGCAGCTAAATTTTGCTTTGCACAACAAACAAGCAGAATATATGGCAACAATAGTTTGATGACAATCGAAGCAAATAGATCTTTCATAATTAGGATTTTGAAGTAATGAATAAAGTAAGGACAAGTAAATTAAGTAATATTACTTTGGGATTGTCCCATTAACTCTAAATTTTCCCTTGAGACGTCCCAGTGTATTGTAAGGCACATAAAGATTTACATTAATATCAAACAAGATCGAATAGTAGATTTTATCCCCTAAGTCTTTTTTTTCAAATTCCAAAACCTTAATCCACCTACCGTATTGGTCTTTATCAAATCTAGGGTCGTTTTTTGCATCATTTATGGCAAAGGATACGGACTTTACCTCAGTATAACTATAATCATTTGCATGACAATCATATGTTGCATCAATCCGATAATAGCTGGAGTCAGAAGTGCTAATATCACTGTGATTGGTATATCTCATGGGGATACTCTCCTTGTTAAGATAAAGCTTTACGTCGTCAATAATGGTCTCAAATGAAGAGTCTAAAGGGTAGACTGGGGTCTTAATATCTATCTCAAAACTTTTATCATCAACTACATAATGCATTACGAAGACTGCTCCATGGCCGACGAGTTGCTCAGGTTTGGGAAATGGCTCTCCAGGCTTAGAGCGACCTGCAATATATGATGTAATATAAAAAAATGTATTGGGATTATTTTCTCCTAAGCAAAGAGAATCTTCCAGGTAAGTACCCTTGAAGAAACTAGCGTCATAACTGTATATCTCTTGACACACAGGTTCAAAAGACACTATACATTCATCGATTTTATTACAACCGGTTGTTAGAAGCAGGATTAGAGCGGAGAAAAATAGTAGGTAGTTTGCATTTAGATTTTTCATAGTAATATAGATTTTTTAATTAAAACTGAATCAGTAGTGTGTCATCACTACTGATTCAGTTTTCGGTGAATTATTTATGTTGTCCTAAACCGGCTTTAATAAGAACTTTTAAGTAATGATCTTTTGTTTGCCCATCCGGGCATAGATTGTTAGTGTGTAGCTTAACGATGCCTTCCGTTTGATTGGACAAGAATTCGTCCCAGTGGGCTCTGTCCACCTTCCAGGTTACGGTTAAGATTTGACCATTTAAAGAAACGGATTTAGCATTTTGTACAGTAGAGACACCACCGAGCGCTATTTCCGGCCATGAAAAAGCTAGTCCACTCAAATTATAATCTTCAGTAACTTCATAGTAGTATGAAGCATAAGAATCATTTGTAGGTTTTTTAAAATTAAATAGGGCTTTACCGAGTATACTGAGATCTCCTGCCGGAACAAGTGCTTGTGTTGTATGTATATTATCTTTCCATTCAGCTGTTAACTCCGTGATTTCATGATCTTTGTTTAAACAGTTTGATGTTATATCCATTACAATATTGAAATTTGGATCTACCTGATGGAGAAGAAGTGTTTGTCCGGGTACAGTTGTAGCGGTGGAAGGTATGGCGTTAACATTAACCCAAGAAAAAGAAGAAGCTTTAGACCCTGCATGTGGTGTATAATATGCACAATCATCACACAAATGAGTAAACTCTTTGCTGAGACTTAATACAAGGCATTCTTTGCAGAACTCTGTGTCCTTGAACTGATTCCACCATTCTATGGCTCCTCCAACCATGGCTCCGAGGATTGCCTTGAAGAATGCCGTTGCAATCTTTTTTGTCTTGGTCTTTTTAGGATCCTTTTTCTTTATTATGTCAGGTAAGGATATAAGGAATCCCCCTAAGCTTCCTTCTGCAGCTGCTAAAGCAACTGCCTCCCAATCTATTTCACAAACATTCTCATCTCTAAAATTTATTTGACCATTCATAAGAGAGTCCGCCGCTTCATAATTTCTCTGCACCTCCATAGTATATTCGTAGAAAGCATGCATGATAGCCAACTCGTTTTGAAGGGTGGATATCTCAAACTCATTCATGTCGGATGCAAGAATTTCCTGTTGCCTTTGGAGATAGTAATCGTTATGATCCAAAGAAGTAGCGAGGTAGTTTTCCATTTCGACTAAGAACTGGTCTTTCAATTCACTTGAAAATAGTCCTTGACTCTCTAGCTCATCTAGTAACTCTTCTAAAGAATAGGAAGAATATAGATTATTGATACTGTCGATAGAAGGAACCATTTCATTATACTGAGATTCGGAAAAGAAATACTCATAAGGTTCATATACCCCCTGATGATATAATAAATGCTCCTTGATAATATCATATGTTTCGAAATAGTCAACATCTAAGTACGAAAAATACTTTTTCCAAAATTCTAAAGAATCTTGGCGTAAATTGTTGATTTCAGAAGTGTTTTTATTAACAGAGCTCAAAGAAGCCTCTTTATTACATGAGGCTAGAATGAAGATAAATAAAGTTAAGAAAAATATTGGTCTGAATTTTATATATATACGTTTCATAATTTATATATTTGTAAGTTATTTTAATCCCCGTCTTCTGGGATAAGTACTGCAATGCACCGGAAGGCGGGCTTTTTTAAATCGGGTAAATCCCGTAGGGTGAATTAAGCGTGTTCGTCACGACCTCACCAAAACGGAGGCTCCCCCAGCCACCGGACAAGACCTGGAGTAAGCTCCTTAAACGGTATTGTATGAAATAACGAATCCGGTATTATGTTGACCTCAGCGCAAAAGCGCCAATGAATAAGTCCATAGAATTTTATTGCGAGTTGTAAGGAACAAGTTCCTTGTTCCTTGTTCCTTGTTCCTTGTTCCTTGTTCCTTGTTCCTTGTTCCTTGCTCCTTGCTCCTTGTTCCTTGTTCCTTGTTCCTTGTTCCTTGTTCCTTGTTCCTTGTTCCTTAAAAGGTTAATGGGTAAAGGTACGACAATGTCCCAAAAGATACGTGATATCTTCTTAGAAAGAGCGATGGGTGATATGAATATGTAAGTGTGATACATATTAAAAAAATATTATACGGC
>JALSTN010000174.1 GCA_026983735.1 Saprospiraceae bacterium | reverse complement strand
GGTTCTGTACAGCATTGCTTGGTGACCGTAATGTTAAATGCACATTGGGCGGTATGCCCGCAATTATCTTCGGCCGTATAGATGACCTGTGTGGTCCCGATGGGAAAAGTATCTCCCGGAGAATGCGTATGGACGACAGACTTTATCCCACAGTCATCGGAAGCTTGGGGCGGTGCCCACCGCACGATGGCTTCACAATCCGCATTTGAAGCCACGGTGATATCGGCCGGACAGCCGTTAAAACTCGGGGGAGTGGTGTCCAGGAGGGTGATGACTTGAGTGCAGGAGTCGCGCAAACTTGAATTGAGTGGATCAGTGGCATACCAAGTTCTTTCTATGCGATAGCTACAAGGAAGGGTGGAAATCGTATGGTCATTATAACTTATTACAGGTGCATTGCAATCCGGTCCTCCCGCAATTCCTGTAGCAAACTTTGTCTTTTTAGGAGAGGTGCTATCCCCCGGACATCCGTTATAGTCAGTAGGGCAATAGATAATAGGGGGTTCTTGGCAGCAATTGGCCAGTACGGTGACGGTAAACGAACAGGAGTCTAAATTGCCACATTGGTCTTGTGCTATATACCTCACCCTTGTTTCACCTACGTGAAAAATGTCTCCGGGGTAGTGATTGGTTTCAAGTAGCAACTGAAAACAGTTGTCTGATACGATAGGGGCTTTCCAAACTGCAGATACATCACATTCGTGAATAGGGGCTACCACCGTAAGATCCTCCGGGCAATATTGAAACACCGGAGCTATCGTGTCAACAAGCAAAACCTCTTGTGTATCCCGTGTGATGAGATGTATATTGACAGGATCTTTGGCAGTCCAAAATCGCAGAAGATGTAAATCGCCACATGCCCCTTGATAGAGGACACTGTCCCTGTAGGATAGTGTAGGTTGAGGACAGGCAGGAGAACCCGGGTGTGCGACGGCTTGACCTATAAATACCGGTTCCGTGGATTCTCCGGGGCAACCGTGATAATCTTTTGGAATGATTAATATGGGAGTTTCATTACAGTTATATGCAACTTGAAGCCCAGGATCCATTTTTTGTATTATAAGTTGATGATCAACCCCTTCTGAAATGGGTATTTGTGCCTTGTTAAGGCTATATACTCCTATGCACAGTAGAAGTGTACAAATAAATTTATATCTCATCGTAAACTGTTTCTCCATTTTATTATTTGCTTGCTTTACTTTCTATGCAAATACTGTGACAAAAACGTCAAGATAGTTGTTAAATACAATAAAATTAAATGAAGCTTATGTATACTATAAGGGAGTGTGTGGAGAATATTTCTTATGTATAGATTATCAAAAGGTTATCACAAAAAAAATCCACTGAATGAATGCGAAAGAATAAGGTGTTTTCCACCGTAAGGAAGTATCTTCTTAGGGAGTTGGGTATTGTATTGAGTGAAAAATAATATTCTTCGACAGCGGTCAGCAAACAGAAGCTGTGTAAAGAGATTATTCACTAAAAAAGACGAGAAGTTCAACCGCCATTTGTGGCAGGTAGGATAATTTGTGGATTGCTTGAATAGGTGGTCCATAAGACCTTATACATATATTTGAAAGAGGGATAATGAACCAAATCCAGAGCGTGCCTCGTTATGAATCCTAATACATCTTTTAGGTCTAAACCAAATCTTTTTTATTGTACGGACGTTGTAGTTATTGACCTGTCTATGCATCCCTGCGTTTTTTATTCTGTAATATAAAGGGAATTAAAAGACGAGATCTGCCATAATTGGGAAGGGGGCGATCGGGCATAAATGAAATTTTTATACTAAATCAATGATATGAACAAGTTATTTTTAGTGGTATTTCTAGCCTTTCTAGTCTATGCATCCGCTACAAATCCGGACAAAAAGCAATTTGCTACGCACCTGGCTCATCAACAAATTAATAAAACGGATGATGTACTTGGAAAAGGTATTATAAAGGCATTGAAGAAATACACCGACCAATTTATTGAAGGACAAATGCAAGAGATGGATGATTTGATTGTTCGCAAAAATTATTTTCTCTTTTCTGAATTTGAAGTGGAGCTTCCACTGGTGGAGGAAGAGGTTAAATACATAGGTGCACTAAATACCTTTGTAAAACTTCCTTCCGGCAAGTAGTAATGAGAAGCAGTTAATATGGATTGGAAATCAGCCATTTCAGGATATAAAATGTATTTACAACTCGAGCGATCCATGTCGGAGCACACATTGGATGCTTATTTGAGAGATATTCGAAAGTTGGCGGATTTTGTATTGGCTTTGGACCCGGATAAGAATACGGTTTGTATTCCTCCTCAACATATAAAATCCTTTTTGAAAACGCTCTTTGAGTTGGGACTTGCGGAAAGAACACAGGCGCGTATTTTGTCGGGAATACGCAGTTTTTATAAATACCTTTTACTCGAAGATGTAGTTGAAAAAGACCCTACAGAGCAAATTGACAGTCCCAAACTCCGACGAAAAATTCCGGAGGTATTGTCTTATGATGAAGTCGTCGCTTTATTAGAGGCTATCGACTTAAGTACGACCTATGGACATCGGGATAGAGCTATGTTGGAGACACTTTATGCTTGCGGCCTGCGAGTGAGTGAACTAACCGGACTCAGAATCTCCAATATCTATTTTGATATAGGATTTATCCGCGTTATCGGCAAGAACAACAAAGAGCGTATCATTCCCATTGCTCCGGATGCGCTGAAGCACATTCGGCTATATATGGATGGGATAAGAAGAAAGCTCCCGGTAATTGATCCCGGAGCTTCTGATACGTTGTTTTTAAATTTAAAAGGTAAGGGAATTAGCAGAATTTCTGTTTTTAATATGATACGCAAATATGCAGGTTTAGCAGGTATAACAAAATCTGTCAGCCCTCATACTTTTCGCCATTCTTTCGCCACTCATCTTGTAGAAGGTGGGGCGGATTTGCGTATTGTACAACAAATGCTGGGACATGAATCAATTTTAACTACGGAGATTTATACGCATTTGGATAGAGAATATCTCCGGGAGACTATCCTGCAGTTTCATCCACAGAATAAGAGGTAGAAGATTACATTTAAACAATCTACTGAATTGAGTTAAAATAAAAGGTCCGTTCTTAAATTTTGATGCCTTGTGACATGACAAGAATCATAGGACTTACTCGAGGAACGAGCAAATGTGGTTTGTACTATAAGGCAAGAACAGACGCTTTAATGAACTGAATTTGTAGGAGTAAAGCTCATTTGCATTATATTTTCAATAATATTATGTGTCTCATGACAATATGATATAAAATATTTATTAACTTTGCAAAAATTATCTTACTAACCAAAATTCAATACTATGAAAAAGACATTACTTCTTCTGTTATTTGCTGTGGGTCTTGTGTCTGTGTCATTTGCAGTGAAACCCGTCGCTAAGCAGATCCACAAGAACGCCAATACCCAATTGTTGGTAGCCAATCCCAATGCTGCCGGCACCTTTGCAGATATCAAAAAACCGAGCTTTATATCCAAGGTTAAAATGACAGCTGCTAAGGTGATGAAGGCCGTTACACCTGAAGGAGAGGACAACTTGAATGCTATCTTAGCACACCTTTGGTTGCTTGGATGGTTGATAGCTTTAATTCTTAATCAAAGTAAACCTTCAGGATTTACCGCATTTTATTTGCGACAGACCTTAGGTCTTATGCTGTTTGGACTGCTTGGACTTATTCCAGTTGTAGGGATATTTGTGGCTATTGCAGTATTTATTTTATGGATTATCAGCATTATAGGTGCTGTAAGCGGAAAGCAAAGAACGGTTCCTGTTGTAGGAAAGTTGTTCCAGAAATGGTTCGCTGGTATGTTTGAATAATAGATTTGTTCCCTTCGTACGATTGAGAAGAAGAAAAACGATTTTACGACCCGGTGATGGAGGCAATACCTTCCATACCGGGTTTTTTCTTTCTTAACCCAATGCAATCCTTTGAATCCAATGATCAATAAGAGGGACTGTTAAATTCTAGGCTGTGAGGAGTACTCCCACGTCATCTATTTTGTTGGTACTTTCTTCTCATGTCTGGTTTGGCCCCATGCGGGATTGATAATTATGAAGCAGTATGATATGAATAAAGCAGCGATGAAACCTATGTATGTTTTAGGGGTCATGTCCGGGACCTCCCTAGATGGCTTGGATTTGGCTTTGGTTCATTTATTCGAAGAGCGGGGAAGGATAAGGTATGAAATGGTAGAGAGCATCGCTTATACTTACCCCTCCTCTGTTATCCGACGCTTAGATGAGGCATTATCTATGGATAAAACATCTTTTAGTCGTTTAGAAAGGGATTACAGTTTGGTATTAGCCCAATTCATAGCTGATTGTATAGCTGGGTTGCCGATAGTTCCGGATATTATCTCCAGTCATGGACACACGATCTATCATCAGCCGGAAGAGGGAATTACAGTTCAAATAGGCGATGGTCAAATAATAGCAGACCATTGTGGCATTCCTGTGGTTTCTGATTTTAGGACTCCGGATGTACGCTTGGGTGGACAAGGTGCTCCCCTTGTCCCTATAGGTGACAAGATGTTGTTTGGAGCATACACCTATTGTTTAAATTTAGGCGGAATCGCCAATATTTCATATGAAAAGAATGGGGTGCGTCTGGCTTATGATATTTGTCCTTGTAATCTCGTCCTCAATCACTTTAGTCAGCGGAATGACAAGCCCTATGACTCAGAAGGAGCAATGGCGGCTTCCGGAAAAATTCTGCCGGAATGGATGAATAAATGGACCCAACTTGCGTATTATCAACTTCCAGGACCCAAATCCCTTGGTAGAGAATGGGTAGAAGAGCATTTCTTCCAAAACACATATTCTGATTCGTCGGAAGACCTATTGAGAACTGCCGTCGAACATATTGCAATGGAAATCGGAAGATCACTCTTAGAGGAAGACTCAACCGTTCTAATAACGGGTGGGGGAGCTTTCAATAGTTTTCTTATAAGTAGAATTCAAGCTCATACGCACGCTTCATTGATCCTACCTGAACGTCAATTAATAGAGTTCAAAGAAGCTTTGATTTTTGCTCTTTTAGGTTATTTGAGGTGGAATAATAGAACGAATGTATTAGCCAGCGTTACAGGGGCCCGACATGATCATATTGCGGGTACCATTTCATACCCAAAAAACAGAATGAAGTAGGTCAAATTAAGGAATTACTTCTTGCGGAGTCTAAAGATTTTGACTGCCTTACCATATGCATCATAGAGGTAAACCATGTACATACCTCTAGGTAAATCGCCTACATAATAAGGGGATTCGGTGACGGCATTGAAAGAGCGAACTTGGGACCCTAGTAGACTAAACATTTCAATCTTGTGTATAGAGCTCTCTTGCCCTTGTAAATAAAAATAGTCTTGGGTCGGATTAGGAAAAATACGTAGCTTAATCTGGTCAGAAGGGTCGATATTGGCTGTCGCTTCTTGGGCGATAAAGACGAGTTGAATAGTGTCTAATACAGCTGGGTCCTGCTTTGACCAAAGAAGAAATTGATAAACACCTATACCGGGAGTTCCTCCATCAATAACATGCAATTGAATCGCAATAGTGTCACTTGGGTTCATATTGTTAGCCGCATCACTCGGGCACTCATCTTGTCCTGGGCTATAACAAGTGTTCCAGTCACAAACATAATGTGCCCAATCGGAAGGAGTGGATATCTTTAAGACCTTCCAATACAAACTCTGTTTTTCACCACTTACATTAGTAATTCGAACATTTATCTGCTTATTATAGTCCGCATCATCCAGATGAAAGATTGCTGTATCCGGATTTGAAGTGGTGACTTCAAATTGTTGCTGACCCGTAGCGGTCATCGTCAGCGTTAGGAAAAATACTATGGAGAGTAAATATTGCTTCATGTTAGATCGTTTATATATTACAAAAGTACAACAAAAATATCATTGCTTACGTTGTTGGTCGTTTTAATTTAATAAAAGACGCACATTCGTCCTGCAAGTTACATATGTAATGCACTATTTTGCTTATTTGCTGCAAGTTTTATGCTTTTTTTAACATAAACCCTGCATTAGAAGATCAGTCCAGCATTAAATAAAAGCAATAATTAGGAATTTAAGCAGAGAAAAAAATACCCGTTTGCAAGAAAAGCTTACTCAAAATTAATTAGTAGACAGTGGTTTGAAATATATTATCCGTAATAATTACGAGGTTCAAAAAGGTCTAATGTATAATTTTGCTCAACCCAAAGCGTATATTTTTTACTCGGCGATTATGAGATATTGGTAGGGGAGGAGTTCTTTGTCAATATGAAATTGTCGAAATCCGGCTTCGAAAAGCTCTTCTTTGACCTGTTCAGGTGAGACCTTGATAGCAATGGGTGGTCCCATTGGGGTTTCTTCTTTTTTAAAGTCGATGACGACCAGTTTTCCTCCCGGTTTTAATCCCTCATGAACTTTGTGGAAGTACTTTGTTCGATGGTCAATGTGGTGATAAGTATTGACAATGAGTGCCAAATCCATACTTTTACCGGCTATCATAGGGTCGTCCAATTGGACCTGCTTGGGGGTTACCGATCCCGGAGCTACATCCGTGGTGTCAAGGCGTTCTTGTAGGTAGTGGCTAAATCTATCATCCACATCAGCAGCGATCACCTCCGCTCCGGCTTTAGCCAATCGGATACTAAAATATCCGGTCCCTGCACCGATATCGATCACTTGTTTGTTATTAAGGTCTCCGAGTGTAGCGATTACTTTCTCAGGTTTTTGCCATTTGTCCCTTTCCGGATTTTCAAATCTTTCGATGAGGGTGGAAAAATCTGAGTGGTTCATATGGGCATTGGCGGGTGTGTTTTTTGGAGGTACCGTCTTCCTTCCGGTAGCACAATTCTTGCGAAAAGCACAGCCAGACACACTGAACAATACCCATACGATAAAGAGCAGTATATATATTTTTTCCATTTTTTTTGGTTTAATCCATCAACTTCAAATCGATAGTCAATTATGCAAAGTTAGAAAGTATTTTTAATCCAAAATGTACCCTTGCAGAATACTAGTTTAGGTTTAAACGAATGCAGTAATTTGGTTTTAACGAGGAGATAAGAATGTTGTCAGCTTTCTTCTCCAAAGGGAGACCCTAAGCATTGGACTGAGTGGTGAAATCCTTCATAGAACTTTCTTTGGGCTCAGGGGATCTGCATAGACAATTAACGGCATCTTCAATGCACATATAGAATTTGTCTTCGCCTATAGAATCTATCACGCCCCCTCTTTTCAAGGCATCCCTCACGGGGCCCTTTACTCCAGCAAATACGATGGCAATGCCCCTCTTGTTGAAGGCGTTTATGATTTCTTTGATGGCGTGGATTCCCGTACTATCGATTTGGTTAATACTTTCGGCATTTATGATGATACGTTTGAGTTTGTCTCCTTTTTTATCTGCCAACTCAAAGAGTTTCTCTTTGAAAAATTGGACATTGGCAAAGAAAAGTTGGGCATCAAAACGGACGATTAACGTGTCATCTTGTTGGATGAGTTCAGGGAAGCGCTCTACATTGCGATAGTGTATGGTCCCGGGCACCTTCCCTAATTCGGCGACGTGTGGACGAGTAACTCGCAGTATGACCATGATTAGAGAAAGGATTACTCCGACAGCGATACCCTGCTCGATGCCGAGTAAAAGCGTCCCCAGAAAAGTAATCACAAAAAGTGAGAGGTCTGTTTTGTTTGCTCTCCATAAGAATAACACTTCTCTCCAATCGATCAAGCCTAAAACAGCGACTACAATTATCGCTCCGAGTATAGCCTTAGGGAGATAATAAAAGTACGGGGTGAAAAAAAGTAGAATCAGTATGAGCAAGGAAGCACTAATAATAGATGCCAATTGGGTTTGGGCGCCAGACTTATCATTGACAGCAGATCGACCGAAACCACCCGCTACCGGATAGGCTTGACTAAATCCTGCTCCTATGTTGGCCAGTCCTAGCGCGATGAGCTCTCTATTGGCATCTACTTCGTAATTGCGGTGTTTGGTTTGTATGGCGCGAGCTACTGCATAAGATTCCATAAAGCCAATGATCGAGATAGTGACTCCAAATAAAAGGAGGTCTTTGGCCTGCCCCCAATCAATGATCGGGGCGTGAAAAGAAGGAAGACCTGCCGGTATGTCCCCTACGATTTTTACGCCCATGTCTGTCAAGTCAAATAGCTGTACTACTACTATCCCAAAAATGACGGCCAAAAGTTGAGCGGGTATGGCGCGATGTATCTTTTTGGACAGTAGAATGATGATTATCCCGGCTATGCCTATTGCCATTGAATATAGATTGGCAGAAGGAGCGTTTTGAATTATTTTTTCGACTAACTCCTGAATGTGATGGGTTCGGGGAACGGATATCCCTAGAATATGTTTTAGCTGACTTAGTCCTATAATCAAAGCTGCGGCTGAAGTAAAACCCGATATGATCGGGTGCGAAAGAAAGTTGGCTAAAAAGCCCAGTCGCATCGTCCCCATCAAGAACTGAATACCGCCTACGACTAAAGCAAGTAAGACGGCTACCTGTATGTATTGATCAGTTCCCGGGTGTGCGATGGCTGCGACTCCTGCTGTGGTTAGTAGTGAAATCATAGCGACAGGCCCGACTGCCAATTGTCTAGAAGATCCAAAAAAGGCGTAAATGATTAAGGGAATTGTAGCTGCATACATCCCATGTATCGGTGGAAGCCCTGCCAACATCGCATAAGCCATCCCTTGTGGAATAAGCATAACACCTACTGTTAATCCGGCCGATATGTCCCCCTTAAATTCTTCCTTTCCATAGCCCTTTAGGGCATCAATTATTGGGAAAATATTACTCCATTTAAATGACATATGCTAATTGTATCTCTGTTTGTAGTAGTATTTTAAAGCCCAAAATTTGTAATAATTAAGAACTCTTTTCGTAACCCCAATCACTTAGAGCTCTTTTGTCCCTTCTCCTTTGGTTCTGTAAGATATGATTTCGGATGTTTCCTTTCTATTCTGCGTTTGTGTGAAACACCCCATATATCTTCTATCGCTTAGATCTTTAACCCTTTTCTTTTGCGCATAGAGCTTATATTTGGACCTATTGAAGTCATTTTAATTAAAGTGAAGGGACCGTTAGTTTTAACTACTATTTGATTTTTGGTTCGAGCATTCTTTATTGAAAAGCGATATCCCCTTAGAAAGGAAAGCACTCAAATACAGCTTCTGATAATCCGCCATTTCATACCAAAGTCAAATCCGTAAAATACACTCCAATATACCATCTTTTATAGCTGAAGGCCATATTTTGAAATGAAAAATCTCCAACTGAAACTATTGGATTATAGATTCTGGATTCTTCTGATATTCGATAATTAATCCGTTAGCCAGATATAGAATGATGGAGTTGCGGACAGTTTGGAGATGTTGAATGCCCGGATTCATCACCTTGAAACCCTCGGCATCCGTTTCTTTCTCAAGAAGAAAAGCATCGGAATTACTGCCTCCGGCTTGCAGGTAATAATGATTGTCAACCGTGTGGAAGATATGCAAGGTCCTCGGGATAAACTTAGCAGTGGTTAAGGAAAATTCTTCTGCCAGCTTCCAATCGCCAACCATTCGCTCTAAATTCAGTTTGTCAGAGCGCTGCAGCGTATTATCGCTGCTTAGGTTCGTTTTTTCCCCGTGCCGATCCTTGAAAACGGTGTCAGATGGCTGATAAATGATGGGAGTTGACACGTATTTAGGGTCGGGCGCGTACTCCTCTAGTAGGGCGATGGATGTGGGGGAGTTCTTCCCCACTAAATAATTACCGATCCAGAGCGCATTGACCAGTATTATTATAACGACCGCTACTCTGAGAGAATAATTGAGCATGCGAATTTTTCTCTTAAAAGCATTGATTTTGCTTAGCCTTCCGGTTAGTTGTCCCCATGTTCCCGGATGGGGATTCATCTGGAGTTTGTCGCCCGAATCGCGAAATATGGTTTCAAAATTATTGGACATAATTACGATTGTTATTGGTTGAAGGGTTGTTGTTTTTTTGAAAAGTACTATCTGCCTCTAATAAAGCTTTTAACTTTTTCTTGGCCATAATGAGTTGAGATTTGGAGGTGTGAATACTGATGTTGAGCATCTCTCCGATTTCCCGATGTTTGTACCCATCCATTACATAAAGATTAAAGATGGTGCGATATCCCTCCGGCAATTGATCGAGCAATTCAATGAGGTGGCTCGGGCTAAGTGGCCCATCTATATCCACCGATTCGTCGACCATCGGAAACGGATGTTCATCTAGAGAATCGACCCGGAAGGCATTGCGAACTTTACGAATGAACATCAGGGCTTCATTGACCCCGATTCGTCTAACCCAGCCTTCAAAACTCCCGTTAAAATCATATGTGTCAATACGGGTGATGACTTTAAATATGGCCTCTGACATTACATCCTCCGCATCTTCATAGGATGAAATATAACGCCTTATTACTCCGAGGAGAAAAGGAGCATATCGCTCATAGAGAATGCGTTGGGCCTTTGGCGTCCCCTTTCGACAAGCTCTGATAAGTTTCTTTTCCTCTGACATCCATCGTATTATTAGACACGAAAGTTAATACTTTTATAGGATATAACACTTCCTTTAATTACATAGATGTTTTTTTGGTATGAAATGGTGCATCAACTCCTTAGAATTTATTTTGGTCAATTGTTCAGTATTCTAGATGGACAGGCTGCACGAAAGAGGAATCTACGCCAAGTGTGGAGGTTATCCATAATGAAATGATTAGGCCAGTGTCTAATCTATATACGGCCCCAATCTAACAAGATAATTGAGACACCCAATTCCCCAATAGCAGGGCAATCGGCTCTAACGACCTTAAATCCGTCTCATCAAAAGTCCCGAGAAACTCACTGTCAATATCCAGCACTCCGATGATCTTGCTCTTTGCATTCCAAAGGGGAATGACAATTTCAGAACGACTCGCACTGCTACATGCTATGTGGCCGGGAAAGGCCTCTACATCCGGAACGAGTATTGGACGCGCCTTCTCCCAAGCAAGACCACAAACACCACGTCCATAACTTATGCGCGTACAAGCCACTGGACCTTGGAAGGGACCCAGTACTAGTTCGGTACCTTTGACGATATAACAACCAGTCCATAAAAATTTAAAGGCGTGGTGAAGGAGCGCCAAGGTATTGCCAATATTTGCAAGGGGTGATTTTTCATCTTCGGTCAAGGCGTGTATATATCGGTGTACCTCTTGATATCTATCCCCTTTTGAGGCTTCAGGTGAAATATAAATATCTTCTGCCATAGTAGAAAGTAAACGTATTAGGGATCCTTCGAAGAAGAATGGAAAAAGAAAAAGCCAAAGCCACCGAGAGAAGAGATGAGTAGGTTAACATCTATTATCGTTCGTCCAGGTTGCTTGAGATTGGTTTACGATGTCCCGATAACTTTGGCAGTGCAATATTAACGATAATATTGGCATAGAAGTTTCAAATATTAATAGTTTTTTAATATGTAAGAGTTATTTTTTTTATATTAATTTTTTTAATTATTTATACAATATTGATATTATGCAAATTATTTATTTTCCCTTCAATGGCCCTCCCAATGGCGTTTCAAATTTATTTGAAACAAAATCCAGGTGTTTAAAAAAACATCATGTGTAGACGGGATTTATCCCGTCTACACGATATACTCTACATTAAAATCCGTTGGCCATATCCCCCGCCCTCCCAATGGCGTTTCAAATGGCGTTTCAAATTTATTTGAAACAAAACCCTGGTGTTCAAAAAAAAACATCATGTGTAGACGGGATTTATCCCGTCTACACGATCTATCCTACATCGAATCCGTTGGCCATATCCCCCGCCTTCCCAATGGCGTTTCAAATTTATTTGAAACAAAATCCAGGTGTATAAAAAAAGCATCATGTGTAGACGGGATTTATCCCGTCTACACGATATATCCTACATTAAAATCCATAGGAAATATCCCCCGCCCCCCCAATGGCGTTTCAAATTTATTTGAAACAAAATCCAGGTGTTCAAAAAAAACATCATGTAGAGACGGGAGGCATCCCGTCTCTACGATATATCCTACATTAAAATCCGTTGGCCATATCCCCCCGCCTTCCGCAGTTTAAACAGGGTTTCCATCAATCCCCCC
>JALSTN010000173.1 GCA_026983735.1 Saprospiraceae bacterium | reverse complement strand
TTGGATTTTGTTTCAAATAAATTTGAAACGCCATTGGGAGGGCGGGGGATATGACCAACGGATTCGATGTAGGATAGATCGTGTAGACGGGATAAATCCCGTCTACACATGATGTTTTTTTTAAACACCAGGATATGTTTCAAATAAATTTGAAACGCCATTTGAAACGCCATTGGGAAGGCGGGGGATATGACCAATGGATTTGATGTAGAGTATATCGTGTAGACGGGATAAATCCCGTCTACACATGGTGTTTTTTTTGAACACCTGGATTTTGTTTCCAATAAATTTGAAACGCCATTGGGGGGGGCCTTGGGGAGGAGATTACTTCCATCTTATTTTCAATCCAATATTTGGGATTCTGCCTTCGTGGTATTGTAGAATTTCTTGTACTTGGCTAGGGTTATTAGGTTGGGGGGTATATTTTCTTTCTGAAATATTTAGCGCGTTAAAAAGATTCCAAAACTCTATCATAAAATCCATTTGAAACCGCTCTTTTTTCCCAAAAGACCTACTCCAAACAAAACGTGTATTCAAGGTGTGATACCATGGATTTTTGTAGGAATTTATTGGGCTATATACAGGCAAAAGTCGAGAATCTACCATTTCATACCCCAAAACAGAAGTATAAGGGGTGCCGGAATATATTCTAAAATTAAGTACAGTATGACGGGGAAGTAGGGTGATTTTTTTATGGGCCCGGGTGTATCGGAAGTAAGCGTTTAACCTATGTGTCTGGTCGAAAAAAAACAAGTGTGTTTGGGTTTGAAGACTTCTCTTTCTTCGTGCTTTAGAAAGGCTATAGGACAATCGAAAAGTAGTCTGTTTCCTTTCGAACTGAGCAAAAAGTTCAAGTCCTGCCACTTCTGCTTTACCGGAATTGTCGTATTCAAAATCCGGGTTAAGGATGACAAGGTGTTGGTAGTGCTTGTAGTACAATTCCGTCCACAGGTAAGTATGCGTACTTCTCTTGTATTGGGCGCCCAAATTGAACTGCCAAACCTGATTGGGCAGTAGCCTGCCTAGGGAATCTCCATTGCTCAGATCAGGATCTTGACGAAAAAGACCAGTGAATCCGGTAATTTTTACCTTGTCGTTGTATTGATAGGCAAGGCTAATCCTAGGAGAATAAGTAAGAATGTATTTATTATTTGAAATATCCGTCCTCAGACCTATTGCACTGTGCAACTGTCGGTTAAACGTGTGCTCGTAGTGTACATACCCTGCTAAATAGAGTTTTTCAGTATTGACATCCCGTTGAAAATACAACAAAGAACTATCTCTAATATCAATATCCGTAGCGTCATATATACCCTTTGTTTTCCCATTGAGTCCATCCAAATTAAAATCAAATCCGGTTTCTATTTTATTCTTAGCATCCAGATAGGCACTTAGGTCATTTCTTAAGGAAAGATGACCGTTGTTGAGGTGAATTAGGCGGGGATAGGTCGAATCTCGAATGGAAAAACGTATTTTTTGTTCGGAGGTATGTACAGAGAGTTTGTTGTACAGTTTTCCGAAGAAAGTAGCTTGCCACTGCAGGGATTGGCCGGTGATTGAGTTATTACTGGAGATAGGAAAATGAAAAGAATCTTGTCCAATTCGTATGCGGTTCAAATCAAAACGATCTACTACGCCAATATTGGTATAACTGATTCGATGATTTTTACCCAATTTAAAGAAGAGTTTTATAGTAAAATCATTCGTCTTTGGAGGAGCGGTAATAATCTCTGTAAAGGGAAATCTATTGGTCTTTCTAAAAGCGATCAAATAGCTTGACTTCTGGTGTTTAAACGGGCCTTCCACCAAAAATGAACTATGAAATACACTCAAACCCAAGGTAGATTTAAAGTGGTCTGTACTTCCATTTCTAGTAGTTAAATTGATAATACCACTCATCGCTTGCCCATACTTGGCTTTAAATTGACCGGAAAGGACTTCTACTTTTTCCATAACTTCCGGATTAAAAACTGAGGCTCCACCGATATAATAGGGCCAGAGAAAGCGAACATTGTCCAGGAGTAGTAGATTTTCTTCCGGTTCTCCTCCCCTGATGTAGAGCTTGTCGCTGGAGAGGAGGTCCCCATTGCTTGCAACCGAGGGTAGCTGTGCTACTGTTTTGAGCGGATCATCAGAGATATTGAACTGGTGGTCGAGCTCTTGTCGTTCGAGCGTCATTTGGCTGATGGTCGTTTGGTCTGCTAGTCGATCATATCTCAGAATGGCGGTTGAAAGGGGAATGATATGTGGTTCTAATTCTATCGTGAGTGGTTTATTGGTGTGTTTGAGAATATTGTAATACCTCTGCCTTGAATGATATCCGATGAGTTGGATATTTAGCTGTAGTTTAGGGTGAGATATGCCGGTAAGGGTAAATCTACCGGCAGTATCTGTTTGTGTTCCGATTGAGGTACCGGGAATATAGATTGTCGCATACTCCAGAGGCATATGATTTGTTCGATCCAAGATGCGTCCAAATATTTTGTACCCTTCATGCGGCATATTAATAGGGGTTAGAACAATATGAGTGCCTATTAAGGACCATTGGATATGACAGGGGTTGAAAACGACATCAAGGAGCGTGTTTAAAGGTACTTCTTTGTCCGGTAGCGAGATCCTGCATTTAGATTCACCTGCTCTCCCATAGGCAAAGTTGTATCCGGTCCGCTCTTGCAACAAATGTACCGTCTCCCGAAAGGAAAGCTGCCCGGAAAGCTTTAAATCAATCGTAGAATCCATTGGGATTTGAGCCGATAAACATCCCAAATAGACCGAAAGTAGAAGAAGGGCCAAGAGGAGTGGCCTTTTCCCTTTGTATATCCCCCTTTCAAGGTAGTTCATGCTTACTAGTTTGAAATCAATCACAACGACGAACAATCCAGGTATATTGATCGGGTTTCATCTTTTGAGAGTGGAGACCAACGGCTTTTTTAAGGATTCTTATAATTTGATCTAAAGATTCCTTATCAAAACTTCCTGTAAAAGAACATTTACTGGGATTGCCTTTCAGTTTTATATGAACTTCAAAACGTTTTTCTAACGCTTGTGCCACATCAGTAATTGGAGTATGATCAAATAAGATAGGAGCTGATGGCAATTGGATAAAATCGAGTTTAAACGGGACGTGAGTCAGTACATGCTCTTTTGTCGCAATGACGAGCGTTTCCCCCGGATGTAGTTTGGATTCTTCTTTTCCGGATTGAACCTTTACAAGTCCTCTTACTACAGATACTTTTGCCCTTCCGTATTCGTCTTTATCTGAGATATAGAATGCAGTTCCCAGTACTTCTACTTTAAATCCATCGCTATGAATAACAAAAGGTAAGCTTGCGTTTTTTTCGACATCAAAAAAAGCTCCACCGGAGAGGTATAAGTTTCTATTTAAAAGGTTGAAGCCGGTGTCCAACTTCACCGTTGTATTGGGTTCTAGGAGCATTTTAGTCCCATCCGGGAGGGTAATCTCTTTGGATTGTTCCTCGGAATAATAGGCTAGTGACTTGGGAGTTCTATGTCCGATGTCCTGAGCATTCCATGATTTTAGTCCTACTCCGATTAACAACAAAATAACAGCAGCTATACTCAACTTGAGATATAGACCGATCTTCTTTTTTCCAGGGTGTGTTTCTATTTGGAGTAAGCTCCGAACTTGTTGTTTTTCCCGGCTAAAATCGGTGGGTAGTTGTCCAGTCAACTCCCATGTTTTGACGATTTCTCTATAGAGTTGGAGATTATCTTTTGAAGCTCGTTTCCAATGGTCTAAAGCACGAGCATCCTCTGGGGATATTTCCCCGGTCAATTCCTCCAATATGTACTTTATATAATCCAAAATATAACTTTCTTTACGCTTATTTCACTTTTTACTCGATTACTAAACTCGACAGAAGAATAGCTTCTCTCTATTATGTCGTTTTATGTATTTCATACCCTATGCAAATTATAAGTCTAATCATTTAAATAGGCTTTAAGCGCTTCCCGCATCCATTTAAGGGCTTTCGTCATATGCTTTTCCACTGTCTTAATAGATATATCCAATTGTTGGGCGATCTCCCTATTTTTTAATTGACTAAATCGCTTGAGGACAAAGATTGTCCGGGTGGGTTCCCCGAGTTGCTCAATCGCTTCGGCAATATCTCTTTCCAAGGCACGTGCTCGCATGCCTTCTTCTATTGGGTTGTGTGTGACTACCGTGTTTTGACGAACCATCTCGAGCTTGGAGGAGTGGCTCTTTTTGCGCCTTACTTCATCTAGTGCACGCAGTACACATGCACGGTATATGTATCCTTCCCATGTGCTGTGAATATTAAGAGTATCCCTTTTGCGCCACAAACTCAGATAGACATCTTGAACGATATCTCTCGTGCGCTCTCTATCCGGGACTATTGGGTAAACAATCCTACACATTTCTTCAAAATGTGATTCAAACAGTTCATTGAAAAGTGCTATGGTTAACCGGGTTTTAATCGCTTCTTTTTTTGGTGAACGTCCAAAGTTAATGAAATGTTGGAAGATGGGTGCAAATTGTGATTTTCTTTGTCATATTTTGCCAATGGGACACAGGTTTCAGAAGCCTCTAAGGGAACATCTTATGGTCTCATAAAATCTGATGAGAGCCTGGCTCGGCCCTCTGTTTTTTCTGTATTTTGTAAATACTTTTCTATTTTTTCCGTCGTTTATTATAAAATGCTGTATATTAACCCGAAAATATTCTCTCTGTATTTTGAAATGCCCTCACTTACCCCAAGTTTTGGGCATTTCTTTTTAGAGAAAATTGTATAATCAGAATCTACCCCAAACTACTAACGCGATATTCCGTTGGGAGAAGGCGATCTCCTAATTGAATTACTTCCGCAAAACTCATTCGCTCATTTGTTATCAGTACTAAGTAGAAATTCCAGTAAAAATAACGTTGTCTAGGACTGATCCCTCTTCTTGACCATAGTGAGAATAGTCGCAATGGCTACGGTCTCCCCGGTCTCATCATAGACATCTACATAGAACTTGACAATACCCTTTGCTATGTCCTCATCTGATCGTTTTTCCTGATCCATTTTTTCTTTCACCGTGAGACGAACCCCAATGGTCATACCGGCATAAACCGGCTTCGTAAAGCGGCATTCTTCCAGACCGTAATTAAGCAATACAGGTCCTTTGTCCGGATTGACAAACAGACCCGCTGCCGCTGATAGTATGAAATATCCATGCGCCACTCGCTGCTCGAAAATAGTACCCTCTAAAGAGGTGATGTCCGTATGTGCATAAAAATGATCCCAACTCACATTGGCAAACTGTACGATATCCGCTTCCGTGATGGTTCGTTTGTGCGTGATAACCGTCTCTCCTACCTGAAGGTCTTCAAAGTGTTTTTTAAAGACATGTTGGCCGGGATCCTTATATTGAGCTCCGGGTTGATATACCTGAGTTACTTCTGTCAACATGGAGGGAGAACCCTGTAAAGCGGTTCGTTGTAAGTAGTGCTTTACACCTCGTTCTCCTCCCATCTCCTCGCCTCCCCCGGCTCTGCCGGGTCCCCCGTGAACCAACATAGGCATGGGGCTTCCATGTCCTGTACTTTCCTTTGAGGATTCGCGATTGAGGATGAGTATCCTTCCGTGATAAGCTGCCGCACCCAATACATATTCCCGGGCAATATCCGGATCAAAAGTAGCAATGGTAGAGACGAGTGACCCTTTGCCTAAATGCGTTAACTCAATCGCTTCCCGAATAGTCTCGTAAGGCATAATAGTAGTGACAGGTCCAAAAGCTTCAATTTCATGAACTGCTGTGTTTTTAAAGGGCTGGTTTTCGAGTAATATAACCGGAGAGAGAAAGGCTCCATTTTCACAACCTTTGCCGATAGGGGATAATCTTTCAGAGGAGTCATATACGACTTCCGCGGTCTTCTTGAGTGTCTCAATTCTACCCAATACTTCATTGACCTGATCCTTACTAACCAATGCCCCCATACGTACTTCTTCTCTGCTTGGATCTCCTATGGTGATTTTATCCAGCTGTGCTGAAAGTGCTGAAATAACAGGCTCTACGAGCTCTGTCGGTACGATCACGCGTCGTATTGCGGTACATTTTTGTCCACATTTGACCGTCATTTCCCTACGAACTTCCTTGATAAACAAGTCAAACTCCTCTGTACCGGGAAGAGCATCCTTCCCCAATACTGCAGCATTCAAGCTGTCGGCCTCCATATTAAATGGGACTGATTCCGATACGATACTCGGATGACATTTTAGCTTTCGTCCGGTTGACGCCGAACCTGTAAATGTAACCACATCCTGTGATTCAACATGGTTCAAAATGTCATGTGCAGAGCCACAAATCAGTTGCAAAGCTCCTTCCGGCAAGATACCGGATGCTATGATGTCTTGTACCATATCATGAGCGAGATAGCAAGTGGCAGAAGCGGGTTTAACCACTGCAGGAACACCCGCCAACAGATTTACGGCTACCTTCTCCAGCATACCCCAAATCGGAAAATTAAAGGCATTAATATGTATAGCTACCCCCTCTTTGGGGACCAAAATATGCTGCCCGACAAAGGTACCCCCTTTAGAAAGCCCTATGGTCTCTCCTTCGACTATAAAACGCTGACTTCCCATTTTTTTTCGAAGACTAGCATACGCAAACAGGTTCCCGATTCCTCCTTCGATATCAATCCAACTGTCTGACTTGGTCGCTCCCGTCCAATAGGATATCGGATAGTACTTTTTACGGTGTCCATGTAGGTACAAAGCCAAGGATTTGAGCATCAATCCCCGTTCGTAAAAGGTCATCTTTCGCAAGGAGGGTCCTCCAATATCTCGTCCGTATTTTAAGACCGCACCTAAATCCAATCCTCGGGCATTGACTTGACCTATTACTGATCCATTAATGGCATTTATAAGGGAAGTACCCGGTCCCTCTCCGTATTTCCATTGTCCCTGGACATAACTTTTATATAACTTCATCTTTGATTTTTTTTGTTACAGTAAGATAGATTTTTAATACAGGATTGTTGTTGGTTCAAACCTAAACCCAAAGGGAATCAGGGGAACTTTGGGAATTTAGAAAAATCGGGTTTGCGTTTTTCGATAAAGGCATTTTTTCCTTCTTGTGCTTCTTCCATTAAATAATACATCAAGGTCGCATCACCGGCAAACTCCATCAATCCCCTTTGTCCATCAAGCTCTGCATTGAGACCTCGTTTGATCATCCTTATGGCCATAGGGCTTCTCTCCATAATAGTCATACACCAATCTACAACCTCATCTTCGAGTTGATCTAATGGCACTACCTTATTGACCATTCCCATTTTCTCTGCTTCCTGAGCTGAGTATTGCCTACATAGAAACCAAATCTCCCTTGCTTTCTTTTGCCCTACTAATCTAGCCAAATAGGAAGAACCGAAGCCGGCATCAAAACTACCCACCTTAGGTCCTGTCTGACCAAAAATAGCATTTTCACTTGCAATTGTCAAATCACATATGACATGCAAAACATGCCCCCCTCCAATGGCATACCCATTGACCATGGCAATAACAGGCTTCGGGATATTGCGAATCTGACGGTGGACATCTAGGATATTCAGCCGCGGCACTCCATCATCACCAATATATCCACCCAGTCCTTTGACGTTTTGATCTCCCCCGGAACAAAAAGCCTTCTCCCCTTCCCCAGTCAATACCACAGTATATATTTCCGGTCTTTCTCTACAAATCTCGAGAGATTCTTTAATCTCCATCACCGTTTTAGGCCGAAAGGCGTTGTACACTTCGGGTCTATTGATCGTAATCTTCGCTATACCCTTATAAAATTCAAAGCGAATATCTTCAAAATCCTTG
This sequence comes from Saprospiraceae bacterium, assembly GCA_026983735.1. GTDB lineage: Bacteria > Bacteroidota > Bacteroidia > Chitinophagales > Saprospiraceae > JALSTN01. Next base: position 4,382 of record JALSTN010000173.1, on the reverse strand, counting down.
ATAGTTTCCCACTTTCTTTTTTCTTTCATTGCTGATATATTTGTTTTTTGGACGGTAAAAATAGACTATTCTCACCACTCCGTGGTCATTTCTCTTCAGGATTGGTCTTTAAATGTGTTGATTGGGGTAGTTCCACCGTTTCATACCTTTAAAAATTAAAATAAATGTATTACAAATTTTCTGCGCATAGGTAACCGCTGCACTCTCACATGAATTTTTTCATACTGTAGAAAATCCTTAGTTTTGCAGAAAATTAATCTATGCGATTCTTAAAATATCCGCTGTTGTTACTAGCTGTATTCATCATTGGTGTGCTTATTATGGGGGGCAACAACGCTTACGAATATAAGGAAAAATCCCTAATCTTGGCTCCGGCGGATACAACCTGGAAATATTTATCAGATCCGCAATATTGGCAAAAATGGAATAATAACATCAAGACGGTTTCTCAATCCGGGGAGAAGCAATATGAAATAATTATGCGTAAACCTAATAAAGGAAAAACCCACTTGCAAATACTAAAATCTAGCCGAGATAGTATGAAAATAATAGCGGAATGGAAGAATGAAGATTTTACTCGACTTATTCAATGGAAAATCAAACCCGAAATGGCGCTGTGTAGTCTGTTTGTCCGGGAACAAACCCGTGGCAATAGCTTCTTGTCTAATGCCCGTTATGCATTTGAGGTTGAAGAACAAGAGGAGCACACCATTTCATCCTATGAAAAATTAAGAGTATTAATGGGAACAAAAGAACGCTAAGGCCCCTTTATTAAATTCTGCACTTTAAATTAACCATTCTCCACAATCACACTAAACAAAATACCCATAAAAAAAGCCTTCGGATGCTGACACCGAAGGCAAATTCAGGCAAATTCTTTTAAGTAGCGTTTACTAGGTTATAGAGAAAAAGTAGTTGCCCTTCCCCCTATAGACCACTTGAAAACGCAAAACGTTGCCTGAACTGTTAAAAAAATTACAAAAAAATTAATTTTTTTTGGACGCATATACTACTTTCCCTCCCAATATACTGTATATCAGCCTTGTATTGGGAATTTCTTCCGTTTTACATTTTTGTAAATTTTTTGAAAGAATAATGATGTCAGCGTACTTTCCGGGAGAAATACTGCCTTTTAGATCTTCTTCCCTTGCTGCATAAGCATTCCAAATGGTGTATCCATGCAAAATTTCATCCCTGGTCATAGCTTGTTCGGGGAATAAAGACATACCATTATCCCTTCTTTTACGCGTCAAGGCGGCATACATATTGACAAAGGGATTAATTTCTTCTACTGGCACGTCTGTACCAATCGCCATTCGGGCTTTATGGTCGAGCAGTGCCCGCCAAGGATAAGCACTTAAAGCCGCTCGGGTAGAGTCCAGTCGCTTAATGACAAAGGGTGCATCTGAGGTGCAGTGAATCGGTTGCATGGATGCAATGACTCCCAGCTGGGCAAATCTTGGAATATCCGCCGTATCTATGTGTTGAGCATGCTCTATACGCCATCTATGGTCAGGATAAAGTGAGGAATTATCTCGCATCCTTTGAATCAAATCCAACACTTCGCGGTTCGCTCTATCTCCAATAGCATGGACGCAAAATTGGAGATGGTTTTTAGCTGCGATTTTGGCTAAGGATTCGAGGGTATCTATAGGAGTTGTGTTCTGTCCGAAATATTCGGGTTTATCAGAGTAGGAAGCCAACATCCATGCGCCATAAGAGCCCAATGCCCCATCTAGATAAGCTTTAATCGCCCGACAGGATAACATCTCATCGAAGTCCTTCAATCGATTTTTATTCAGATAACGACGAAGTTCGTGCGGTAAACCCAGTAACATAACATTCAGACGAACCCCTAAATGATCCGAATATTTACTTAACAATTCCAACTCTTCCGGCGTCGTTCCAGCATCTTGAAATGAAGTAATCCCCCACTTTAAACAATTACTAGAGGCCCTCTCCATCGCTCGAATGAATGTCTCGTTTTTTTCAGAATCCGATTTAGATTGTATGAAATGGTTGAAAGATTGGCGTATGGATGACATGGCGTTTTCCTCAAAAACACCTATCGGCGAACCCTCTTCAAAACGCAGAATAACGCCCCCTTCCGGGTCGGGTGTCTCTCTCGAAATACCAGCTATTTCCATGGCTTTTTTATTGGCAAACAAAGCATGGCCACTCGCATGTAAAAGAAGTACAGGATTATCGGGTGAAACAGCACTTAAGTCCCTGTGGTCAGGATATCCGAAATACGTATTTAACGGGAGATGATCCCATTTTTCCTGATGCCAACCTCGGCCAAAAATCCAAGTACCCGGTTTTAACTTGGTAACCCGTTGCCGAACACTATCCACTATCTCCTCCCATGAATGAGTATGCAATAAGTTCAACTGAGACAATCCATGTCCCATACTTATGAAGTGTCCGTGTCCTTCTATAAGCCCAGGCATAGCAAATCTACCATTAAGATCTATTACTTTTGTACTATCTCCCAAGTACTTTTTTATCATAGCATCATCCTTTCCAGTCGCTAGAAATATACCGTCTTTAATCGCTACTGACTGTACATTGGGATGGTCCCGATCCATTGTCATTATTGTACCATTCACCAATATCATATCTGCTTTTTCAATGGAATCCACATTCTTGCATGCCGTAAATAGACAAAAAATAATAAACAAATTAAACTGTACTCTCATGGTATACTGCTTTTAGCCCTCAACTATTGTTCTAATGCACAATATGGGGTAAGACAAAAGACAAAGATGATCATTTTTTTAGGTAAACCATCACCAAAATTACAAAACCTAAAATAATACATTCCTCTTCCTACCGCAAAAACCATCGTTGAATTTCAGTAAAACTAATATCTAAAATGGAACTCAGCCTCGGAATAAGTGTATATTTGCGCGCAAACTTTTAGATATGTTGAAAAGTCCGGAAATTTATAGACAGATGTTTGAGCAATATTTATCCACTTATGAATGGATGAATACACCGGATCGTCTTTATGAACCCCTCAAATACTTCATGTCATTGGGTGGGAAGCGCATTAGACCCTCCTTTACTTTGATGGGATGCGAGATGTTTGGGGGGAATTGCAAAGATGCGCTATCCGCTTCGATGTCTGTTGAGCTTTTTCATAATTTTAGCTTGATCCATGACGATATAATGGATAAAGCACGCCTAAGGCGCGGCAAATCAACCGTACATGTCAAATACAATCCCAACCAAGCTATTCTTTCCGGAGATGTTATGCTCATATTAGCCTATAAGCATTTGGAGACGCTTGAAGATTTTCATAAACAAAAAAAGATTTTTACCATCTTTAATCAAACGGCACAAGAAGTCTGTGAAGGACAACAATTGGATATTGATTTTGAGGAAAATCTAGAAGTTACCCAAGCGGAATATATTACAATGATTACAAATAAAACCGCTGTTTTACTTGGTGCTGCTCTTGTAATTGGGGCAATACTGGGCGGTGCAAATGATCAACAAACTGGATTATTGAAGGAATATGGGATCAATATAGGTATAGCCTTCCAAATCAAAGATGACCTTTTAGATGTATTTGGAGCTTCAGATAAAACCGGAAAAATCCAATCAGGAGACATTTTTCAAAATAAGAAAACACTGCTCTACATCCTAGCTAGAGAAAAATGCAACTCCGAAGATCGACGGCATCTTCTCCAATTATACCGCACAATGGAGCGATCAGAGGATAAGATCAATAAAGTACTCTCCATCTTTAATAAGTATCAAATCCGACAAGAGGTAGAACAAGTCATTTCTCAATACTTATCTCGTGCTTTAGAAGCAATTGAATTATTGGAAATTGACGCGGAAGATAAAAAATACCTGGATCAATTGGCCTATCTAATGGTCCGTAGAAACCACTAAGCTAAAGATATTTTGGACTGTGTTTGATCATAAGGGCAATCAGAAGAATAACGATTAAAAAGACAGTAGCAATCATTCGTCGTACGTTTTTGTTTAGTGAGTTAATGAGACTAATGCACAGCATTACAAGAGCCGCCAAATCATAGTCGATTAGGCAAATTGCTGGAAACAAAAATGAGATTGAGCTAAAGTACGTTGGTTGTCTTTATCTAACGTTAATGTGTTTCGTTTAGTATAGAGACGTCCACTATTTTTGAGATACAAATTCTTTAAGTATGAGTGAATATTTTTCCAATCCAAATAAAAAGGACCTACGTATTTTACTTCGCCGATTAGTAGACAAATACCATGACCCTTCATTTATTGAAGGAGACCCTATTTCCATACCGCACGAATATACCCTATTACAAGATATAGAAATTACCGGATTTTGGACTGCGATGTTAGCTTGGGGACAAAGGAAAACGATAATAAATAAG
>JALSTN010000172.1 GCA_026983735.1 Saprospiraceae bacterium | reverse complement strand
TGTTCAGAACAAAGATAGGAAAAAATCAGCAATGAATTGGGTATAAAAAAATATACTCATCCCAATCCCGAATAGTTTTTTTTTCGAACAATTATTCGAATTAAACATCATCCCTAATTGAGGAACCTTTCCCTTTATGGTCAAAAGCATGATTATGGTAAGTCTAAAAAATTAGACCCACCCGAAGTCTTACTTTTTAATATGACTAGCAATAATGCGTTTTACCTCTTCTACATTCATATCCACTAATTCTGCTATCAAATCGATAGAGACTCCGGAATTATATCCACGCAGAATCGTAGCAATTTTATTCTGTTGTAGGCCCTTTCGTATGCCTTTTTGTATGCCCTCTTGTAAGCCTTCCTCTCTACCTTCCTCTCTACCTTCCTCTCTACCTTTCTGTATGCCTTTCTGTATGCCAAGTTCTGTAAAATGATCGTAAATGGATTTAAATTCTTTTTGGGTACTGTTGGGTAAACTAGTCATAATCTTATCTATAATTTGGGTAGAAAAATGTACATTATGTGCAAAATAAACAAAAATATGTCCCATTAAGTTCCTTTCGGATAAAGTCTCTATCTTTTTAAAAATTTGGAGGACTTGCTCCATTTTATCCGGTAGGGTGGTGCGGTATTTTTGGATATAGAGTGCAGAACGGACAAATACATTGGTAATATTCTCGATTGTTTTATCCTCCATTCTGGCGATATCTAGAAATAGGATTTCGAACTGGGGGATGTATCTCCTAAGTCCCTCCGGCAGTTGGTCGATGAGCTCCGTGAGGGGGCGAACTTTCCATTTTTCCCTGCCTTGGTAGAGGAGGATGGGGATAATCGGCTCCAGATGTTTCTTCTGTTTTAAGAGGGTGGTATAGCCTTCGGCTAAGTAGCGTAGCAGTTGGATATATACCATGGAGTAGGGCTTTTCCTTGTGCTCGATAATCAAGGTAACGTGGAGGTGTTGGTCAGAAGAGGTTTTTCTCCGAAAGCGCAAGATAACATCGGAGAAGAATTCCTTGAGTTCCTTGTTTATAAAAGAAGTCTTGGGAAAAGAAATGGATTCCAAATCAATGATAGAACGTATTTGTTCGGGGAGCATTTCCTTGCAAAAATCCATGGCAAAAGCCTTATTGGACATCATAGCTTTGATAAAACGGTCATGTGGAGTAAGCGGGTGTTTAGGCATAATAAGGGGTATTACGAGTGTTGTTCAGAGCAAAGATAGGAAAAAGTAAGAGATACAAAAAGAATTAAAATATAAAAATGTCATCACTTACTCCATGGTCCAATGCAGAATTTGGGTAATATGTTTTATCTCCAGGAAGACCTATTGAGACTTTTTTAGGGAAAAATTTGTTTTCTAAGATTAAATCCCATATATTTGTACTGTTTAATACGCTAAATTGGGATATTAAACTTATAACATCAACTTTAAACAATACAATTTCAATTAATTACATTTTTAATAAATAATTAATGTGAAATTAACATAATTTTTATTAATCATAAAAAAACACACATAATTATGGTTATTAGAAAGTTGTGTGGGAGAGATATTCACATTTGTGTAGTTTTTTTGTAAATTTTTAATATTCAACACATTACAAAATTATAAGCAAATAGTGGGTTGTTTCCGATAAAGAAATATGTCGTTCCTGACATTTACAGGAGACATGTAAAATGCGAAAGACAAACGAACTTTTCATACTGCGAGCCACACCTTTGACAGGAAAACCGGATTTAAATACTTTCATTTTGAAAGTTTATTTAGATGGAAGAAATATTAATTACTAACCAAAATATTTAAACATGAAGCAGAAAAACTACTTATGGATGTTATTCATCGGTCTTTTCTTAGCAGGAAATGCCTTTGGACAACAAGGAACTGTATCCGGTGTTGTCACTGATGACGGGGAGCCGCTTATCGGTGCAACTATCAAGATAGAAGGTACAGACATCGGAACAGTAACGGACTTTAACGGGAATTATCAATTCACGTTAGATCCGGGAGAATATACCTTGGATGCGAGTTACGTAGGGTATGTCTCCCAAAAGCAAATCGCTGTCATAGAAAGTGGTAAAACAACGACGCTTAACTTTGATCTTGAAAATGGTTTAAACCTTTCGGAAGTTGTAATTCTCGGTTCTAGAAATCCGGCAAGAACGAAAGCCAAATCCGCAGTACCGGTAGATGTTATCAATATCTCTGACCTAGGTCTTGCAGCCCCTCAAACAGAGTTGAATCAAATGCTGCATTACTCTACCCCTTCTTTTAACTCCAATACGCAAACAATCTCTGACGGAACAGACCATATAGATCCTGCCTCTTTGAGAGGCTTAGGACCTGACCAAGTATTGGTACTTATCAACGGGAAGAGAAGACATACTACTTCTCTAGTTAACGTAAACGGAACATTTGGTAGAGGAAATGTAGGTACCGACCTCAATGCCATTCCATCTTCCGCTATCTCCAATGTAGAAGTTCTCAGAGACGGTGCAGCTGCACAATATGGTTCAGATGCCATCGCAGGTGTTATTAACCTTCAGCTGAAAAAAGACGTTAATAAATTATCTGTCAACTATTCTACCGGTGCTAACTTCACAGCATCTGACAGAATAGGTGCTTTTGGCGGTGAGAAGAAAAAATATGACGGGGAAACTGCTAAGATCGGCTTAAATTATGGTCTTCCTATAGGGGATAAAGGTGGATACATTAATATGACAGGAGATTTTTCCTTTAGAAATTATACGAATAGAATGACCGAATACAGGGGTAGTATTTTCAACCGCCTTAACGCAATCGAAAGAGTAGCCAAGGCAGATGGATTTACTAATCTGGATAACTTAACTATGGCAGATGCACAAAAGTACGCTCAGCAAGTTAGTTATTTCTCACAAGACTTAAAAAGTCAAATAAACAATGCAGCCGACATGTCCGCCCTACAGTCTCTATTGGGTGAAGATGCTACGGAAGATGAGTTAAAAGCGAGAGGACTTACCAGATCGGACTTCAATATGAGGGTCGGACAATCTGCTTTGAGACAAGGCCAGTTTTTTGCCAACATGGGAGTTCCATTAGGTGAAAATCTAGAAGTTTATGCTTTTGGAGGAGCCGGTTATCGTCAAGGTACATCCGGATGTTTCTACAGACTTCCCAACCAAAGCCGAACTCCGACTTCTATTTACTTAAATGGAACCGTACCACTGATTAATTCTAACATTATCGATCGATCTATAGCTGCAGGTATCCGGGGTAAAATCGGTGACTGGAATCTGGATTTTAGTAACACTTACGGATCCAATGTTTTCGAGTATAGATTGACACATTCAATGAATGCGACGTTGGAGAGCAGTTCTCCTACTTCCTTTAATAATGGAGGCCATGGATTTGGTCAGAATACAGCCAACTTTGACATCTCCAGATATTTTGACGGATGGATGGGAACTAAAGGGATGAACTTTGCCTTTGGGGGAGAATACCGATTGGAAAACTACAATATTTTCCAAGGTACTACCATCTCCTATGGTAATTATACCATCAACGGCGAATTAGTTTCTCCTACTACTCCTTCCAGTGAACTCGAAAAAGATTTTCTGGGACGTACCAGACCGGCCGGATGCCAGTGTTTCTCCGGATTCCAACCTTCAAACGTAATCAATGCATACCGCTCAAGTGTCGCCGGTTATGGCGATGCTGAATTCGATGTTACAGAAGACCTCTTATTAGAAGGTGCTATCCGTTTTGAAAACTATTCAGACTTTGGAAACACTTTCAATTACAAGTTGGCAGGTAGATATTCCATTGGTGATTTTCTCAACTTGAGAGCAGCGTACAGTACCGGATTTAGAGCGCCTTCATTGCACCAAATTCACTTTAGTCGTACCTCTACAATCTTTGAAACCATCAACGGGGCAACCGTAGCAAGTGAAGTAGGTCTCTTCGCCAACACTTCACGCGCTGCCAAACTACTAGGTATTCCTGAACTTAAGCAAGAGACTTCCAATAATATCAGTGCAGGTTTCGCTTTGAGTTTGAAAGATATGGGATTGACATTGACCGTGGATGGTTATTTAGTGAACATTAAAGATCGAGTAATCTTGACGGGTACTTTCAAACCTGGTGATGCCAACTCAGATGCAGCTAAAGCTGAACTCACTGAAATTTTCAACCAAGCACAAGCTGGTAAGGCTGCCTTCTTTGCTAACGCCATCGATACACGTAGCAAAGGATTGGATATCGTCTTGTCACATAAGCTTAGACTTACTCCATCCATGCTCTTGACAACAGATCTGGCAGGTACTTTCTCTCAAACACGTAAGGTAGGAGATGTAAAAGCTTCTGATCTTCTTAAGAACTCGGGACTAGTGGATAAGTTCTTTGACCAGCAAGCTCGAGTTTACTTGGAAGCGGCTATTCCGACGACTAAAATCACTATGGGTAATACGCTTGATATGGGTAAATTTAATATCTATCTAAGAAATACTTACTTCGGTAGAACCCTCGAAGCGACTAACGAGCCTATTTATGACGAGAATCTGAAACCTATTCCTACGGACCAACTGGATGACAAGTATAAAGATGTAGATCCGGTTTATAGTCCTAAGGTGGTTACTGATTTAAGTGTGGGATATCATATCACAGATGATTTAGCTCTAACAGTGGGAGCCAATAATCTATTTGACATCTATCCTGATTATGCTTCTAAGATATTCCAGTCTAGCGGAAGATTCCTCTACAGTAGAAGATCTCCCCAATATTCACTGAATGGACGATATGTCTTTGCAAGAGTAAACTTTACACTTAATGCGAAGTAGTGTCTCATACTACGTTGGAAAAATTGAATTTTCCTAACTATAAAAAAGGCAGCCGAATGAATCCGGCTGCCTTTCTTTATCAAGTCAGTATTTGATTTTAGCAACTAGAGATAGCCTCGTTTTAATAGATATTGATTGGGATGAAAATATAGATTGTCCCGATATATAGTTTACTTGACTATTTCTGTACGAACAAGTTTAATTTCCTGTTCATCTTCCTTAGGGTAAATTAATAAAGTATTCCCTTCATCTACGATTATATACCCGTTTAAACCTTTTAAAACTACCCGCTTCCCCTTGGGCACTCGAATAAGGTTATTGGTAGCATCATACAATTTTACTTGTCCCGAGGATATCGCATTGCCCCATTTATCTTTTTCCATAAATGCATGCAATGCATTCCATGTTCCCAGGTCAGACCAACCGATGTCCGCTGGAATTGTATATACATTTTCAGCAGTTTCTAAAACGGCGTAATCAATGGAAATCTTAGAGGTATCCGGATAGTGTTTGCGAATAAACTCCTCTTCTTTTGGTGTATTATAATCTGCACTTCGCAGTACATCCAGAATACCCTCAGTGTGTTGTTCCATCGCCCTAAGAATACTGGAAACACTCCAAATAAAAATCCCTGCATTCCATAGATAATTTCCGGATGAAATATAGGCTTCCGCTGCTGTTTTATCAGGCTTCTCGACAAATCGCTTCACCTTATAAATCGACGCTTCAATAGGTTTATCCAGGTGAATATAACCATACCCCGTGGCTGGGCGTGTTGGCTGTATTCCCAAAGTAACCAACGCATCTCTGCTCGCTGCAAAATCAATCGCTTGTTTAATTTTCTGACGAAAAAGTTCGGCTTTCAGTATTACATGGTCAGATGGGGTTACAACAAAGACCGCGTCTTTATGTAACGCTTCCAATCGAAGTGCAGCATAAGCGATAGCAGGCGCCGTATTGTTCATCGATGGCTCACATAAGATATTGGCTACAGGAATATCAGGGAGTTGTTGCCGGACGAGATCTCTATACTCCTCATTGGTCAATATAAGAATATTTTCCGGTCCGGTAAGGGGCAAAAACCGCTCATAAGTGAGCTGTAAGAGAGATTTACCCATCCCCAAAATATCAATGAACTGTTTAGGGAACTTACGCGTACTGGCGGGCCAAAATCGAGAACCGATTCCACCCGCCATTATGGTAACAAAAGTGGCTTTATTTTGCATAATTATTTCTTTTGGCATTCTCTTAACCATTGGATTAGATGATTGACAATTCTAGGAGCCGTTTGCCCATCCCAAAGTTCGGGTATTCCTCCTTTCTTCCACTTACCTTCAAATATCTGTTCCATCGCAGGTGCAATATTGACTGGATCGGTTCCGATAAGTTCGTTGGTACCGATGTCTATTGTCTCCGGTCTTTCGGTATTGTCCCTGAGAGTCAGGCAAGGAACCCCCATCACAGTCGTCTCTTCTGTAATACCTCCCGAATCCGTTATAACAGCAAATGCATGCTTAACCAGATAATTAAACTCCAAGTAACCCAAAGGCTCAGCATAATACAAATTTGGAGCTTCTATGTCCATTCCTTTCAACAATTTAGCGGTCCGTGGATGAACCGGAAAAACGATAGGAAAATTATGGGCATGCTGTACGATTTCATACATTAATGCATACAACTGACGCTCCTCATCTACATTGGCGGGACGATGCAGCGTCATTACAAAATACCTCCCCGGTTGCAACTCTAATTCCTCCCAAAGTAAAGGGCGACGAAGGCGCTCCATATTGGCCAATAATGTATCGATCATGGTGTTGCCCACAAAGACAATTTGGTCTTCATGGTGGCCTTCTCTTTTTAAAATGTCGTTGGCTGTGTTAGAAGTCGTATAAAAAATATCTGCGATGGAATCTGTCACCATCCGATTAATCTCTTCCGGCATGGTCAAATCGTAGGAGCGAATCCCGCCTTCGACATGTGCCACAGGTATGTTCAACTTCTTTGCAGTTATAGAACAAGCCATAGTCGAAGTTACATCCCCTACAACCATACAGAGATTCGAGGGTTCCTTCAATAAAATAGCTTCATAACGTCTCATTATCTCACCCGTTTGATACGCTTGGGTTCCTGAACCTACCTCTAAATTATAGTCGGGATCCGGAATTCCTAACTCCTCGAAAAAACGACCGCTCATATTACGGTCATAATGTTGACCGGTGTGAATAAGGCGGTAATCCAATCCCACCTCCTTGGTGCGGTCTTCAATCGCATGAATAATGGGCGCGATCTTCATAAAGTTCGGGCGTGCACCAGCAATTATGTCTATTAGCATTTTATTTATTTTTATGGCTTAATCTCTCTTCAATGATATATTGGGGCCGGGATTTGGTCTCCAGGTAAATTTTGCCGATATACTCTCCCATGACCCCTAAGACCAACAACTGTATGCCCCCGATCAAACAAATGGGAATGATTAGTGAAAACCAACCGATATTCGTAGCACCTCGACTCTTTTCATATAAGGCCCAGAAGGACAGAAGCAAAGCAGCTAAAAGCGTGAGAAACCCGATAAAACTCGAGAATCTAAGCGGAATAATAGAAAAGGATGTAATACCATCCCACGCTAATCCCATCAGCTTTTTTACAGAGTATTTCGGTTCTCCATGCTCTCTCTTCAAACGGTCAAAATATCGTTTGGAAGTTCTAAAACCAAGCATTGGGAATAATCCCCTCAAGTACAAATTGGTCTCTTTATAACCTGCCAGTGCATCCAATGCTTTCGACCCAACCAAACGATAATCTGCATGATTGTATATTGACTCCACCCCTAGCAAATTCATTAGCTTATAAAACGATTGAGCTACGCCTCTCTTTATAAAACTATCTTTTGCACGGCTTCCACGCACACCGAAAACAATCTCATTTCCCGCTTTATAATCCATGACCATATCTTCCATTATACTGATATCATCCTGCAGATCTACATCCAATGTCACCACTGCATCGACATCCCTACGGCACTCCATCATACCTGCTAAAATCGCACTTTGGTGGCCAAAGTTTCGAGAGAATTTTATCGCGCGAAGATTTTCCCCCACCTCTGTAGATAAGATTTCCCAAGTCCTATCCCGGCTTCCATCATCTACGAAACACAAGTAACTATCCGGAGTAACTACTTCTCTCTCCATCATACCCGACAATAACTCCCGCAATTGTTTTATCGAATGAGGAAGAACTTCCTCCTCGTTATAACAAGGTAAAACAATAGCCAACTTAATTTTCTTCATATCTTTAAAAATTTCTACTAAATTGAGAATAAATGTATTCTAAAATTTCTATGAGGATATAGGCTCTTCACATTTTCAAAATTAAAAAATTTTGTAGCCATCTATCCCTCAATTGTTTTTCTACTGAGACGCATTTTGGGTTGATAATACTAACAGAAGCGTTTTTTTTCAATTACTCCAGAAATTTGTTCGAAGGAAGAAAAAGTCCTACTTATCAATTATTGATTTTTGTGGATATTACATCCAGCATACGTCTGGCAAGGACTGGGCGAGCAAAATCCAAGGCCAATTGCCGCCCCCCTTCCTGACATTTTTTATATACTTGCTCCTTGGTAGATAGAACGATGAGTTTCTCTATAAAATCTTCAAAATTCTCCGGTTCAAAGCTCAATCCGGCAGAGTATTGGTCCAATAATTGCTTTGCTTCCCCTTCAACACCTAACAAAATGGGAATCTCGAGAGCAGCTGCTTCAAATATCTTGGATGGGATTACGGTTTTAAATGTTTCCCGCTTACGCAATGGCACTAATGCCACGTCAATTATAGACATATATCGACTGATCTCATTCCTTGGAACAGCATCCAACAAATGCACCTTGGATGTTGCCATTTCATACACCATTTGCTTCAGCCGCTCTTTCTCTGCCCCATCCCCTATCAGGAGGAGATGAACTCCCCCTGGCAAATTCTCCGCTTGCCTGATAAAAATATCCAACCCATGCGCCATGCCATGGGTCCCGATGTACCCCACTACAAATTTTCCTTCTAATCCAAGAGCTACCTTCAACTGTTCTTCTCGAGAGCGGGCATAAAAACGATCTGCATCTACACCGTTTTTGATGACAGATATCTTGGCTTTAGGTATGCCACGTTCTTCAATCTTTCGTTTGAAAGTATCGGTCACAACGATCAAATGCCGAGCACTTCGATACATACGCATTTCTAATCCTTCCAAAAATCGAAGTAAAAATCGGGACTGAATGGCTCCAACAGCTTGAATGGACTCCGGCCATAAATCCCTAATTTCCATCATCCAGGGTACCCGCCTTAACAGTGAAAGTACCCGACCTCCTACCGCAGTAAAAAATTGTGGTGAAGTCGCAATAATGACATCCGGACGGGGAACCCTCATCCCGGCTATCACTGCGCTCATCCCATAACTTATATAGTCCAATGTGCGTTTGAAAATCCCTTTGTTAGCTGTGATATAAGACCATACTCTTATGACCTTAATACCCTCCAATTCTTCCACTTGAAAAAGTTTATTCCGATACCCCGGATACACTTTCCCGACCGGAAAATTGGGAAAACAAGTAATTACTGTAACTTCTTCTCCTGCCTTGACCCACTCTTTGCAATGCTCTAACGTCCGGGTAGCCGGAGCATTGACTTCAGGGGGAAAATTGTCGGTCAAAAACAGGATTTTCATATGTTTAAAAATTTCTAATAAATAGAAAGTAATCTATTTCAAATGCTTGTAATACCATTGTGCCACCTTGGAAAAACCCGTATCCGGATCAATCGGGGGATGATATCCCAATACCTTTTTCCCTTTTTGAATCGAAGCTAAGGAATGGGGAACATCCCCTTCCCTAACAGGGCCAAAGATGGGTTCTATTTCAGCAATAGCACGATCAAACAAAGCTAAATGTTTTCTAAGAGATATAAATAAGTCCTTCAAGGTCATTCGCTGCCCGTAAGCTACATTAAAAACCTGATGAAGAACTCTATTGTCCGGAACTAGTTCCGGATTATAAACGGATAAGCGTTGTAGTATTTTATTTTTGGAGGTTGTTGCAGCCAATTCATTGGCCAATATTACATTTTCAATATAGGTAAAATCTCGGCTGTAACTGCCATCTCCATTAATCACCGGTGACTCATGATGTATAAGTTTTTTTACCCATAGTGGTATAACAGCCGCATAGGCTCCATTGGGGTCTTGGTGCTTGCCAAACACATTAAAATACCTTAGTCCTATTGTTTCCATACCATACAAATCACTAAATACCTTGGCAAAGTATTCATTGACTACTTTGGTTATCGCATAGGGACTCAATGGACGACCGATGTGCTCCTCTACCTTAGGCAACGCTTTGGAGTCGCCATAGGTCGAAGAGCTAGCGGCATAAATAAATCGTTTGACCTGCTCATCTCGTGCAGCGGTCAGGACATTCAAGAATCCATCGATATTGACCGCGTTGGTCGTTACGGGATCCTTAATAGAACGCGGTACGCTTCCCAGTGCTGCTTGATGAAAGACATATTCACAATCTCTCACCGCCTTCTTACAATCCTTCATATTGCGTATATCTCCTTCGACAAACTGAAAGTTGGGATGGTTAAAAAATGGAGTGATATTCTTCTTGTGTCCTGTGCTTAGATTATCCAAACATATCACTTCATTATTATTCTCTAGAAAGTACTCGATGAGATTGGAACCTATAAATCCGGCTCCACCTGTTACTAATACCTTGCTGTTTCTCAATTTCTCTTGCATCTATTATTTTATTTTCTAATCTCTTAATTCAAATCTGCAGGATAAGTGGTCATCGAAGGCAATTCTTATTCCTTTGGCCCCTTCCCTTCTATTAAATCCCAGTGCGCGTTCATAGCGAAACTCTTCCAGTAAACTCGCCCCTGATACCAGGAGTGGTATTCCGGATAAGGATATTTGATTCTGCTCTATTTTTATTTCAATGTCAGATGTAAAATGTAAATAGGCATATGCTTTTTGCCCATTTTTCTTTCCACTAAGGGTATCTACAATCGTCAATGCTCCATCTTCAAGTATAAATCGACGGGTATGACCAATTTTTCCTCGTCCATACCCTATCATTTCTCCGGTAAATTCTCCATCTTTCTCTACAATCTGCAACATCTTGGCACGCCTTCCCATTCTGAAGGAGGCCCATATTTCAGACTGTTCCCTATCATCGATTTGGACGGTGTTATGCGCTAATGTAGAGCGTTCGAAACTTCTGTACTTCTCCATTTCATACGAAGAAATGCCCGTATCAACAATTAGGGGCCTTGTACCTAGATACAGGACAAAACTCAACATACTACAATGTGCGTGACCCGGTTGATACTTCGCCAGGATATCTCCTGCATCGATAAGGAGAACATAGGAGCCCTCTTTTTCATATCGCCTATAACCGGAAGCTCCAAGGGGGATAAGACGAGGGCAAATGCCCAATCTAGCACTATAGGAGACCAGTTCCTTTGTCATAGGAGCCACATCTCCGGTACTATCTTGAAAATGTGCCCAGGTTCCATCCGGCATAGTCATTTGCTCTAACCACCCCAGCATTCGCTCCGCATAATCTTTCAATATCGACTGAGCAAGAGGACTAGGATGCCCCGAATTGGATAATTGTAGGTTATAGAGGTCGAGTATTCGATTCAAAATGACAGCATGATACATCGGACTACGCTCAAAATGCCCGCCATCCGCCAAAATTTGTTCTTTGAGTTGCTTATGAAGTAAGGTGCCATAACGAATAGCAGCATGTTCCTCCCGTAGAAGTATAGATACTGTGGTCAAAGCAAATAAATTCTCCAAGAGATGATTGGCCATGAGATGCCATTCTATATGGCGTCCCAGATAATCATACTGCACTTTTATCCAACCATTGATCTCCGGGTTGTCTATCTTATGTCGAATCACAAAACGGACGATATTCATCAATCGAAGAGACAATGGCCAAGACTCCATCCCTTCTTTCAAACCGGAATAGCCTCTCAGACTATCCATTAAAGAAAGCCCTACATCTCTGGTCATGCCCTCTTGATTGAGGTAATCCATGGCACATAAATGATACAGCCAAAGCTTCCCTTGTCCACCATCATTCCAATCCATCTCGCCATCATAATCTTTGCGAATATTGAGTAGGTTAAAGGTGCCGGGTGGAGTATAAATATCCTTGACTAAAAGGTCTTCCACCCGCTCCGGTAAAGGGGTCAATGTAAGTTTCTCTTGTAGTCCGATCCCCGGCTTCCTAGGGTATAGGACATATTTTAAACGGTAAAACACCTGCTGCCAACGCAAGTATTTTAATGTATGAAAATAAAGGGATAAGGTTCGATACACTTTGATCATTGTGATGGATTACCAAATATCAAAAATTGTAATAGAGTTAGATTTAACAGCGCAGATAT
>JALSTN010000171.1 GCA_026983735.1 Saprospiraceae bacterium | reverse complement strand
TACTTTTAAGAAAAAAACTTATATTTGCCATTCGAGGCACACACAATGGCTATAGTTAATACGGGTTTTGGTGCTTAACCCAAAGTGAAGTGCCTTGAACAAAGTCCGCAAAATTTACAATTTTGCGTGTCAATTATTAAAGAAAAAATTGTAAACTTGGCTACGAGATAAACCGAAAGTTCAGCTCTTCGAAATCCCGTACTAACCATAGCCTAAGCGATATATCCCACATTTTGATTCCAGCCCATTGAGTATAATCATATGGATAAACTACTCCAAAATATAGCTAAATATATCCCGGTCAGCCAACCATTAGAAAATGCATTAGTGTCGAGTTTCCAATTTACCCCTATACAACAAGGTACACTTCTCCTCAGAGAAGGACAATACAATGTGAGCCTTTTTTTTATCCAATCAGGTATCGTAAGGTGTTTTAATCGCAAGGAGGAAAAAGAAATAACAAATGATTTTTTCTTTGAGAACACCTTCGTAACTGATTTTCCGGCTTTGCTAAACAATACCCCTGCCAGCCAAAATTTTGAAGCTATTGAAAATACTTCTATTTATACCTTTTCTCGCGACAAACTCATACGTCTAACCGTTCAATTTCCTGAACTAAGAACTTGGGGGGGCAAGATGGCTGAATTATTGTTTGCACAATCCATAAAAAAACAATCTGCACTCAAATCAGATAGCCCCAAAGAAAGATATCTGGCCATTCTAAAAGAAAAGCCTCAGATCATTCAGAGAATACCTTTATTTTTAATCGCATCCTATCTGGGAATAACCCAGGTTCATTTGAGTCGAATTAGAAAAGACTTGAAAATGTAACTACTTTTTAACATTTGTTAAAAAACGACTTTAGGGGGCGCCCTACTTTTGCACTGTAATTAATTCTAACAATTAACACAGTGCATCATGAAAAAAATACATTTCATTTTAAACCTTACTATTCTCTCCCTTTTTATATCTACAAGCAGCGCTCAAATGACAAATGATCATCCAAAAGGACTTATCTATTTGGAAGCTGACCCTCTGGCATACATCAATAAAGGATATTCCATTCATCCGGGATATGAAAATTGGGGGTTGCGCTTTGATCTGACTTTTGTCAAAGTAGATTTCCCTGAAAGTTTTGAAAAACAATTCTATAAAACCGCTAAATTTGACTTGATTACAAAAATACATGGTATTAAAATAGATTATATTGGTAAAAGGAAGAACTGGACAAAAGGAGCATTTGTTGGGGTTGATATTAACAGACAAAAACTTCAATTTACTCATCGAACTACACTCTCGGCTAAAAACCTATCTGCCTATTACGCAGGACTTAGAGTCGGCTACAAAATTAATATCTACAAAGGCTTTTATATCACCCCATGGACAGCTTATTGGTACAATTTTGGCCATTTACAGACCTATCAAGTCAATAATGACAAGGTATCAACAAATAAGACGGATTGGATCCTTACCATTCATCTTGGATACGCTTTAAACTTGTAAATCCTAAGTAGTAGAGCTAAATGATATAGATAAAATCAGAATAGGGCGATCGAGGATGGAACAATATTTCTTCAAATACAGACAAAAAACTATGAAACGAGCCTGATTTTTACTATTCATAAATTCCAAAGGAATGAATTATAATATCTGGCTATAGTATTAATAAGGTATAGAATTACAATATATTAGAAATTTTTAAGCACCTGATTTATCAAAACACAAATCGAGATATCTCATTCAGTGCTATTTACCTCAATCTTTATTAAGGTTAGATGTTCATAAGCCCTTGTTCTTCTCCAAGTGCTCAACCTAACGCAAAGACCATTATTGAGATTTGACTATCTTTGTTACTTCAAACATCGTCAGATACAACTTAAATCCGGCTATATTACCTTAAATAGATATTGTATTTATCTATGATTTATTCAATTAATATGGGGGTAATCCACTTAGACATACAAAACATTCTCCTCTACTTTAACGATACAAATTGCGATGGAAAGAGCTCGAAGTTTATTAATCATTAAGTACATATTTATAGCATTTAGCACTATGCTTTTGATGATATCCTGTAAGATTTCCAAAAGTATACCAGAGGGTAGTGAAACTGTTTTTGAAGAAGACATCATATACGATAATGTTTTGGCTACATCTGAACGTATGCACAAGCCTGTTGTCATTGACTTTACTGCTACATGGTGCGGCCCATGCAAAGTAATGGACAAATATGTCTTTTCAGATATAACGCTTACTGATCGCATGAAAAGAGAATTCATCAACATACGTATTGACGTTGATAACCCTAGATATAAAGACCTTGTGGTCATATATAACGCTTCTGTCCTACCTACGCTGGTAATCGTCGATGATAAAGGAGCAGAACTCGCTAGACGTCAAGGATCTTTAAGTATATCAGGTGTCCATAGATTTTTAGATGAGGCCTTAAATGCTTTTGAGTAAATCAAAGTAAAACCAATGCATCGCCAAAGACACAAGCTAAAGATGGAGTTAGAAAATCAGAGCTGATAGAAATAAACATTCACCTTTACTTAAATTGACCTTATCAGTAATATTTGACCGCTTTATTAAAATAAGCAATGGTATACTTTGGGTTAGACCTTATCCTTCCCCGATATCAAAATACGCTGACTTAAAATCCTCCAGATCCCTGCGATTTTTCTTTGAGGGGCGACCTGAGCCCTTTTCTCTAAACTCAGCACCTGATTTTCCGACAAACCAATCTTTAAATTTATTGCGCTCAGACTCAGGGGTATGATCGAGATAACATGCCTGAGCAATCGTATAACCCACACGCTTATTAATCAATTGAACGACTTCAAAGAGAAGGTTAAATCCTTCCTTTGAGACCTGAATTCGCTCTCCTCCTTTGAGAAGGAAGGAGGGCTTTATAGAATGTCCATCTACCTTAACTTTACCGGACCTACAAGCGGAAGTCGACTTACTTCTCGTTTTAAAAATTCGGACAGCCCAAAGCCATTTATCTATTCGCACTTTAGAAGGGGTAGGCATACTCAATCCTGTTTGAGAGGAGGGTACTTCAAATTAAATCCCTCTAATGTTTTCAGGACCTCCTTGGCCACCATATAATTGCGGTACCAACGTGCATCCGCCGGGATAATATGCCACGGGATGGCAGATCGATCTAACACATCCTGATAACATTTCATATATTCGTTCCAATATTTTCGCTCTTCCCAATCTCCCGGGTTATGTTTAAAGAATTTATCGGGTTCCTCTTTTCTCTCTTGAAGCTTTTCCAGCTGTCTTTCAGGAGAAATATGAAGGAAAAATTTCAAGACCGTAGTATTATTATCCTTGATGAGTAAGTTTTCAAAAGCGTTGATGGCCTCAAATCGAGCATCTACCCGCTCTTCATCTATCCAATGATGTACACGTTGGATAAGGACATCTTCATAATGGGACCGGATAAAAACTTTTATGCTTCCTTTGGCAGGAGCATGCTTGTGGACTCTCCACAGAAAATCATGTGCAAATTCCTCTGGCGTTGGTTTTTTATATCCGACCGCGCAGACAGCAGATGGACTACAGTATTTGAACACCTCCCTCGTTACTCCATCCTTACCACTGGCATCCATACCTTGCAGGACAACCAAGATACTCTGTTGGCCATCTGCCTGTAGAACACGGCAAAGTTCCCCTATTTTCTTAGCCATTTTACTGGTCTTCTTGATGATATCCTTTTTCTTAACAGAATCCGGTGGAATGGTTTTTAACTGATTTATTTGAGCCATCGTTTATAAATTTAGTCCACAAAGATAATGATTAATAACTAGGGAAAGGCCCCTTTTACGGGTGAAGCCAAGGTTTAGGGTCCAACTTGGTTTTCCCCTTCCAGATTTCCAGGTGAAGTAAGCCAGCATTTTCACCGGCATGATTCAATTGACCTAATGATACTCCGCGAGGTATATCTTGCCCCTGCTTGACATTCACCTTAATAAGTCTAGAGTAAACCATGTAATAATCTCCTTGTTTTACAACGACCATTTTGTCATATCCCGGAATGTTAGCAACTGCAACCACCTGTCCCCGGTATACACTTCTGACAGTTGCTCCCGGATTGGCTAGGATATCTATACCATTGTTTGTGATGAAAACTTGCTTGAGGGTCTTGTGTTTTTGTCTTCCAAATCGACTGGTTATCGTACCATGTTCAACCGGCCAGGGGAGTTTTCCCCTATTAGTTGCAAAGGAATTGGATAGTGCTACGTCTTTAGAAGAAGTAGGAGCGGCAGATGTAGAAGCATTTGCTTTGGCAAGTTCGTCGATGATGATTTTTTCGATAGCATCATTTAGATTTATGCGTTCTTTTTTCTTACGCGCCAACTGATGCCGAAGTTCTTTTTCTCTTTTCTCCAGTTTATTCAGGGCATTGGCTTTTGCTCTCTGATCAGTGAGGAGCTTGGATTGTTGCTTTTTGCGATTTTGAATAATAGTTTGCTTTTTTTCGATCGTTTCCTGAAGACTGGACTTTCGTCTTTTAAGGGTTTGATAGTCGGCTGTTAACAACTCGTATTTATGGATTATATGGTGTTTAATCTGGCGCAGGTAAACCATATTTTGAAATCCCTGCGCCACTGAATTTGCACTTAAAAAATATTGATATGGATGACGGGTCATCTTATTGACATAAGCACGGCGAAGAAGGCGCCCGTACTGCATCTTGGTATCCTCTATTTGTGCTTCGATTAAGGCGATAGAATCCTGTAGAGACAGGGTCCTCAAACTGAGGGATTGGGTCTCTTCCTCTAGTAAGTGAATGAGTTCGCTTCTTTGCTTAATTTGACTTTCAATAACAGAAAGGTCATGAACAGTGAGTTTCTTTTTTTTTCGTGTCCGTGCGATTAAAGCATTAGTATGCTCTATCTGTTCGATGAGCTTAGATCTCTTCTTCTCCAACTGAACACGAGTCTGGGCTTGTAATGACAATCCGGACACCAAAGTTAAAAATAGAAGTAGAAGATTTTTGGTTAACTTCCGTTCTACCATTTCATACCATATTATGAAACGAACATGAATTTTATTAAACATAAATTTCATACAGAGTTTTGTTTAAAAAAATTCGTGTGAGAGCGCAGCGGTTCCATAGCTGCAGAAAATTTGTAATACATTTATTTTCAATTTATTATAAATTTTTAAAGATATGAAAATATCTGTCATTAGACTTAAGCTATTATACTCATTTCTGAACTTGCTCCCGGATAAGACTTTGATAATATGCAGCATTTTTATCATCACCCGCTTTAGCATATGCCTCGTGCAACCATTGGTAGAGCAACCAACGGGGAAAAGCGACAATTGGAGGTGCTTTGGTCAGGGGTTCAAGTATTTCTATCGCTTGGGTAAAGTCCCCGGATTTCAACTCTATTAAGCCACGAATATAGGGTTTCTCCTGTCTACAGCAGTCTCCTTTCCTATCTATCTCTGAGAATGTGGTTACAGCAGATTTCAATGTAGAGGGCTCATGTGCCTGGACAAAACTCCGAAACAATTTCAGCATTGCCGAATCCTCAATGTGCAACGCTTTATCGATAGACTTCAAAGCAGCATTGATTTGACCGTCAGCCGTCCGAATCAAAGACATTAAGATTAGACTAAGGATCTTTTGCTGTTGATCTCTACCCGACATAACGTAGGATTGGTGGGCTTGCTCTTGAGCTTCCGACAGTTTTCGAAGCTGGTACAATGCAACCGCTTTGTAATACGGAATCGTAGCCTTAACCGGGAAAAGCGATTCTGCTTCTCGGGTCATATCCAGTAATCGAGGCCAGTCTGAAGTGTTCATAAGCAAACGAAGCATTTGTTCCCATACGGGAAGTATGTTCTTATTGAGGTTCAGCGCCATTTGATAGTGCTCTATAGCGACCTTAGGGTGTCCAGTCATTTGGCTAATATCGCCTGCCAGGGCATGAACGACCGCTTTATCAGGATGAAGGGCAAGCAAATCTCTCGAAATACGATCAAGTCTCTTTTCAGGGATGGATTGCTTGGGGAGCCTATTGAGCTGCTCTATCGCCGGCATCAAAATTCGCACTTTCTCTCTAGCCCTTACATCTTGCGTGTGAAGTAATGGCATCATTTTATCGAAAAAAGCATCGTACTTGCCCCGGCGCAGATCATCTAAGGCATACTCCTCTACCGCTCTCGAATCAGTGGGATCCATCTCATATATCTTCTTAAAAATAGTACTTGCTTCTTCTTTGAGATTATCCCGTAGATAGGAGGAGGCTACATTATGAAGTATCTCAATATTTTTATTCTCTAGCTCTAGAATCTTAGTCAATGCTTTCTTTTCTTTTTTATGCTTGCCCATAACATGATAGATATTGGCCTGTTCATACAGCAACTGCACCTTAGATTCCGGATATTGTTTGATGGCGTTTTTCAATAGATGAAGGGCATCTTTGTACTGCTCTACTCTTGACAACGCCGCTGCTTCATAGACAATATATCTTGCTGGTTGAGGGGATATTTTGGCAAGTCCGGCATACGCCAAGGCAAGATCCGTGTTATTCCCTATTCTACTACTAATACTCGCATAGGTTCTAAGCATCCAAAGATTATCGGGAGAAGCATGCACCGCCACACGTATATGCTCTAACGCTTTAGGTAATTCCTCTTTATTCTTAAATATTCTAGCGAGTTCATAATGCAAGGTCGCATTGTTGGGGTCAATCTCAAGTGCTCCTTCCAATACTTCAATTGCGGCATCAACATTATCCAATAAAACTTCCTTTTTACCCTCGATCAGGGCACTTTCGATAGCAAAACTATCCTTTGGCGAAAGCGGGTTTTGAGGGAATACAACTACAGGAAGTGCCAATAACAAAAAGAGAAATACTTTTGCGACTACATCGCATACTGGGTACATCTTGACCATAAATCTATATTTATACTGCAAAGTAACGCAAAAATACGCGGCTTTGGTGTCCTTCCGATTGCAATTGAAAATATATCTACTTCAATAATCAAAAAAACTGCTCCCATATTCCTCGCGTCAAATTTCACCTGTAGTTGAGGCTACAATGATAATCAAACACAATAGAATATAAGAGCAGTTCTTCGCCCGTTATGCTAGCTATCGGATAACGGTAACGTCTCCTGTAAGCTTTTTAACGACTACACCTTCTCCCAAATCCTTAAATGCAACTTCAGCATAATAGACATAGACCCCCGGTTTTACCGGCTGACCTTTAAATGTAGCATTCCAACCTTCTAAAGATTTACCTTGATCATCAAAACCGATGGATTCGGTATTCTGCCACACCAATTCACCCCATCGGTCATACACTCTAAAGACATTCACTTTATCAACCAAACCCGGCCTTCCGAATACAAATAATTTTTTGTTTTCCTCATGGATACCGGATTGAGGTGAAATCGTGTTGGGGATGTACACTTTACGGGTCACTTTGACAAAGATATTGATAAAGTCTTCTGCGATACATCCGTTTTCATCTCGCAATAATACCTTAAAAGTGTATTTCCCCTTCGTTAAATTACCAAAGAAAGTGCTCTTAACCCGCTTTCCACTTTCATCGTACCATTCGATCACCGCATGGGAAGTATCTGTTCCTCTAATATCTTCAATTAATGAATCGAGCAAGACATCTTCCCCCCACTCTTTAAAGAAGGATTCCTTTGCAAAAATATCAATGGGGGCAGGCTCTGTAACCTCCAAAGATTGAGTAATTTCACACCCTTTATCATCGATTACTTTCAGGGTATAGGTTCCAGGCTTTAGATTATTGAGCTGAACAGGGCCGGTATACAATTTTGGAGATTCTCCGTTAATAGAATAGCGAATTGGTTTATTCCCCCCCTTAATGCCTTGTATGAAAAGTTGCCCATCATCTGCTCCATAACAGGTGATGTCCTTGTCCAAACTCTCGACAAGCTCTAAGAGCACAACTTCAACACTATCATAACTCACACAACCCGTCCGAGTATTCATTACGGTTATCTTATACCAACCCGGCTTGGATACGATGGGAGAACGGTTGTTCATATCCGCAGCTTGGATACCTGCACCCTGCCATTCGATGGTAAAGTCTTGGCCTTGGCTACTGCTTGCAGCATCTATACGCATACCGGTTCCGTCGCATCCGAGGGCTACGGCATCCGCTGCAGGAGGAACCCTATCCTCGTCAATTATTACGGTAACTTCTTTCGTACATCCCGTCTCAGAATTGCTAACGAGAAGCTTATAAGTACCTTTTGAAATAATATTTACCTTATCAGATCTTAAATCAGCACCCGGCTCGAACGTTCCATCTTGGGTAGACCATTCGTATATCAAGGTTCCTATCCCTGCACGATTATTAGAAACAGAGCCATCTAATGTAATGACATCGACCCGACAGGTTAGTGTCTGAGCGGAGGGAGCAATCAAAGGAGCAGGATCGTCATACCAAGTAACCGGAATACCTTCAGTTTGGACTAAGCATCTATCTCCTTCATCAATAGATCCATCTGGTTTTTTGTTTCCCGCTATGGCTGTGATATAATAGGTCTTATTAAGTGTCATATTCCCGGGAATAAAGTTAAAAACACCCGTTGTATTCATGGCTAACCTATTGCCTATGGTGTTGGTATTTCCATCGTGCAAGACGAATACTACACCGTCATTAGGATCGAGGTTTCCGGCAGAATAACTAGCAGTTACCGGATCATTTTGGCAGAGCTTCTCATTAGCAGCGAGACTTCCGGGCTCGGTTAGACAATTGCACTGGTACGAAGTATCGATCATGGCAGGTTGGCAAGCATATCGGTCTGTTACTGAAACTTGCAAAGGATTGCCTTGCATAATCCATGGTGTGACGAATTGGCCATTACCCAGCGATTTTATACCTGATACCGTACCATTGACATCATACGAACTGTTATCACCTGAGTAGATCTCAAAATGCATACGATAATGTTCTGCGACACTATCGCATTCAAATGTCACATTTCTCCAAAGCGGATAATCATGAAAATGGATTACAACCGTATCCGTCGCTATACACCCCTGATTATCTTCCGTCCAAACAAAAGAGTAATCACCATACTCATCGACAGAGACCGGACTTCCGGAAGCAGTCGGATCTGAGATTACTACATTGGCAGTTCCTGAAGGTTTTTTGATTACGGTCCAAATTCCACTCCCAAGGCTGGCTTGCGCCTCGAGATTAGTAGTTTGAAAACAAATATCTCTATCTTGACCTGCATCCGGTATTGGATAGGGAATAAATCTCACCGGCTTAGAGACAAATCGAATACAAAAATCTTTGAGATTAATATTCCCCGATGGGGTACACTCTCCTACGACATAGCTGACATAATAAACCTTATTAGGCATCATGGTAGAGGCATCAAAACAAAACTCATTTCCTGCAGGATTGTAATCTTGAATAGTCAAAACAGGATCAGAAGGATTAATAAATCCATTGTCTGAATGCAGTATCATCTTTACACAATCATCCGGCTGTGCAGAATGATCATTATTAGCCATAACCGTAACGCATTGGTCCACACAAGTAGTTTGCTCCGTCACATCCATTGTCCCGGATGCCGTAGCGCCACAATCACAGTTATGGGAAACCGGAATCATTGCTTCACATCCATTGGCATCTGTTATGAAAAGGGTATCCGTAGTATTGCTCAATAAGTTATTGGAACGAAAACACCAAGTACTTTGGTCCAATGTACCATTTCCCTTAATTTTCGAGTAATTAGGCTTCCCTTTGGTGATGCACACTTCGTAATACCATTTAAACTCCGGGTCTCTATCTAAACAAACTTTTCTCAAGTTGATAATTTCCGGACTCTCATTAAAATTGACTACTGTCGAATCAATGCCTTCACATATGGCATTGCGCTCTTTAAAGTAGAATACATATCGTCCATAATTCGTTGCCATTAGATGTGCAGTATTGGAATCCTTTCCACTCATTATAATACCGGGTGTCGTCGCCCATTCTATCTTCGAACCCGCTATGCTAGGTACCCCAGTTATATCCATCTCCAATCCACAAATACTTTTTTCCACACCTGCTTCCGGAGTAGGTATTTCATACCAGATCACCGGTTGTAACGCTTTCTGTAAACATCCTCCCAATACATTCACAGTACCGTCAGGATTGGATTTCCCCAATAAAACACCAAGGTAATACACCTTGCCAAAAGTCATTGTCGATGGATCAAAAGTAAACAGACCCGTATGATTACGAGCAAAAGAAGAACCGTAATAATCGGAAGGGTCTGAGAACAAGACAAAATCTACAATATCCTTCGACCCGAGCATTTCACCTGTGCGGTCGTATTCGATTTGAACCGTAGTAGGACCACATTCCTCGATAGTGTCTTTGGCTATCATACCAAGCTGGTTATGACAAGCACAATCGTGATTGATTTCATAAATAAAAGAACACCCATATTTATCTTTTATCACGATACGATTAGTGACATTCTCCGTCAAAGAGTCCGATAAGAATACATTGCCTGAAATAACACCTGCTCCTTCGATAATCTCGTAAGGTCCTTCCCCATTGAGAATCTCAAACTGTACACGATAGCTATCTGCATTACCCGCACAAATTGTATCTACAGGACCATGATCCGGATCCGGACGGAACAGAATACGGACACTATCCTTGCCTTTACAGGAAGAGAGCTGTTCACTCCACTGAAAAACATATTCGCCATATTGATCAACTGATACATCCGTCTGAATGTCATTTTCATCGTAGTTGGCAGCTCCAGGATTGGATAGTAGTGTCCATTTACCGCCCGGAATATCTGCTTGGCCATTCATCTTGTAAGTCAGACCACAAAGTACTGTATCCGGACCGGCATTGGGTTCAGGGGCATCTTGCAAAGTTACCGTAAGGCATGAATCCTTACTCCTTCCACAATCCACCAAAATATTAGCACAAATCACTCCTGTGTTTCCCCCTCCACTTTCCCAGTGAATCGAGATATCTTTAGAAGAAGTTGGGTCCGGAGTTAGAATGGTGCCTTGACCTTGTTTGATATACCATCTGTATTGGCACGCACTAGTAGAATTATCTGTCAGAGAATAATCTCCATCTGTACCAAAACACAATGTCTTATCCCCTGAGATCACAGGTGCAGGAACATTGATAGGAGCTACCACTTGTCGTTGACCCGTAGCAAAATCACAAACTTTGTTCTCCGAAGGATCATCGTTATCTGTGTAATTAATTCGGATAAAAAATTCATATATTCCATCCGGATCTCCATCTTCCAAGTGCACCTCAAAATCCGTTTCCCAAATCGTATCTAAATTGGGATTAATCCAATACCCAAGCTCTGAATAATCTCCATTAATACAATCCGGGAACCAACTAAATGTCGCTGTAATCGTATAATACCCGTCACATTTGCCACAGGTAATATCCGTCTCTACCTCCGGATCGTAGACCTCCAAATACAATGTATACGTAGTATCACATAGTGTACCGTTGTCTCCCCACGGGGCTTTCCATGTAATATCTTCTCCACAGGTGGTCTCTCTAAAAGGTCTTCCATTCTCTGCTATGAAAGGAGTTCTATCACAGATAAACTTAAACTTTTCTCCTTTAGGTCGCTCAGGTAATAAGTTAATTTCTTTAATATAATCCACACAACACCCATCACCATTAGGGATGGAAAGTCGGCATGGGGGATCAATACAAGACTCGGAAATAATCGTATCTGTCCCTAGATGTGACCAGGTATAATTGTTAAGATGGGTCTCATAACAAACCCATTCCGGAGGTAGTAATACTTCCTTTTCTGCCTCAGGTGTCAGGACAAAACACTTCGTCTTTTCATCGCAAATGCCATCCGGATTGGCCGGGTTTCCAATTGTCCAAGTGACACAAAATTCTACTGGATTTAAGGGCACATCGAATCCTGTAATACACAACTCGTCATCCCAAGTTGGATCGGGGACCCCATCTATTGTCCAATTAATATGCGCATCGCAATTATTGGCCAGGGGCTCAACACATACGTCTATCGTATTGCATTTGCAAGGCTTCCCCTCGATATAAAATTCAGGCAATGGATCTGGTAATTGCGCTCCTTTCCCTTTAGGTGAGACCCCCATCGTATAATTACAAACATCGTGATTGCACCCATCCACCCAAACATAATAGACCTGACAAGCTTCTGCATAAAAGGTGAGCTGAAACACCTCGATACAACAACTCGCATTACATGCTACAGGTGCGCCCCCGCAAGCAGTTAATACGCCTGCTTGAATTCCCACCACACAAGTATTGGAATCCATGTAATTTTTACAATCCGAAGAATCAAAATTAAAACTCAGGGTGATTGTTTCTCCTCCACCGATAAACGCCCACCATACCGTATTATGCGGCTTCCCGGTTCCAAA
>JALSTN010000170.1 GCA_026983735.1 Saprospiraceae bacterium | reverse complement strand
GTAATTTGGAATCAAAGGTGCAGACTTCTATATCATCGCCAAGGGGTTGGAGATTGGCACTTTCCTTAAAATACAAAGAAGCCACCTCGGCACTTGTCAAAGCTCGGTTCCACATGTAGAATTCGTCGATGCTTCCATGTAAATAATAAATCGGTCCTGGAGCATTATCAGAATCTAATCGACCGATTGTCCCATGATTTCCTGCATATTTAATTCTTCTATTCCCACTGCCTGAGTAATGTCCTGGTGATGGACAACCATTGATATAGATGTCCATATCTAGAGCTCCCTTTAGGACTAATACGATATGATACCAAGTTTTTGGCTTGATAACTTCGGAGGATCCTTTACTCCTTCTTGATCCAGAGAAAATACTACCACCATCACCATAACCAACTCCAATTTTCTTTGAAGAGCTTAGCAGAGAACTGAAAATGCCATAATAGACATTCATGTTAAAATCTGTAATGAATAAAGGAATAAGTTTTTGATTAAAATTATCTATATTCATCCAAAAGGCTATAGTGATAGGCAAATTAGGGTGCAATTCTGGTACATTTGGCATGTCTACAAAAGATGATCCATTGAAATGAAAGGCCATGTTATTAATACCATTTCTATCTTTTGTTGGAGTTGTCCGAACTGCAGAGCCATGGAAGTTGTTTCCTGAATAATCTTGTGCGTCTCCATCAAACTTGTAATGAAGTAAAAGCCCTTTGGAAAGATCCTGACCTATTAAGAAGTTGGAAAGGCAGAGAAACAGAAATAGCAGTATTAACCTCATAATATTGTAGTCTCGGGGCTTAGCTATAGTGTTAAACTATAATTATCAACGCAAATATAATGAAAAATTGCCAATCTAAAGAACTTTGTGATTATTTTTTTGCTTTTAAATTTGGATTATTGGAATGTGATGAGTTCTACTTCGAAATTTGTGTTTTGTATGATATTGCCATTTGTTTATATTAGGCCCTGAATTACTTGAGTGTAATTTTATTATAAACACTCTTTAACTCTTTTTGAGTAATTGTCCAGTTATACTTTTGTGACACAGCTTCATACCCATTGTGTCCAAACCCTTTCTTATCTTTTGAAAGAATTAATTCTATTAGTTGGTTGGCAAAATCATTTGGTGATTGATCATTATAGTATAGTCCTGCCTGAGATTTTAAAATAACTTCTTTGAGGTAGTCACAATTAGACACTAAAACAGGTATTTTGGCTCTGAAGTAATGAAAAATTTTATTTGGTGAAGTATTATTTGTATGTTCTGACCTTAGGTGTGGAATTATCCCGATATCTGAGTTTTGCATTATACGAAACATGTCAGGCTGGGATTTCCAACCCCAGAACGTTACGTCTTTAATGTTTTTAGAGGTTATCATTTTTCTAAGTTCTCCTTCATATTTTCCTGCGCCAACAATCCAAAACCGTAAATTCTTATATTTTTCCTTAGCAATACTGTAGCCCTCTAATGCAATTTGAAGCCCTCGGTGAATGGTTATCCCTCCAGAATAGAATAAAGTAATGTAGTTTTTATCTGGTTTTGCTTCCTCTATATTGAAATCTTTAAGTCGGATTGTATTTTCAACAATACCCCAATTATTTTGAACAATCCCTGCAGATTGAAGCCTTTGCTTCATCCCTGGTGCTGTTACAATAATACCGTCTGCATTTTTTAACCATTTACGTTCTTTGTTATACCATAATTTTACATTTACAGCTCGTTTTACAAAAGCATTTTTCATATAGGACATCCCTTGTATTAAATTAGGGAAATTTTCATGCAAATCAGCAAAATATTTTATAGAAGGAAATTGTTTTTTGATTTCATAACCTACTGAACATAAAGGTAAATCATGACAATGGATGACATCAAAGCTATATGTATTGAATAATTGTACAACCTTTCTTTTCCAATACCATGTATAGAACGGTAAAGTCGCAGCAAAGGGATGAAGCTTGTTCTTAATAGTTTTAGATAAGTTTAATCTAATGATATTCACTCCGTTAATGTTAGCATATTTTTGCCTATCATTAAAATTGGTTGCTAGAATATAAACATCATGTCCTAATTTATGTAATGTTTCTGCTTCTTTTTCAACTCTTTCATCCTTTGGGTAGTCATTATCTAGAAGCATTAGGATCTTGAGTTTAGTGTTATTTCTCATGAGAATAGTTTATAAGATTGATTACCTTTCATATGTTTAAGGATTTCTAATAAATTGAAATTAAATGTATTACAAATTTTCTGCGCATATGGAACCGCTTCCCTCTCACATGAATTATTTCAATCATCTTTGTGTGTGAATTCATGATTAATTAAATTCATGACCGTTTCATATTAAAAATATTAATTCTTGATGTACAACAGAAAGTTGCACAAAAGTAATCAATATGTTTTTTAGTAAAAGTAAAGATTAGTTTGTTAGCTTAATTGAAAATTCTTTAGTTAATAAATTGTGATTTATAATCGCGTTGGTAATTTGTTGAGTATATATTATGAAATATTTTAATTAATTACTAGAGTTATATTTTATTTGGTTAAAATGTATTTAATAATGAATTGTTATTTGTAAGATTGGATAATATAAGTATATTTGCGATACCAATAATCGATATATTTCTTTATTTTTATTTGTAGACATGTTAAATTTGCATTGATATGAGATATTTTGTATCGATTTTGGTCTCCTTCTTATTCGTTTCTCTTACTCACAGCCAAGATCTCAATAAAGGCTTGCTCCTTCATTATTCATTTGATGGGAATGCTAAAGATGATTCAGGGAATAATTATCACGGTACAGCTGTTAATGTCACACCCGTAATGGATCATAATGGTATTCCAAATCGTGCTTATCATTTTGATGGAACTGCATACGTGGATATGCCAAATGTGCCTGAATTGCATCCGGATTTACCGGTTACCATCGCATTTTGGCTATATATTGATGATTTCAATCAAGTGCTAATACCTTTCTTCGATACTGATTTTAGTATGGATGTCTATTATGGGATTTTTAGTACTATGCTAAGTTCTTCTAAGAAAATTGGAGTTGGTTATGGTGATGGTGGTAGTATTTCGCCTGGATCAAGGAGAAGTAAAGGTTCTGATGAAATTTTTGAGGCTAGAAGGTGGTATCATGTTGTCTTTATTGTTAAAGGAGCATTAGATATGGATATCTATATTAATGGTTGCCCATCACCAGGACGTTATTCGGGTACGGGTGATAAAAAGATTAAATATGCCGGTAACCATGGAACAATTGGACGTGTGGATTCTGAAAACACACCAGGTCCGATTTATTATTTAAACGGAAGTATTGACGAATTCTACATGTGGGATCGGGCTTTGACTGCAGAGGAAGTGGCATTATTGTATTTGGGTAATATGAACTATGATATTGAGTTGGGTGGAGACAAGATATTGTGTGAGGGGAGGGAATATCCCATCTCTGTTCAACCTATCTACGATAGGATAACATGGAGCACCGGAGACACGACACCAACATTGATAGTGACCAAACCCGGAAAGTATTGGGTGGAAGGTTTTAAGGAGAATTGTTTTTATTTTAGAGATACGGTTGAGTTTAAAGGGAGTAAATGCCTTAAGGGAGGCTGTGGTTGCAAGTAGGTGAGTAGAAGGGGGGGCGACCTAAATAAAAAGCCCTATCTTTGGCCTTGATAGTCGAGCGTGCCATTGTAATTGATTTTGTGTGTTTGTTTTGAATGATTTAACTCGACGGATAAAAGAAAAAGTTAAGGATATGAATAAATTGGTTTGGTCGCATGAGCAGCGATATGACCGTACCATTGCCTTTATAAAACGGCATTTTAGTGAAGGTACAAAGATTTTGGATTTAGGTGTCGAGAGTGACATGGCCCGGGTTATGAGAGCAAATGGATTTGAAGTTAGAAATACACAGGGAGAGGATTTG
Organism: Saprospiraceae bacterium; assembly: GCA_026983735.1. Classification (GTDB taxonomy): domain Bacteria; phylum Bacteroidota; class Bacteroidia; order Chitinophagales; family Saprospiraceae; genus JALSTN01. The sequence continues at coordinate 5,105 of JALSTN010000170.1, read as the reverse complement.
GATTGTGATTATGAGGGGTATTTAGATACGGGAGTAGATTTGGTAACCTCATTTGAGATTTTTGAACACATGCTCGCCCCCTATAATATTTTGAAGGATCTCAAGACGAAGCATTTGATTGTTTCGGTTCCTTTGAAGTTGTGGTTTGCCAAGGCGTATTGGAATAAAGAGGATCATTGGGATACGCACTATCACGAATTTGAACCGATACAAATCGAACATTTGCTCAGACGGACAGGATGGGAGATTGTAGATTCGGAAAAATGGCGATCCAGTAATTTTAAACACCTGGGCATCCGGCCGCTATTGCGTTTTATCTATCCCAGGTATTACATTTTGTATTGTCGACGCCCAGGTTAATTAGCAGTTTAGAAGATATAATTTATTTGTTGTCCAAGTTTTTTTTCATCGAGCGGCATATAAATAGGAGAGAGTGTTGAAGGGAGAAATGCAGAACGCTGTCTGTCCTTTTATCCTAAGCGTAAAGAAAGAAGGGAAGGGAATCTCATTTCATACCTACACATCTTGGTGATTAATCTGTACCTTTGTGCTTCAATAAAACCAAAAGTATGCAGTTCTTTATAGATACGGCCAATCTCAAGCAAATCGAAGAGGCCAAGGATTTGGGAATATTGGATGGAGTTACGACCAATCCAAGTTTGATGGCTAAGGAAGGGATTACCGGTCAAGATCGAATTTATGGCCATTACAAAGCTATTTGTGACCTCGTAGATGGTCCGGTTAGTGCAGAAGTTATTTCTACAGATTATGAAGGGATGCTACGTGAGGCGCACCAGCTCGTCGACATAGCGCCAAATATTGTGATCAAGATTCCGATGATTAAAGAGGGGATCAAGGCGATTCATAGCTTATCTCAAGAGGGGATTCCTACGAATTGTACGCTCGTCTTTTCCGCGGGACAAGCGATTCTGGCGGCGAAGGCAGGGGCGACATTTCTCAGTCCATTCATTGGCCGAATTGATGACACTAACTGGGATGGAATCGCCTTAATCAGAGAAATCGCCGAGGTCTATGCCATTCAGGGATTTGACACATTAATCCTCGCGGCGTCTATTAGAAATGCCCGGCACATCGTCGAGTCAGCCAAGGCAGGAGCGGACGTAGTCACATGTCCATTGCCCTCTATATTAGGATTGTTGAATCATCCGTTGACGGATATCGGGTTAGCCAAATTTTTATCAGACCACCAAAAAGCAGAATCTAAGGCGTAAGAGTAGTCCTTCTTCTCAGGAGCCTTGCAATAAATTGAAAATACTGCATTCTCCAGTCCTATACGACAAGGTAAATTTTCGAGAATATCGTCCCTAAGTACAGGGATTAAAGGGAGGAGGGGAGTATCGTATTCGAACCTTAGGACGCGTCAATCCAATCCAATGTTTGACGGATAAGATTTTCTACGGCAGATTGGTAATCACTTAGGAAAGTACCTTTAATTCTATTGGCCAAGATAGTATTAAGCGCCAATGCGCGATGTCCCAAGAGGTTAGCCAGGCCAAAGATAGCTGCAGATTCCATTTCCAGATTGGTAATCGCAAGACTATCATGCTTAAAGTTGACTAAAAAGTCCAATAAATGTGGGCTTTTAGCCGAGGCGCGTAGGGAGCGAGATTGTGGGCCGTAGAATCCGGGGCAAGTTAAAGTAATGCCTTGTTTTACTTCAGGTGGAATGTTTATATTCGGCCATTGGGGAATAGCGAAGTATGTTTTAACCGGAAGATGGATGTCTTCACAAAAATCATAGAAAGCCTCTTCCAATTCGAGCTCTTTGTCTGATATTTTTCGATTGTAATAATAGAGTAAGTTGTCCATTCCGATCGCAAACCTGGATGCTACTATTTGTCCGGGTTCTATATCCGGCTGCATACCACCGGAAGTGCCTATCCGAATAAAGTTGAGTTGTACAGGGTGCGTCTTTATACGTCTTGATTTGAGATTAATATTGTGTAGGGCATCCATTTCATTCACAACGATATCTATATTGTCAGGGCCAATCCCTGTGGAGACGACGGTAAGTCTTTTTTTGCCAATGAAACCTGTGTGGGTAACAAATTCCCGCTTAGACACTTTGTGTTCTATCCGGTCAAAATGTTTGGAGACAAGGGGTACTCTGCCGGGGTCTCCCACTGTGAGGATAGTTGTTGCTACTTGTTCAGGTTGTAGTCCGAGATGGTAAATACTTCCGTCGGGATTAAGTACGAGCTCTGAATCTAAGATTTCATTTGTCATTGGATCTTGTTTGTTTTATAGTTAAGTTAATAATCAACGGGGACTCCATACGTCCTTCTGTGTCATACGAATTGGCTCCTGTACTAGATATCACTAAGTTCATTCCGATTATTTGCATTGAAGGTGTATCTTAGGGGTGAGTATGGCGTTAGATACATGGCCGGCTTGATCCCGTATTCTGATTTCATATTGTAAACTCTGTTCTTCTATGTCGGGCCGGGCAGTACATGGAGGGGTCCCATCCTCATAGATGCAGCAAGTATTGTAAATGCGTACCGAACCATCTACTGATATGGGCCCGGAAGTAGTACTTTCAACTACCGGCAATTTAAAGTATTCTTCCGTTTGCATTCTTGTGTCTTTTACAATGAGATCTAGTAAGGTATCCCCCGGCAAATCCCCTATATCTCCATCTCCATCGGTAAAATGAAAGAATACGATAATAGAATCTGTATTTAAAAAACCTTGAATGAGAGAGTCTTTAGAAAGACCACTAAAGGTTAACACCGGAGTGTCAGGAAAAGGGTGACGCCCTTTACATCCTATCATTATAATGAGGAGCAAAGAGTAAATACAGATATAGGAAGCCAACCATTTCATATCTTTAAAAATTCCTAATAAATTGGAAATAAATGTATTATAAATTTTCTGCAGCTATGTAACCGCTTCGCTCTCACATGAATTTTTTTAAACATACTTCTGTGTGAAATTTATGTTTAATAAAATTCATGTTCGTTTCATATCTTTCCCCGCTTATTATTAATTGATGATGCCCAGTTGCTGGCCTACTTTAATAAAGGCTGTAATGGCCCTATTTAAATGCTCTTTGGTATGGGACGCTGATATCTGGACACGAATACGCGCTTGTCCCTTTGGGACGACAGGGTAGAAGAATCCAATGACATAAATCCCTTCAGCAAGTAGTTTTTCGGAGAAAGTCTGTGCCAATTTGGCATCATAGAGCATGATCGGGACGATGGGGTGAACGCCCGGTACGATGTCAAATCCTACCTCTCCCATATGTTTGCGGAAATAAGCGGTATTTTGCTCGAGTTTGTCCCTTAGTTCCGTAGACGAGGTCAAGATATCCAGTGCTTTAAGGGTTGCCCCGACGATGGCAGGCGCTACAGAATTAGAAAACAGGTATGGTCTGGAGCGCTGTCGAAGCATATCCACAATTTCTCTTCGTGCAGAAGTAAATCCCCCGGAAGCCCCTCCCAAGGCTTTGCCAAATGTGCTGGTGATAATATCAACTCGGCCTATAGCATTGTTGTATTCATGTGTGCCACGGCCGGTTTTACCTGTAAAACCGGTAGCATGGCTATCATCGATCATAACCATAGCTTCGTACTGATCAGCCAAATCACAGATTTGGTCTACCTTGGCGATGATGCCATCCATGGAGAAAACCCCGTCAGAAGCAATCAATATACGTCTTGCTCCAGCTTCTCTTGCAGCTTTGAGTTGTCGCTCCAGGTCTTCCATGTCGTTATTCTTATAGACATATCTTTTGGCTTTGCAGAGCCTTACGCCGTCGATGATAGATGCGTGATTGAGTCGGTCGGAGATAATCGCATCTTCAGCTTGGAGGATAGGTTCAAACAGCCCACCGTTGGCATCAAAGGCAGAGGAGTAAAGGATGGTATCTTCCATTCCTAAGAATTCAGAAATCTTGTCCTCGAGCTGCTTATGTATGTTTTGAGTGCCACAGATGAAGCGAACGGAAGATAGTCCAAAGCCATATTTTTCTATCGTATCCTGAGCGGCTTTCTTCAATGTAGGATGATTAGAGAGTCCCAGGTAATTATTGGCGCAGAAGTTGAGTACTTCGGGCATTGTGGTCGTTGTAATGGCAGAGCTTTGAGGAGAAGTTAATATGCGCTCATTTTTGTATAGACCTGAGGATTTAATTTCCTCTAGTTCTTTTTGGATTTCGTTTCTTATTTGATCAAACATTGGATAGTTGTTGAGTTGTGAAGAATGAAGTGTAAAGATATTTAGGAAACCGGAGATATCACGACTTTACCATATTGTTTTTGTAAATGAAGTAGCATATCCATCGTCATTTTGTGCAGGTCAAATGCCGGTTTCCAACCCCAATCCTTCCGAGCCCTGCTATCATCGATGCTTTTAACCCAGCTCTCTGCGATCTCCTGTCTAAAATCGGGCTGGTATGAAATGGTGAATTCCGGCATAAAATATCTTATAGAGTCAGCGATTTGCTTAGGGGTAAAGCTCATTCCAGAAAGATTATAACCATAATGGAGCCCGATGGACGCCTTAGGAGCGTCCATGAGTTCTATAGTGGCTCGAATAGCATCGGGCATATAGATCATAGGAAGCATGGTGTCCTCCTTAAGGAAACACTCATAATGCCCTTTTTTGAAGGCTTCATGATAGATCTCAACCGCGTAATCCGTCGTTCCACCGGAAGGGATGGATTGCCATCCTATAACTCCTGGATATCTCAACGAACGAATATCTAACCCATACCTTTGGAACATATAATCAGACCAAACCTCTCCTGTCATCTTGCTAATACCATAGACCGTAGAGGGCAATAATGGACAATCCTGTGGAGTATCCACCTTTGGAGTAGTGGGACCATAGACAGCTATGGAGCTCGGAAAAAATATCTTTGAAACTCCTTTTTCTAGAGCTATTTCAAGTACTCTTAAGAAGCCATCCATGTTGATGTGCCAAGTCTTTTTAATGTTACTTTCTCCGTTGGCGGAAAGAATAGCGGCAAGATGGTAAACCTGTGTGGGTTTGAATGCCTCAAAGAGCTCCGCCATACGATGTATATTGAGCACATCCAGGACCTCGAACGGCCCTTCCGAATGCTCTTGAGGGTAAAT
>JALSTN010000169.1 GCA_026983735.1 Saprospiraceae bacterium | reverse complement strand
AATATTGGATATTGTATATTATATTTGTCGGACATTATCCCGTAATGTATTCCGAATTGATTCTTATTTTGAAAGTCTTGCATTAGTCGGTTGCAAGAAGATAGCAGTGTTAATTTTTAGATGTTATAATGCACGATCACATTGATGTGGTTAATGACTTTCCATCACACGTATCCAATATTGTTCACTTATAAAAATTTTTATTATGAAAAGATTGTTTTTTTTAGCCGCAGCCTTCGTCATAACCACTTGGTTAGGCGGAATGAACACGACGTACTGTTCCATGGAGAAGAGTACCATTGTCAAGACGGAAAAGCTTACACCTATGCTACCCGGCATTATAGGTGTAGCTGAAGCCGAAAACACAGATTTGGATTTGAAGTGTATAGATCACAGGTGGGAATACCTCAGCGTTGATTGTGCGACGATTGATGGTAAACCTGCTTATTGTTTTAAGCTCATCATTTACAAAGCCAAGGAATGTGAGAAATTCAAGTATTCTATTAATCAAAGTCTTGTCCCCGGTTCAGTGGGGTGGACTTATGACAACGCAGGAAATCTGATTATCAAGGGATGTTTTTGGGCCCAGGCGGCCAATAACCCACTTTGTGTTAAGATTGATTTTTCGAATCCATTGTGTTGTGATTTTGTAGCATGCACCAAGTTGCCTTGTTGTGAAAAAGTAAAATGGGAAGGCGCAGTGTATTGTAAGAAGTACAATGGTCAATGGGCTTACTATTACAAGGTTAGATTGTATGGAGTAAAACCCTGTGGTAAGTTTAAATTTATCACGAACTATCCGACGATACCGGGTACCCAACAAACCATATACAATACCAATGGAGACGCGACGGTCATTGGTTGGATATTGGCCTCATCTGTACCGCCTACAGCGACCAAGTTGTGCTTTAAAGTTGATTTCAAAGATCCGCTATGTTGTGATTTTAGTGGTTGTATAAAGCTACCTCCATGTTGCGGAGATCCTAAGTGGAAGGGCGAGGTTAAGTGTGATTATATCGATGGGCAGAAAGTGTACTGTTACTATATTAAAATCGCCGATGCCAAGGAATGTGATGGAGTAAAAGTTGCGGTAGACGGAACCCTTGCTACGCCGCAGACGATCACTTATGATGCGAATGGCAATGCCATAGTTCAAGGGTGTGTATTAGCCTCTTCATTGCCGTCTTTAAAGCTTTGTTTTAAGGTAGATTACAAGAATCCGGCTTGTTGTGATTTTGATGCTTGTATGAAATTGCCGCCTTGTCCGTGTATTGAGAAGTCCTATGGATTTGATCAACTGAGTTGTCATGTGGTGGATGGAAAGAAAGTCTTCTGTTTTGTCTTTGTCGTAAAGGAAGCAAAGGAGTGTTTGAAGTTTGATTATACGGTAAATGGCACTACAGTAGAAGGCCCATCGATGAGTTATGGCCCAAGTGGGGAGCTTTACATTAAGCACTGTGTAACAGATGTACTAGGTGATAAATTGTGTTTGAAGATAGACTGGCTTTCAGACATGTGTTGTGATATAAAAACATGTGTTGCTCTCCCACCTTGTATTGGGCTGCAAGGTCAATTGCCCGGATTAGAGCAGCGCAATTTGGCAGAGTCTGAGGTAGAAGGGACTAAGATTAAAGTATATCCTGTTCCCGCTGATGATTATTTGAGGGTGGTATTACCTGAGCGAAATACCCCATCAGTTATCACTTTGACAGACATGAATAAGAAGCAGGTGCTTAAGATGGCTCCGATAACCAATGAAGCCACCGTTTATACGGGGGCAATGCCTACAGGCATCTATTTGATTCAGTTGTATGATGTGAATGGAACATTACTAGACAGTAAGCAAGTTCAAATCCTACACAAATAACCGATTTTAAATCCAATATTGTTTAAATGTTTGGTTTTGAAATGCCTGTAACAGGGCCGGAGTTACCTCCGGCTCTGTTTTTTTACTGCCTTCACAAAGCTAAAATTCCAATATAGACTTGAAAGTAAATGCATTGCAATAATTTCTGTGGATGGCTAACCGAGTTACTCTCTCTTTGCCATATTATTCGTAACCCAATGAACTTTTTACAATAGGTTAAATTATTGATAGTTCCTAAGGATAAGGACAAGATAAACAAGATAAATACTATGGATGTGTCGTGTCGTGCACTTTGATGGTTAGTCTCAAGGACGAAGTGTCTGAATAAAACTTAGATCAAACAGATTAAATCCAAAGACAACTTGTAGGCAAACGAGGAGGATTTAGCGATATTCCGTTCCTTCAATTCTATAAGTATAAAAACCACATTCTTTGGTCGGAGCACTTTGATCAGGGTAAAAAATAGATTGATCTTTAAATCGTTTAGTAAATTTTCGAATGAGGCTTCGACTTTTTATTTTAGATTTACGAAGGCTTCCTCTAGCATAAATGATCTGTCCTTGGCGATTGATGCAGAGATATAAGACGATGGTCCCTTTGCGCAATTGTAAGTCCTTGATGGAGGCTCTTTGCTTGAGTCTTCTTCGCAGGGGTCCTTCGGTCTCTTCTTCGCCGTCGGTAAATCCATCTCCGGGGTCCCCCGGAGGAAGGTCACTATCTGCCGTACCGGAGCCGGCCGCTTTTCCTCCATGGTCTGCATCTCCTTTGCCGGAGCCATCGGCTTTACCACCATGCCCTTCCCCTCTTTCAGGGTTAGAGTCATCTCCCAAGTCTTTACCTGTTCCCTGTCCATTTTTGGCGGATTTTTCTTCTTCCATGATTTTATCGAGATCGGGAAGCATATCTTCAATGGAAGGGCTTTGTGGTTGGGTTGTAGGTATAGATGTTGTAGATTGGGTTTCGATTCTATCGGGGGTTTCTATGGGGTCAGGATAACTGGGTTTTTCTATGTCAGGTGTAGTGATGACCCGTTCAATGGGTTTAGTCGTCGGTCTGGGTTTTGGTTTTTGAATGTCAGATACCGGAGTTACCTTTCTTTTTTGAGCTTCTGCCTTTTGGTTTTTTGGTGCAGGCTCTGGATTGGATTTATTAGGGGAGCCCGCGCTGGATTTAGCGGAGGCCTTTCCGCCGCCCGTGCTTTTGGGGGGAGGCACTACACGTGGCTTTTCGAACTCAATGATAACTGCAAAATTTTTGTCCCGATCCAAATCTGTTTTGAGCAAAGGCCACAAAGCCAATAACAACAGTAAAGTATGAAGGATAATGGAAATGGTCATTCCCTTTCGTTTGTTTTGCTCTTCTCCTCTAAGGGTCAATGCCTGATCTGCCATAATTGTTAGAATTGTATTTCATCTTAAACGTTGAAAAGGG
>JALSTN010000168.1 GCA_026983735.1 Saprospiraceae bacterium | reverse complement strand
ACACGGGAATATCGACTGTTTTGCCTCTGTGGTTGGGATCGTTATCCCGGTAGAAAATACGGTCTTGAAAGGCTAAGGATATACTACTGTTAATAGATGTAATCCAAAAGCCTATATGCAAGCTGTCATAGGACGAGAAATCCAATGCCGGACTTTGTCCCCAGTTATTTAGATTTAACCCGAATCCTGCCCACCAATTTGTAAAGGAGTAATCAAATTGGTAAACCCATTTGCCGTCTGGCCCAGTCCCATTGTCATGTTCGATGAGTATTCCTTCTCCTGCCCAGGTTCCCGTCGCCAACTTTTCGGCATCACTGTAAATGTCAAGTTGTTTTTGCGCCTGTACAAGAGGTGTAAAGGCTATTTCTAAGAGAACAGTAAGGATAAATAGGCTTTTCACGTTTATCTTTTTTGATGAAATAATAGTCAAAGGCAATCTTTAAATAAGGGCCAATGTGACTTTTTCGAACATATTTTACATAAGACTCGTCTCCTGCGGGTAGGGAGAAGATGAGGTGCGCTCAAGCACATCAGATAGCAGTAAATCCCTGATGAGAACAAACCCAGTAATCTCATTTGCATTAACATAGTTTGATTAAATTGTATACGTAGAGACAATAGTTTTCTATGATGTGTATATCGGATAATCTATAATTGAGATTAAAGATACTTTTTTTTCATAACAAGAGGAGAAAATACATGGTATTTTAATGAAGTCATTAGTGTTTAATGCAATACTGTAAATTTTAAAAGCTGTGTATCTATTCCTGTTTCTATTTTCACCCAATACACTCCGCTCTTTAAGTGGCTTATGTCAAGGGCTAAGGGAGTGCCGGTCGGGACAAGAGACCTTCGCTTTAGTATTTGACCGCTTAGGTTAATAATTTCAGCTCGTATACTTTTGACATCATAGGGATAGCTTACATAGAGGATATTCTTGGAGGGATTAGGAGCAAGCGACCAATGCTTTAATATCGGTGAAGGAGTGGTTGATGTACTACATTTTGTGCGGAGTCTAAAAGGAGTAGGCGAGGACCAAGTCTGATCGTTGGAATCTTTGCATCTTTGGTAAAGCAGTGCGGGGATGTCTAAGCATTTTGGTAAGGACTGAAGAAGGACAAAGGTGTCTTGGGTGGTTATGATATGCATGGAGCTATCAGGGAGAACATAACCCAATTGATATTCACGATGTGGTGCACAGGCTTTCCATGTGATGATGGCAGACTCAATGGTCGGGGTATCTACTCTAGGAGTATCAGGAGAAATTATACAATTGTCCTCTATAGTGACACAGATGTCAATTACTTGGCCAAACTCGATATTATCCCCACAAGAGCTTGGAGGAGTATTGTCAAAACCCGGCCATTTCATCGCAATACGCATGCGTGTACTCCCCGGAATGGCCCATTTGGGAATGTGCAATGGAGCTGAGTAAGGACTTTGAGCTGGGAGTGTTGTATTGTACACGACCTCTGAAGAGTCGAATCGTCCATTTTTATTAAAATCTACCCAAACTGTGATTAATTCTCCGGAAGCTGAAGTTCCTGTTATTACCATTTGCTTTGTCAAGCAATAGGGTAGTATAAGACTACTTTCTCCGACCATTTCATAGCCCTTGGTCAGTTGACCCGAAGAAATTAGATTGACATTGTTTATTGATATTTGTGATATTCCATCGTCTGAGGCATCCGGTAATACAGCAGGGGTACAGTAATCGAGATCGAGACAGGCACCGCATCCTTTCGTTCGAAAGAAAATCGTATCTGAAAAAGAGCTTAGATCCTCTTCACAATCTGTCTGTATGGATAACATATACATGGTGCATGGAAGCAAATTATCCAACACATAAGTTGAACTGGTATCTGACGGAACCCTTGAGAGGACTTGTCGGATTGTGTCGTCGGGAAGTAGGGTGCTCAGGTGAATTTGATAAGTCTTTGCAGCGTATATATCCGGCCAACCCAGTCGGATGAATGTCGTGTCGATGTTCAAGATTTTAAGCGGCTCCGGGGCTAGGCAACACCCTAAGGTTTGAAAAGTAAAAACTCCTGTTGTGTCATCGCTGCACAGACCTAATCCCCTTATTTCATATTGAGTACATCCCTCTAACTCATCTATCCAAAACGGATGGCGAACAGCTCCAAGAGAAATCCATACAGCATCTCCTTTTTTACGCCATTCTAGATTTCTGACACTGTCCATAGCCCCTTCCCAATCTATTACTACGGAAGTATCTGAAGCTGCCAATAGGTAAAACGGATGGGTCTGCTGTAAGGCATTTAGAATGTCTAGTCGTCCGCCGCTCGTACATTTTCTCTCCAAGGTAGATAAAGGTTTGACATTGTCTAGAATCAAATGCCGAGCGGTGAGAGCAGCGAGATCCGGAGCGCGTTTGGAAAGGGTGGATAAATTGTTGCAGTCCGATCGGGCGTACAACAAAGCGATGGCACCGGTGACAATTGGGGTTGCTGCAGAGGTTCCGCCAAATTCCCTATATCCGTTATTGATATTCGTCGTGAAGGTCTTTTGCCCAAATGAGCCGAGATCCACAGACTTGAGGCCAAACCCGGCTTTGTCATACCATTCATCTTTAGGAGTGACATTGGTAACTCCGATAAAATAATCACTAGTACAGTTAGAGGGAAGGTCTCCGACTTGATCAATGTCTACGGCGCGATTGGGTGCAGCCCCACAACTTAAGATCCCGGCTTG
>JALSTN010000167.1 GCA_026983735.1 Saprospiraceae bacterium | reverse complement strand
GGGATTTTTACTTTGAGCGTAGTGTTTTTGGTGGCAATCTTGACACTCAGAAGATATATTAGAATAATTATTAATGTCATGACATTTCTGGCATTGCCCTTGGACGTTTTCATGTCCTCCGGTGAGGGGATAAAACTGATCGTGAATAGGGAAGAGCGCGGGTTTCCATCCGGGCGCAGTGGTGTGGCACATGGCACAATCCATGGGCACGCCTAGTGCGGAGTGGTTGGGGTTTTGTGTATTGTTGAAGTTGGCAGTATGACAGCCTTGGCATTCTTTTTCAACCTTAGCATAATCGGAAGAGAGGTGACAAAGCTTACAATCATCGGCGATAGCCGCATGCCCTCCGGTGAGGGGGTAAAACTGATCGTGTGTGGGAAGTTTGGCAGGCGACCATCCCGGAGCAGTGGTGTGACACTGTTTGCAGTCCATAGGGAGCCCGAGCCTTACGTGTTCTATTTTTTTAGTGGCTTGATAGTCTTTTAGATGGCAATTCTGGCAATCGGGCGAGGTAGAAGCATAGGAAGAGTTAGAGTGACAGGTGGCGCAATCCTGGATGTTATGCCCCTGAGTTAAAGGAAAAAAATCATGCTGGATGGCAAGTGGAAGCTTCAGGTCTCTCCAATTATTAAAATCGAGGGTGTGACAAGAGATGCAATCGTCGCCAAAGTTATTTTTGATATGATCGGGTTCTTTAGCTTGTATGAAATCGTTGGCATGGCAGTCTAGGCATTGGATGCCCCGAGTGTCGAAACGGAGTTGGGAAGCACTTTGATGACACTGTGTACAGGCAGCTTGGAGGTGTTTTCCGGTACGTGGAAAACCGGCCATTTCATGCAAAACCTCTACCTCATCCAAGGCCCAACTGCTGGCGTTATGACAACGGGCACAGTCAAATCCGACGGAGCCTTGATGCATGTCGGTATGGCAAGAGGCACAAGCGGGATCGGCATCTCGAAAGACGAGGGATTGATGACAAGCTTTACAATCTCCGATCGCTGCATGTTGGCCTTTCAACGCGAAATTAGTGCTGTCGTGATCAAATGAAATACGCTTAAAGTCCACCCCCCAACCGGCGGCTGTATGGCACTTGGCACAATCCATTTTGAAGGTGTCGCCATGAGGCATGGAAAGATCTCCTTGCCCTGATGCAATACCTGCAAAAAGGACACAAAAACTCCAAAAAGAAAAAAGGAGACTATATTTTCCAATACTTGGGGTTTCTGTCATTTTGTTAGAACATTTGAAAATTAAAAAGCGCTTATTATTACTTAGACGACAAATATACAAAAATGGATGCTTCTTGAAAGAAATTTATATGAATGGGTACGTGCATGAATAAATATACTATTAACGAAGATTATAAAAATCAAGAGAAAATGGAGTTATGTGCAGTTAAAAACGGAGAAACATGCTAAGGTCGGACGACCTTAAACATGTTTCCGGTAACTCCGACTTGAGAGCCTATTAGAACCCACAAGTTTCCAGAAATAATACAAGAACAATCCCCATGAATTAACCATTGGCCTTCGATAGATCGTTATCACATGGATCTATAATTAGGCAAAGGCGCCGGTTAACCGAATCTCATTTTTTACAATTTATTAGAATATAAGCAAGAGCTATTAGCGTATTAATCCCTCTTAGTATTTGGAGTGGATTCTACTAATATTGATTTAGTTACAGCGACAATGCTAATACGAGCAATTTATGCATTGAAATTAAAATGGGAATAAAAATGCTATATTCTATATACTCTATACGTTTAAAGGTATGAAATGGTTGCCGATAGGCCTGTTTTTTTATAAAATTGATAAACAAGAGCATATAAATACTTTCCAAAAACTAAATAGGATGGGCTTGATGTACTTTGTTTCAGTTTCTACTGTATGAATCGGGTGTATAAGAAGAAAGGCCGTATCAATATGAGGAATGCATAAAAATTAAGGTATCAAATAAAAGGTATTTTACTTTCTCCCTTTAGGATGACAATTGAGGCAAGCCGAGCTTTCATACACATAACCACTTACCTCATCATGCTCATCATCCATCTTGGATTGACGATGCTCATGACAATCTAGGCAAGTAAATGAAGTGAGATCACTAGGGTCTTTATGACAATCAACACAAGCATTCCATTCTCCTTCATGTTTGCCTGAATAGATGGGGAACCAATTATCATCATGCTGTTCGAAGCGTTGTACTTTCCATCCGGGAGAAAGGTCATGACAATCTTCGCATCGAGTGGAGAAGCCGGATTTGACATGGTCGGGATTGGAGGTCTGATTGAAGTTTTCGAGATGACATGAACTGCAGGCAGAGTTGGCACTGGAGTAATTTAACCCATCATGGCAGCGTTGGCATTCCTGAAGGTCATGAACTCCGGTTAGAGGGAAGAAGCTGTGATCCAGAGGATTCCATTGTTCCGAATTGTCCAAATGACAACGTTGACAATCCATTGGAAATCCGGCTGCCGAATGATTGGGTTGTGAGGTCATTTGATAATCTAGGCTATGGCAGGATACACATTCTTGTCCGAGCGGAGGAAACCTCAATTCGGGTTCTTGCTTGTGACATTGGTCGCAAGAGGCTTGACTGTGTTTTCCTTGAAGGGTGAAACCCCATTCCTCATGTTTTTCTATGGCGTTGTCCATTAACCAACTCCTACTGTCATGGCAATGCTCACAAGAAAAGCCCACGGTGCCATCATGTACATCTTCATGACAACTATTGCAAGCTGTTTCTGCGGCTTTAAAAACGAGGGTAGGGTGACAGGTGATACAGTTCTGTGAAACGTGTACCCCATCTAACTTGAACCGGGTCTTATTATGGTCAAATGCGATATCTTTGAGTTGGATTTTCCACCCTTTATCGGTATGACAGAGTGCACAGTCCAATTCGAAAGATGTCCCATGAGGGGATTGTGCGAATCCCCTTATTGAGCATCCCAATAGAATGAATAAATAGAAAAAACCGATTACAAATGGCAGTCTATACATTTTAGTTTATTATTTCGATAAATGATAGATGCTTTATCTCCATTCGAACTGGGAAAATGGCATTTGTCGCAAGTGACATTCTTGTGCTGTCCATCCAGTTTAAACCGAGCGAGATCATGATTAAATATACTTTTTTCCCAACTGTCCGGAGTATGGCAATCCGTACATTCACTTTGGTTGAATGCATCGAATTGTCCGCGATGATGATCATCATGGCATGCTTTACATGCTTTTTCCAGACCTTTAAATACCACCATTACTTTTTTGTCTTTGGAGGGTTTGTGGCATTGAGCACATTGTACGCTTTGATGCTTCCCTATGAGTGGATAATCTGTATTTTGATGATTGAATGCGACCATTTCATACCAGCTGGAGATACTATGGCAATTCTCACAGGATTGTGAGGCTAGAAATTTATCATCTAAAGCTCCTCGATGTATATTGTCATGACAGTCAATGCAAGCAGACCCAATATCCTTAAAATGCCAAGTTTCGCCCTTTTTGACATGACACATAAAGCAGGGTGTAGCCAAATGTCCCCCTTCAAGTTTGAATTTTGTCTGGTTATGCTGTTCAATAGTATAGGTGGATGGTGTAAAACCTGACTCTGTATGACAGGATTTACAATCTATGATTTTCTGAGTAGTAAGGTTGACCAATTCCCCATTGTGTTCATCTTTATGGCAGTCAGTGCACGCATTATGCTCTAAAGGGTCCGTCATCTTATCCGAGGTATGACATTTTTTGCAATCCACTTGCATGTGTTGGCCGATAAGCGGGAAAGAAGTAACATTATGATCGAATCCGGATAGCCCTTCAATTTTTGCAAATGAAGTTTCCGTGTGACACTTAGAACAACGGTCTCCAAAGCGTCCTTCATGCTTGTCTTCATGGCATAAGTCACAGTCATAATCAGGGGCTTGTTTGTAGTCAGAAAAGAGTCGTTTGATTCCGATATCCGGCTTGTGGCATTGGGTACAAGATAATCTCCGGTGTTTGCCCTTTAATGGGTACTTCGTGCGGTTGTGGTTATACTTTTTACGAACGATTTTCCATTTAAACCCATAGACGTTATGGCAGGCGTTGCAGCTTTTACCCAACTTCCGGTCATGAGGGTCCTTATGACAATCCGTACATTGTTTGTAGGCGACATCTTTAAATTTCTGAAACTTTTTCTCTGCAGTTTGAGTTATCTCATGACACTTTTTACAATCCACTTTTTGATGTAGACCGACAAGGGGATAGTCGGTCTTGTCGTGATTGAAATCTTTAATTTTGAAGTTCTCCATATTGTGGCAGTCCAAGCATTTGTCAGAAAGCGTATTTTTATGGTAATCTTCATGGCAAAGCAGACATTGGGTCCCCAGGCCTAAATAGGTGTCCGGGTCTTTCTTTAGCTCTCGATCGCGGATAAATTTAGGCTGGTGGCATTTTTTACAATCATCTATTTTTTTATGAGCACCCTTCAAGGTGTAACCGGCCAGATCGTGGTCAAACCTATCCTTATCAAAATGAATGATACGAAACTTTCGCCCGTGGTGTTCACTGTGACAGGCGGCACAGTCTTTTTTCTTCACTTCTCGGGAGACATGGTATCCGCGATTGGCGTTGATTAATGATTGGATTTCTTTGTGACAATCCAGGCATTTTTCATTGGATACTTTTTGACCTAAGATATGACATTGGGTACAATTCGACAACCCCTCCAACTGGGCATGGCCGGAGAAAAGTTTTCCGGGTGATAATTGGGCGTTTAGAGGGGTATGAAATAGTAAAAAAACTAGAAACAGGCAAAATACAGTCGTATCATGTATATTAGTAGAAAGGATAAATATATTCTTTTTGATAATCATATGTCTACGTATGAACAGTTTATTACTTGTGAGACTTTACCGTATATTTGAATCTTTTTTGAACTTCTACCCCTATATTCTGCAAGAATTTATTGGGTAGTTCCCCCCCTATAAATACATAAACGAAATCATTGGGTAATTCTATTCTCTCTTGTGTCAAATTATTTACTAATACGACTTTGTCTTCTAAAATCTCAGTTACATTGGTATTCCATAACATGTTGATTTTTCCTGACGCTATAGCAGCGGTCATTTTGGATTTATTCTTAGGTTTGGCTCGCTTAAATTGATCTCCACGATAGGAGTGGTAGACCGTATTTTGGTCCATAAGCATCATTGCAGATTCCAAGGCTGAATCTCCAGCCCCCACTACTAAGATATTTTTTTGTTTTATGAGCTCTGGTTCAAGAAGTCTATAAAATACCTTTTGAGAGTTGGCTTCCCCCTTTGCCCCTAATTTTCGTGGTGTCCCCCTTCGCCCTATTGTCAAAAGGACGATACGAGTAGTGACCGTTTGGCCTGAGTTGGATATTACTTCAAACCCCCTTTCCAAACGATTAATTTTTTCTACTTTGAATTTCTCTTGAATCGAAATACCATTTTTAGAGAGGGCTTCTTCCCATATGTGTAAAAGCTCGTCTTTAGATGTTTCGAAGAGTTTGACTTTACCATACAATGGTAAGTCCATGGGTTGGGTCATAACTACTTTTGCTCTTGGAAAGGAGTTGATAGAACCTCCAAGGGTATCCTGGTCAACGGTCAAGAAATTAATTCCATGCTTTTTAGCTGTAAGGGAAGCGGATACCCCAGCCGGGCCCGCTCCGATAATGAGAAGATCATACTCCATACCATGATCAGATGGTATACCGGTTTTAAATATTTCATCCACAGCCATCATGCCCTGTTCCACACAATTTCTAATCAACCCCATGCCCCCTAGCTCTCCGGCAATAAAAATCCCATGGACATTGGTTTCGTAATTTTGATTGATATGCGGGAGATCTACCCCTCTTTTCTCTGTGCCAAAAACCAGACTTATGGCCTCTACCGGGCATGCGTGAAAACAAGCACCATGTCCGATACATTCCGAAGCATTGACAAGTTTTGCTCTGCCGTTGGCCAGTCCTAATATGTCTTTTTCAGGACAAGCGGTTACACAGGCCCCACTCCCGATACAAAGATCATAATTTATCAGTGGATACAGAGAAATGGGTTCGTGAATACCCTCTTCTTTGGCTTTGTTAATTTTGGCTTCTACGACAACATCTCTCTTTTTAAGTTTTTTAAGATACCATAATATAAGAGCCAGGCAAAGCACTCCGACCAATCCGTAAATGATAATTTCTTCTATGTATACTTCCATAATCGCAGTAGGTCAGAGTATCCAACGGTACCCAAAAGCTAATGTGGCCCCGACGTGAATAAGCATGATAATTAACATAATGAGTGCAAAGGGTAAGTGGATGACATGCCAGTATTCAAATAGCTTTTTCATTTTATTGAGGTTCTTGGTACGGCTCTTTAACCCTATTTCTTCACTAATATATTTCAAGAGAGATTGCTGTTGGTTCATATCCACATCATGTCCGACAATTTGACGTACTTGCTTCAATGCGCGTTTTTCCCTTTTTGAATTGTCCAAAGTTTTGAAAATTAAGACTAGTTGTTCTTGACTGAGGTTGAATTGCTCTGAGATAGCTTTACGTAGGGTAGTTATTTTACTTTGAATTTCTTCTAAACTCAAAGCCTTTCCTTCCGGTGTATGTGGAATTCTAGTGTAAACATAACGGCCAAATACTCCACTTAATACTACCGCAGCCATACTCCAGAAACTAATGGAGACGATTCCTCCAAATTTGAAGGCCGTGTGAAATAATACCAACATTGGGCCTAAAGTGCAAAGAAAAATATGAAACTCCAGCCAATATTTTAATCTGCCAAGACGGTACCAGGATTTAAATCGTTTTCTCGCCATATACCCGAACACCCCGATAATCATCATTAATGTCCCTACAATGCCAAATCCATGTCCGAGTATCCCACTGGGTTTTAGCTGTTGGTGTGCCTCGTTAAAAGGTCGTTCTTCAAACGGAAGGCCATAATAATGCGCCCCTCGTCGAACGAGCCAAATAAATACCAATAATTCTATTAAAACCAAGGTGCCTATATAAATAGAATGCCCGTATTTTTTTATCATGTAAAAGGATATTAAGTAATCATTAATCTATGACCTAACCCATACGTAGTAATGGGACAAATGGTTGCTGCAATTTAATAAAACATCTGACAAAATTGAAGGTTGAAGGGAATAGGGAAATTACTATCAAAGTTAGCCACTTTCTTTCTAGTTTGATAAATGGTAAAACAGTCATTATTATGAGAGAATGAATTGCGGGACCCTATGTATATTTCCTTTCGGAAGTGACTTAAAAATAGGTCGGGATGACAAGATTTGAACTTGCGACCTCTTCGTCCCGAACGAAGCGCGCTACCGGGCTGCGCTACATCCCGAAAAAAAGAAAAAGTCGGGATGACAAGATTTGAACTTGCGACCACTCGCCCCCCAGACGAGTACTCTACCGGACTGAGCTACATCCCGAAAAAGTGGGTAATACAGGATTCGAACCTGTGACCTCTGCCCTGTCAAGGCAGCGCTCTAAACCAACTGAGCTAATTACCCATTTACTATTTCAATTTCCAATGGTAAATTGGAGTGCAAAGATATTAACTTTTTGATTTCTCCATCCCAATAATTATCTTTTTATATTTGTGCCATCAATTAATCGCTAAACTACAGCATGACAAAACCATCCCGTCCTTTTATCATCGGAGTTTCAGGTGGATCCGGGTCAGGCAAGACCTCCTTTATACGAGACTTGAAAGCCTTGGTCTCTTCCCAAAAATTATGTGTCGTCTCCTTGGATGATTATTATAGACCCTTGAGTCAGCAAAAGAAAGACCCCCAAGGGATATCTAATTTTGACCTGCCAGAGTCCTTTGATTCTGATAAGTTTATACTTGATTTAAGTCGCTTGTCAAAAGGGGAGGCATTTGACATTACAGAATATACATTCAATAATCGGGATAAGAAGGGAAAAACAATACATATCCATCCGGCACCGGTTATCATTGTAGAAGGGCTTTTCTCATTATATTTCTTGGAGGACACCGATTTGCTGGATATGAAAGTTTTTATTCATGCACATCCTGTTCATAAAGTGGTAAGAAGAGTTAAACGGGATAGAATAGAACGTAATTATCCCCTTGAAGACGTGTTGTATAGATATGTTCATCATGTAAACCCTTCGTTTGACAAGTACATCGGTCGTTTTAGAGAGTCCGCTGATATTGTAATAAATAACAATGAATCGTATGAAATGGGACTTGAATTGATGAAAACATTTATTCTATCTAAAACATAGATACTTCAATACCTCAATTTTATTCTTCAAACCAATTTTTATGGCCATTCTAATTTTGTAATACTTATGGACTGAATAATGTGTTAGAAGACTTCCTGTAAGAATAGGGCTGTAGGAGAATTATTGAATCTTTAAGGGAATAAAAATACCCTTGAGATAAATGAATTAAATATTGAATGGGGAGGAACAGTTTTTTTATTTTAAAACATGAATACCAGCATCAATCGATACGTTTATTCATAGATTTTTTGCACCATACAATTTTGTAGTTAACACTGAAGTTACAGAAAACTAAAATTGGTGTTCCTTGTGCCTCCATCAGAAATGTCGATTTGTAATACGCTTCCTATTCATTATTGCACTACCTGTAAGCTAATCATTCTTACTCGTCCTGACAAGTATCCATTTCCCTTCAATTTTCTGTTTTAGTAGTGATTCGATCCCTTAGGTTTAAGTCTGTTTCACAGTGTATTTCATTCCCATCGATAGGATTAACATAAGTATATGCAACTTTGTAAATATTACTTTTTAGTTATTGTTGTCTTTTGTAAAGTGAAATGGGAGCTTATGAAATATACGTATAAAGGTTTTGAATAATTTATTTATTTATTTAATTTTATAATAATTTACATTAAAAATTATTAGTATGTGTTTGTTGTTGATATACATTAGTTAATGATGATAATTCTCTGTGTTTAATCTACTTATTACATGGTAATAGACGATAATTTAACTTTTTTTGGTATGTGTTTTGAGTACATGATAGTGAACTAAAATTATCATTAATACACATAGTATGAATCAGTTTATTACTTTTTTTAATTCAAAAAGAACGCTAGCCTATACGGCCTATAGGCTGAGTAGAAAACACTGTAAAGTTGCAATAGAGAAAGGAAGGTTTATGATACCAATCTTACTAGTTCTATTTCTGCTTCCATATCAAATAAAAGCACAGCAAATCCAATTGGGAATGGCGGTGATAACTTGTTATGCGGACACAGCGGATGTTAACAATATCGTTGCCAATGTATATGATGTGCGGCAGAATAGAAATGCTCCGAGAAATGTAGATTGGGCAGCAGCCAACCCTTCCATTGTACAGACTCCTTCCACATGGACACTGGCGAACATGGGGCAGATATTTGGAATTGCTTTAGATTCTATAGGAAATGTTTTCTTTGGTGCTTCTGATGTGTATCGCATGGATACCTTGTATACGATTCATGCCGGAGATCATATTGGACCCGCTGGCGCTGCTGGGGTATATATGGCTAGTTCTAATAATTTATCCAACTTGTCAATACTGTTAACTACAGCTAATTCTGCTACAGTAGGGGCATTACCTACAACCCAATTGCCGAATACGGGTGGGGTGGGCAATGGAATTGGCAATATCGCCTATGACAAAGTGCACCACCAGTTGTTTCTCACAAATTTAGAAGATGGAAGGATTTATAGGGTGGATTTAAAATTGCCTACTCCATCCGTTGTCAGCGTTTATGATCCATTTGCTTTGGATGATGGCAATCCCGGATTAGCTCCTGCTTCGGAGAGGCTTTGGGGAATAGGGGTTTACACAGATACTTCTTCAGGGAGCACGTCGGTTTATTTTGCAAACCAATCCGTTCGTCCTGGTCAGTCCAGTACCGTATATTCTGTGCCTCTTGATAATGCAGGGGAGTTTAACGCTACTTATGATGCTATGAATAAAATATTCACAGGAAATCAAAATGTTGAATTGGTTCTGAATACATCTACATCGGACACTTCCCGAATAACAGACATTGCATTTGCAGAAGATGGGAGAATGCTTCTTGCAGAAAGAGGACACCCTCATCGAGCAAGTGTGTATGAGTATCGTAAGACGGGCATGGGATTTAACCCCGGTCCGGATATTTATGTTGGTGCTTGGGCGACATTGGCTGGAGAGAATGGAAGGAACAGTGCTGGTGGAGTTAGCTACGGATACCGGGACCTCTCGGGGAATAACTTGGCAGAGTGTGATTCGATGATATGGGCGACGGCCGGATATATGTCGAATTTAGGGGCAGGGAGTGGATACTTTTATGGACTAGAAGGTCTCAGTTCTCAAGGTAATCTACCTATTACAAGTGGTCCTGTAGGAAATGCATATACGGATATAATGATCGATTTTAATGGAACTAACTTAACCCTAGATAAATTGCTCATTGGCGACGTTGAAGTATACAGAACCTCATGTGCTCAGTCCAATAATTCAAATTCCAATGGACGAATAGATTTAGCCTGTAATGACTTAGTCCAAATTTCCCTTGATACTGCAGGAATAGCCCATGTTACACTTGACATGGTCGCTGAAGGACCAGTAAATGGAGCGTGTTGGGTTCTGGAAATGAAAGATGTAAATGGAAATATTATTGTGAATAATGATCTTACTTGCGAACAAGTAGGTACGACGATAGGATATGCGATAAAGGATACTTGTCAGGATATTTCCTGCTGGGGGAAGATCAAGGTAGAGGACAAGTTTATACCCTCTTTACAATGTCACAATGACACATTGCGATGTGCAGAAGGAATATCCCCGGAGATATTAGGTTATCCGGTACCGGGGACTACGTTGGTAAAGCCGGGGATAAAAGCCGGAAGCTATATCGTATACGGATTTGATTCCTGTGGGAGTGTAGATTTACGATATACGGACCGAGAGATACAGGGATTTGATTGTGATTTACCCTATAAGATAATAGTAAGGAAATGGACAGCAGAAGATGGCTCAGGCAATAGGACCATGTGTACAGATACGATAAGGATTCATTTGCCAAATCTGGTACAAGACACAATAGGTTTGCGAGATATGGAGTTTGCCTGCAATGGTATCTGGCCGAAGACGAGTCAGGGATACCCTTCCCCGGACACATCGGGATGGCCGATAGCACCTGGATGTTCGACCTTGGTAGCGACCTATACGGATCAAAGGCTGGACGTATGTGGCTCGACTTTCAAGGTGTTACGCCACTGGAAGGTGGTGGATTGGTGTGTGGGCAATGGAGTAGTGAATGCGGGGTTGCCGAAGATACTTGATTTTTATCAAGTGTTGAAAGTGGTAGACCATGAAGCGCCGGGGTTGTATTGTCCTACGACAGGAGTTGTACGAGATACGATAGGGATGGATTATTACAGATGTAGTGGCACGTACAAGTTGCCGATTCCACAGAATATAGAGGATGCATTAAAGATACCGGATCCGCGAGGAGTATATGTGATAGGGGAGTGTTCGGAATGGACGTATCGAGTGAGATATGTACCGGCGAAGGACCCAAGGGATTGTACACCTGACGGGAGTTATGGAGAGTATCTAGGAGAGGCGCGAGGTCCTGGAGATCCTGCATTTGAGAAGAGTGGATTACCAGCGGGATGCAATTGGTTTTACTATGAAGTGACGGATGCATGCGGGAACAAATCAGAGTGTTCGTTTGATATCTACGTAGCAGACGATTTAATGCCCAATGCAGTGTGTGATGCGCATACAGTAGTGACGTTAAACTTAGACGGAAAGGCGAAGGTATACGCTAGGAGTTTGGATGATGGCTCTACGGATAATTGTGGTATAGATACGATGTTGGTAAGGCGGATGGATCTGGGTGCGCCTTGTGGTCCGATAGATAAGCGATATCATTCCTATGTAGAGTTTTGTTGTGCAGATGCAGGACAGCGCATAATGGTGGAATTCAAAGTAGTGGACAAGTCGGGGAATGCCTCGGTATGCATGGTGGAAGTAGAGGTGGTAGATAAGGAAGCCCCAGAGGTGGAGCCATTACCGGATTTGACGGTCAATTGTAGATATAGCTATGATACGAGTCACTTGTCTCGATATTTTGGTAAGATAGTAAAGGCAGAATCATTGCGAGAAGATATAGTAATAGAAAGGCGAGTGGTAGGTCGAGATGGATTGGCAACAGACAATTGTGAGGTGCAGGCGATAAAGGAGCGGGACGAGATTAGCTTGCACTGTGGAAAGGGGACCATAAAGCGAACGTTTACGATAACAGATAAGCAGGGCTTGGAGAAGGAAGTAGTGCAGACGATATATTTGGTAGACCCTACTCCATTCAACAAGAATGGGAGGGATATAAGATGGCCACGCGATATACTCAATCGCCCCTTGGTGACGAATTGCAGGAATGGGATAAATACAGATCCTACAGTGACAGGAGTGCCAAGATACAACAATACGAGATGCGCCCA
>JALSTN010000166.1 GCA_026983735.1 Saprospiraceae bacterium | reverse complement strand
TGGTCCCGGTTATAGAGTATATGATTATGGGACGGGTGGAGCAGCAGAGTCGGTATATAACAATTTGGCATTTGCTTTTATGCCGCTGCCAAAGTTTGCATTGGCTTATATACCGATACCAAAGTTGGGGTTGCTTGGTAAATTAAAAGGAGCGTTTGGGTTTGGTGCGAAGGAGGTAGTGGAAGTAGCTGCTGAGGAGGGTAGTGCGTTAGTAAAGACTGGCACACAGTTTAGTAAGCATTCTTTAAAGCGATTAGCTCAACGGGGTGTAACCCCAAAGATGGCAGAAACCGCTATTAATAAGGGCTTGAAATTTTATGACCCTAAAAATGGTTCAATCAATTACGTTTTAAAAAATGGATTTGCAAGTGGTAAGAGTTTACTTGTTGGAACAAATCCTATCACTGGACAAGTTACAACTGTAATTAGGAGTAGCAAGAACTTAATAAATAGTCGTTTCATTTCAATACCTTAAATGATATGGATATTCTAAAAGAAATACTATTAAAGGAAAAAGAGAAGCAAGAGTTAATCAAGACTTTTCAAGAAAGAGTTTGGAATGGAGACGACTATAGCTCTAATAAAATAGTTAACGAAATACTATCTGAATTGGCATATGATTTAGACTTTTATCAGCCCAATGAAAGCCTAAGAAAAGAGAGTCCGAGTTATTACGGACAGGAACGACTTGAAAAAGAGATTAAAGAAGCGATTGAAAAAATAAAGAATATCAAAGAAGCCTCGATTTAATCGGGGCTTCCCCAAAAATGAAAAGGAGAATAAAACATAAAACAAATTGGTTAATGAGAATAGTTCAGGTTCTCATTAGTTTGTTTGTTTTCCAAAGTAGTGCTGTAGTTGCATTTCCAAGTCAAGCTGAATATAACTTTGAATCACAGAGTTTTGAGCATCCTGTCTTGATAAAGGATGATGTCAAGTGTCAAATAATTGATCTCCATTTTCAGAGTGAGTTTGTCTTATTTTCTGAAGCTTCAGAGCCTGAGAACGCCCATTTCAAAGGGTGTGAAGATATTGCTGCTAAGGGGGGGGGAAGAGTTTTTACGCAAACAGCAAAAGAGGGAGATTTACTTTTTTATTCCACAAAAATTGGAGATGATGTAATCGAATTTGGCGGAAATTTTTCAAAATCAAATGGAACTCTTACTATCAGAAACTTTGATGTTGATGGTGCTTTAACTAACAAATTGGGAATTAGAGGGGTGAAGGATATTATTACTGATTTTGGAAAGCAACAAGGTGTGAATAAAATAATTATTCAAGGTGCAAAAAGAACCACTGGGGCAAAACCGGGGAAAATTCCTTCTCAATTAATATTTAAAATAGAATAACAGATGACAAAAATAATATTTGAAGGTTGGGAAGTTGGTATGAGAAAGATTCCTTTTACAAAGCTACTAAATCAAAAGGCAGGACTTTCTTTATTGGAAGCAAAAAAAATTAAAGATAGATTAGTTGATAACAATGAAATTATTGAGATTGAAATTAAAGAAGAACTTTTAGCAAAGGAGATTTTGGAGGAAGCATTAAAATTAAAAGTAAAGGGAAGGTTAAGCTACTAAGGGGGGTACTAATGTTGGCAATGTAGCGAAACAGGCTCAGAAATGGTTAGGTAAGGATTATAAAACCATAACAAATAAAGCCGGAGATAATATATTTATGTCTAAGGACGGTCTACGAAAGATGAGATTTGATATTAAAAATCCTCACGGAGATGCACCGCATATTCATTTAGAGATATTCAAAAATGGAAAGTGGAAAGATGCAATACCTGGTACTCACAGAATATATCCAAAGTAATAAATATTGATGGAATTTAGGACATTAGAAACTTCACATAATGGTAAGATCTTTAAGATAGAAGAAGACTATCCTGAAGTTGGTGTATATCTCTACGTATATGAAGATGGCAATTGTATAAACGACTATCTTCAAAATGACATTAAAACATGTAAGGAGTTAGCTTTAGATGAATTTGGGGTTCCATTATGTTCTTGGAAAGAAAACGATACCAGCGAAGAAGAATAAAATTAGAAAGCCTCGATTTAATGGGGGCTTTATTAAAGAGTGAAAAGCAAATTAAAACATAAGATAAATTGGCTAATGAGAATAGTTTTTATTTTCATTAGCTTGTTTATTATTGAAAACGAATTAGTCGCATTTCCTTCTCAAAGCGTAAATGATGTTGAAAACTTCATCTTTTCGATTGTATCAACCGCTATGATGTACCCCCAAGCTTTAGTACAGCAAAAACCCTTCCCTCCCACAAAAAAAATCCAACTCCCCCTCCCATAATCCCCACAAAACCCCTTACCTTTACTACATCCTTAGCGACTGAAAGCAGCCGCTAAAACTTCTTCGCCTACAACGCCAAAGAGCGCGACCAACATACCGAGTTCGGAGATCGAACCCATTACAACTACGGCGCCCGGATCTATAACCCGGCGCTGGGGAGGTTTTTGGGGGTGGATCCGCTGGCGGGAAAGTATGCGGGCTGGAGTCCGTACACTTATACGCTTGATAATCCAGTTTGGCTGGTGGATCCTACCGGGATGGCAGTAGATAGCTCGTATACAATTAATGAAAATACAGGCCAAGTCATAACCACGGGAGATAGAGGAGGGGACGACATGGACTACATTCATCATTTAGCTGGTTCGTTTACCTATGATGAGGTAGTTAAGGTTAGGCATATTATAAAAGCAGACGGGGAG
>JALSTN010000165.1 GCA_026983735.1 Saprospiraceae bacterium | reverse complement strand
GTGGAAATGACCGTAGCTATTGATAAGCTCGATAAAATGGGAGTGGATAAAGTCAAGCAAGAAATGATCGATCGTGGAATTCCAGCCTCCTCAGCGGATACTGTACTAGAACTTATCTTTTTCGATGACTTAGACCTTTTAGAAACTGCATTTACCGAGAAAGGTGTCTCAACACAGGGCCTTACCGAACTCCGGCAAGTATTGTCGTATTTTGGTGAGAAATGCCCAGGTACACTTGATTTAGACTTCACACTAGCACGTGGACTCAATTATTATACCGGCTTTATTGTCGAGGTAAGCGTAGAGGGTCTGCCTATGGGTAGTATAGGCGGAGGTGGAAGATATGACGATCTTACAGGAGTGTTTGGAATGCCTGGAGTATCTGGTGTAGGTATCTCATTTGGTGCTGAGCGAATTTATGATGCATTAGAGGATTTAAGTCTTTTTCCGGAATCCCTTGAACTAGATGCACGGGTTATCGTCTTGGCGATGGATCCGGAATCTCACCTTCATGGTTTTTCTATCGGTATGAAATTGCGGGCTGCGGGTATCCCTTGTGACATCTATCCCGAACCGGCTAAATTCAAAAAGCAAATGAAATACGCCGATCAAAGAGGCATCCCTTTTGTCGTAATTATCGGAGAAGAAGAAAGAAAATCGGGAAAATATACCCTAAAGGACCTCAACAAAGGCAGTCAGAATCGGTATGAAATGGCTGAAATTATCGACCTATTAAGTCGCCAATAACTGGCCCCAATGAACTCGGAATTCAAAATACATCTTCCTCAGTTTGAAGGTCCTTTTGACCTCCTCCTCTTCTTTATCGAACGGGATGAACTCGATATCTATGACATACCAATTGCTAAAATTACCAATGACTTCCTTGCTTTTCTTGAACAAATGCAGGAACTCAATATCGAAATGGCAAGTGAGTTTATTCTTATGGCAGCTACCTTAATGCGGATTAAGGCTAAAATGCTCCTCCCTAGAAAAGAACTCGATGAAGCGGGTAATGAAGTTGACCCCAGAGAGCAATTGATTCAAAAACTCATCGAGTATAAAAGATACAAAAGTGTTCTCGATGATTTAAGGAAAAAAGAATTGGAGCGCTCTTTAGTTTTTCAACGGGGTAATCTCAAAGAGGAACTCCACTCTCTAGCCCAAGAGGCGTTGATGGATGCAGAACTGGAACCTGTATCCGTGTTTAAGCTCCTACGTGCCTTTGAAAGGGCAATGGATAAACACAGACGGGAGAAGAATAAAATTATTCATCGGATCGTGCGTTTCCCCTACACCGTTCGCCAAATCAAACGACAGGTCATTCGACGAATCCGCAGTCTAAAAAATGCAGATTTTGATACGATATTTGAAGCATGTGAAAACCGTATTCACGCCATCGTTACCTTTCTCTCTATCCTGGAATTGCTCAATGATCACATATTATTACTCCTACCTAGAGAAGGTCCTAATAATTTTATCATCCGGCCAGGCCATAAAATGGAGGAAGAGGAGTAGTCTGCTCCTTTGTCTCTACTATTTACCTTAATAGAGGGTATAAAAAGTTCGATTTTTACTTCTTCTCTTCAAATAATCTTACCTTAGCTGAGGCTATGCTAAGATGTAATTCGTTGAATGAGTAAAAACGATTTTTTTTATTTCACCTTCAGGATTACGGTTTGGTATGAAAAGTGGACCTATCTTTAGAGATAGAAATCATTTCATTTTTAGTTGTAAAAAGTATATCTATGCAAAAGAGTATAAAATATTTATGGGTATCTGCTACTACATTTATAGTGGGGTATGTTTATCTAAGAACTGCTTATATGGATTCATCGAGCAATCCTTTTGGGCAGGAAATCGTGCTTCTCGTTCTTGGCACCATTGCAACCATCGCAATTACCGCAGCACTACTTAACAAACAAAGTGAAGTTGAAATAGAAAAGGAACAACGAGTCAAGATTTTTGATATAAAATCCAATCTGTACTTTGAACTCATACATTTTATCGAGTCTCTCATCCAAAAACATCAAGTAGATAAACAAGACCTGATCGCTCTGGAATATCTTACTCATCGGATCTCTATCATCGCTAACCGCGAAGTCCTCGAACAATACTCATCTTTGATAGAAGTGATAAAAAAGGTGTCTGAGGATGAGAAGATATCGATCGCAGAATGCGATGAGCTCTCCGCTTCTCTTGCAAAGTTGTGCGGTAAAATACGCTATGATCTGGTCCCCAGAGTTGATAACCAATCACATGAAATACAAGCAATTATAGATGACAATATAGAGCAGCTTTAAAGTTATATATAAAATATCTTGATATATATAATAAATAGTATAATGTATTGAATAATTAGATAAATACAAAATAATAAAATGAAAATGAAGGAGCGAAATTTAGACATCAAAATCTACAACAATCAATTTCTTCACGATAGACCGGCACTGCTCCTTTTGCATGGTATGTGGCATGGTGCTTGGGTTTGGGAAGAAAAGTTTATCCCATACTTAATGCGCTTGAATCGCTCTATTGTTGCCTTTAGTCTATCTGGCCACGGATCGAGCTCTTCGGCCAAACCCTTTAACCTTCTAAGGATCAAAGATTACGTCAATGATTTGGCAGAGGTAGCAGATGCGTTACCTTTACCTCCTATAGTAGTAGGACATTCGATGGGCGGATATATCCTTCAAAAGTATTTGGAAACTCATACCCCTTCCGGAACTGTTTTAATGGCTTCGGTTCCCCCCACAG
>JALSTN010000164.1 GCA_026983735.1 Saprospiraceae bacterium | reverse complement strand
ACTTATGCCAGGGATTTGGCTAAAGCTATCTTGGATATTGTCCTTAAGACTGAAGAAGATCAAATACCTTGGAAAGGAGATATTTATAATTATTCCAATACCGGAGAAACCTCATGGTACGGTTTTGCGGAGAAAATATTTAGCCTTTCTAAAATTGAAAAAGTAAGACTTATCCCCATTAATTCTTCAGAATATCCTTCCAATGTGCAACGTCCACTAAATAGT
This sequence comes from Saprospiraceae bacterium, assembly GCA_026983735.1. Taxonomy (GTDB): domain Bacteria; phylum Bacteroidota; class Bacteroidia; order Chitinophagales; family Saprospiraceae; genus JALSTN01. The sequence goes on along the minus strand of JALSTN010000164.1, from coordinate 12,451 downwards.
AGGTTAGCTTTAGATAAGATTATAAATACTTGGGGACTAAGCATCAGATCATGGGAAGAAGCCCTGAAAGCTATGTTTGAAGATGCAGAAGAAAGAGAAAACAATAAATGGCGACCGTAACTTTTCCACTCTCCTGGCGTCCTCTTATCGAAGAGGAATTTACTAAACCCTACTTTGATAAATTAGTTCAATTTATCAAAACTGAAAAAGCAATGGGTAAAAAGATCTATCCTCCCGGGTCTCTCATTTTCAATGCATTTGCTCGAACAGATTTTAGAGATCTTAAAGTAGTAATTATTGGACAAGATCCTTACCATGGACCTGGAGAAGCAATGGGGCTTTGTTTCTCTGTCCCAAGGGAGATACGCATTCCCCCGTCATTAAAAAACATTTTTAAAGAAATCCAAAACGATTTAGATATTTCTCCACCTCAACATGGTGATTTGTCCTACTGGGCCGATCAAGGAGTCTTATTACTCAATGCTATATTGACGGTAGAACATAAACGTCCCGGATCGCATCGCAAGAAAGGATGGGAAACATTTACAGATGCCGTCATCCAACGTATTTCTAACGAAAAGGAGCATGTTGTATTCTTGCTCTGGGGAAATTTTGCTCGCTCTAAAAAATCTTTAATCCATCCAAACAAACACCTCATATTGGAAAGCCCTCATCCAAGCCCACTCGCTAGAGGTGGTTTTTTTAATAATCACCATTTTAGTTTGACGAATAAATGGCTAAAGAATCATCAACTTGCACCCATCGACTGGGATAACTCAAAAGGAGAGGTCTGTCTGTGATTCCTATTGCTTAGACACAAAAAAAGGCAGAGTCTCCTCTGCCTTTTCTAAATAACATATAACATGTTAGTTTTATTTCTTAGCTGCTGCATCTGCATCTTTCTTAACGATACCTGTGATTGTCAAGAAGGTAGTAGTTGGGTCAGTATTAGCAGTAATTGTAACACGCTTTGTCTGCTTTCTTCCTTCTACAGAACCTTTGTTCTTTGAGTTGAAAACGACCTTAATTACAGCTTCAGCACCTGGAGCTACAGGCTCTCTTGGCCAATCGGGAACGGTACATCCGCAACTTCCTTTTGCATTGGAGATTACTAATGGCTCACTACCTGTATTTTTAAACTTGTAGTTGTGAGTTACTTTCTCTCCATCTTTAACTGTACCAAAATCATACGTGCTTTCAGCAAATTCAATAGTCGTTGTGGGACCTGCGGGAGCAGCGTTATCCTTTTTTACATCTGCAGCTTTATCCGCTGTAGTTGTTGTAGTCTTTTCAACAGATTGAGCTGCTGTGTCTGTTGATGCTGAAGATTCTCCGCTCTTGCATGACATAAAGCTAATCATTACAATAGCAAGTGCAAACCATTTCATACTTTTCATATTTCTTTGTGTTTTAATGTGATTTATAAATATTATAACGGCACAAATGTATTATGATTATTTCATATGAATACTAAACAAGCTCTCAATATTTTGTTAATAAATAGTAAATACTCCATCAAGACGAACTATTTCTCATACAAAGCACGCCTGAATTAGCTACAAATATATTCGGAAGACGAATTGTACAATTAAATTTGGGATATAACTATGTGAGAGACACCCAATCTTTAAAGTCCTCTCGACTGAGTGAGGTAAGATTGTGTGTACTGCTGAGTCCTCCTTTTCGCCCGGCTTTTACTCCATAATATATATCCGAGATCCCTTTTATACTATGTGCATCAGGCTGAATACTCAGCTTCACGCCCTGTCGTATTGCTTCTTGTACCCAGCGCCAATCGATGTCTAACCGTCTTGGGTTTGCATTAATCTCTATGACGACATTGTGCGCTGCGCATGCCTCTATTATGGCCAAATGATCGACAGGATATCCCTTCCTTCTAAGTAACAACCTACCTGTCATATGCCCTAAAATTCGGAGTTGAGGATGCTCAATAGCTCGTATCAACCTATCGGTAGCTGTAGACTTGTCCATATCTAAGCCAGAATGAATGGACCCAATAACTATATCAAAAGCAGACAGAATCTCATCTGGGTAATCCAATGTTCCCAACTTTAGTATGTCTGACTCAATTCCCTTGTAAATATCTATCTGAGTGTATTTTTCGCGTAAATATTCGATTTCCTTCCATTGATCGTTGAGCCGATTTATCTTAAGACCTCCGGCATATCCTGCTGATTGAGAATGATCGGTGACCACAATATACTCAAATCCTCTTTGAATAGCAGCTTGGATCATTCCCTCAAGTGATACAGTACCATCAGAGTATTTGGTATGCAAATGTACCAGACCTTTTATATCATTAATTTCTATAAGTTCCGGGAGTTTTCCATCTATAGCGGTTGAAATATAATGGTCATCATGCCAAAGCTCAGGTTCGATAACGGGAAAATTGTTATTTCGAAAAATATCTTCCCAATTTTTTACCGGAGCATCTACATCCGCTAATTCCTTCAACCTTAGTTTAAATTCTGATGAGGCAGTAAATTCAAAAAAATTATTGCCAAATCTTTCCGCTGATGAAAAATGAAGAATTACGGGAATTTCTTCTTCTTCCCAAATAATGTGATCCCCCTCTACCTTCAGCTTAAGGTTTTCTTCCTGTAGGACTGTAACAAATTGTTCTAATTTTAACTCAATCAGTATCTCGATTCTCGAAATCACATTTTCAAATGCTGCAATTGGTCCGGTTACCTCCATTCGTATAGAAGGAAAATGAGTCTTTAGTCGCTTCATCACCTTTTGGGAGATCGTTTCCGCCTCAGAAAAGAGTACTTTTCCTCTGGACGCGATCAAATATTGTATCGAGGGGATGAATTTAGCAACAGACTTATGGCTTATCCCTTTTATAGAGGTCAATCTGCCATCTTCAGCCGCTTGAAGTAACTCCTCTAAGGATGTGATACCCATTTTCATTATTTCCTTTACCTTCTTAGCTCCTAGTCCGGATACACGAGATATCTCGACAATACCTTTAGGTACCTGGCTTCTATAACGCTCTAAGGTGTCAAAGGTCCCTTTTTTCTTAATTTCTTCTATTTTCCCAATTATCGCTTTCCCAAATCCCGGTAGCTTACTCAATTCCGAATTATCAAAATGCAATACATTCCCCTCCATTCCCCTAATGTTTCTATAAGCCTGCTCATAAGAACGAATCTTAAATGGATTCTCTCCCATGATGTCCATAAGGGCTGCTAACTCTCTAAACAAAGCAGCAACTTCCCTATTGTCCATATGAGTGGTGTTGGCATGTAGCATATTATTCCTCTATTTTACGTTGAGATAAATAATTTCTCCATTTATTTAATGCTCCTTCCATATCTTCCGGCAAGGGCGTTTCAAAATACATTTCTTCTCCGGTAACAGGGTGAACAAAGCCCAGAGACTTGGCATGTAAGGCTTGTCTGGGCAATATTTTGAAACAGTTCATTACAAATTGCTTATACTTACTATAAACAGTTCCCTTTCGAATCGTATCTCCGCCATAATGTCTGTCGTTGAAAAGTGGATGTCCGATGTGTTTGAGATGTACCCGGATTTGATGCGTCCGACCTGTCTCCAATCGACATTCGATCATCGAAATATAATACATCGGCTCTACAACCTTGTAATGTGTTACCGCGTGCTTCCCGCCTTCTCCTTGGGGGATAACGGTCATTCTTGTACGGTTTTTTGGGTCTCTTCCCAATTCCAAATCTATACTTCCTTCGGAAGGTTCTGGCTCACCCCATACCATGGCAATATACCTTCGATGCACGGTATGATCATAGAATTGTTTGGCTAGGCCTACTAATGCTTCTTCCGTCTTTGCTACAACTAATAGACCGGATGTGTCCTTATCAATCCGATGAACTAAACCCGGTCGATCCATAGGGTTCCCCTCTAGTACAGGTAGTTCCGAGTGTTTTATATAATATGCTAAAGCATTGACGAGGGTGCCGGAATAATTGGATATGCCGGGATGAACCACCATTCCTGCAGGTTTGTTAACCACCATCAAATAGGCATCTTCATATACGATATCCAAAGGAATATCCTCAGGAATCACACTATCGATAACCACAGGTTTGGGATAGACGATTCGTATGAAATCGTTGGGACGCACCTTGTAATTGGGCTTCACTTGTTGCTCGTTAACACGAATGAGGCCTGCTTTTATTCCCAACTGTATTTTATGTCGACTGATATTTTCTGTACGATCAACTAGGAATCGGTCAATCCGTAAAGGACTTTGCTTACCGTCTACCTTTATCTCTTGGATCTGTAAGCCGGAATGTACCTCATCGATGTTTACATCTGTAGTTTTATCAGACATCTATTTACTATATTTATTTCTTTATTTAGTATGAAATGGTCCTACTCAGACGATGAAATACATCTCGTGGCAACCCCCTAACTTCAAAGGTACACGAATATACTTCAAACAAGACATTTTAATACTTAAATTGTTTATATCAAACTCTAGATTTAACCCAAAAACAAGTTTAAGGTACCCATTCTAGGTTGTCTGAAGGCAATAATATCTATTTTCTGTAAAGATTAAATCAATACCATCCACAAGGAAAACATCCCGGAAAATGGATGGTAAGGAAAGGGACAAAAATAAGCTTCGTTGTTTTACCCCAATTCTTTATTTCCAAATATTCAGATCTAAGGCCTGATTAGGGTTGTCATAATTCACTTGAGATATTTGCATAATACTCCAATGGAGAACCATTTCATATCTTTAAAATTTTATAATAAATAAATAATAAAAGTATTATAAAATTTTTGCAGCTATGGAACCGCTTCGCTCTCACATGAATTTTTTTAAACATACTTCTGTGTGAAATTTATGTTTAATAAAATTCATGTTCGTTTCATATCTTCAAATTTCTAATAAATTGAAAATAAATGAAGTGCAAAATTTCACATTATGTGACTTCAATTTATAATCAACGAAATCCGGTTCCGACTATCTGAGTAGGGTAATGTCGCCTGTGAAGGTCTGCAAACTGCCTCCATCTCCCGTATCTTTAAATTCTACCTCTATAATATAGATAAACACTGCCGGGTCAAGCTCTGAACCTCTGTAAGTACCATCCCATCCTTCGACGGAAGCCCCATTCGAATCAAAGGGAATATCTCTATTGTCGTACATTAATTCCCCCCATCGATCGTACACACGCATATAGGTCACTTTCAAAGCACTTCCCGGATGGGTATAGATGTAAAAGCGTTTGTTAGTTCCTTTTTGTGGAGTAAATACATTTGGAATAAATACGTTTCTATTTACTTCAATATATACATCTAAAAAATCCCTGGCTTCACATCCGTTTTTGTCCTTCACCACTACTGTGAATCGATAATGGGATTGGGTCAGTCCTACTTGAAGAGGATTGACCGGATTACCTGATTCATCTAGCCATAGAATTTCTATATTGGGGTCGTTGGGCTTTGCTCCACGCAAATTCGTCCAAAGTGTATCTAGATCTAGATCCGAGCCATAAGCGATGTATTGATCTTCCTTTGCTTCAATGCTAAGATCGGCAGGTTCATCTAATAGAATTACAGTATCCCTCTCACACCCTTTTTCATCTTTAATAGTTACTTCATAACGCCCAGGCCCTAATTGGTCAAATCTCTTTTTTGGACCAAATGGAGATTGATTAATTGAATAGCTTAGGGTTCCAGTTCCACCGGTTACACCTATTATTTCAATAATCCCATCTCTATCTCCAAAACATTTTAACCCCTGTACATCGAGTGTAATATTACTTAATGTATTACCAAACTCTACTGCCTGATAGATAGACGTATCTTTACAGCCGGACAGAGCATCTTCTATTATAAGCAGGTATTTGCCGCCCTTATCAATCTTAATGGTCTTTCCATGTGTATCACCAATAATATTGCCCGTGGAGGTCTCCCAAGTATAGGATTGAATCCCATTATTAGATGTGGAACCTGTACCATCCAGTAGGATTTCACCATCGATACAAGTCAATGCCCCAGTTGCTTGAATTTGGCCCTTAGGTTTGTCGTAATTTGTCTTGATAAGTACTTCTGCGAAATCCTTACACCCGGTTAGGGTATCAAGGACAATCAAACGATAGGTCCCCGGTTCAGTAACTATAGGACGGATATCATTTCGATTATTCATTGTGATGCCCGGGCCTATCCATTGATAAACAATATTAGCCCCTTGAGCTGACTTAGAACCATCCAATTGAATGGAAGATGTCTTGCAGCTTAATGTACCATCCGGTCCCGCATCTACAGCTAGATGAGGCCGGTCTTCTCCTATTGTAATTTGAGCTGTATCTGTACAGCCTGTTATAGTATTCGTTACGGTCAAAGTATACGTTCCTTTACCGATAACTCCCACCTGAGGAGTATTGAGATTTTGCCCTGTATCAAAACTACCATCAGATGTATTCCATGCATAAGTCAACATCCCTGTATCTGCATGGATCGAGGAGCCTTCGCCATGGAGCAAAATCGAAGGGATTTCACAGGTTATTACCTGTTCATCCGATTTGATTTGGGCTTCCGGAAGTTCATACCATATCACAGAGACCCCTATGGTCTGTTGGAGGCAACGATCCGTTAAAATCACACCTCCTGAACCATCTGAATTGCCGATTCTAGCAGTAATGTAATATTTTTTGTTGCGTTGCATTCGGGTAGGGTCAAAGGAAAAATCTCCGGTCGTATTCGTCGTAATTATATTGGTTCCTATGTTATTGGCATTGCCATCATGAAGATAATAGACGATAATATCATTGGGGTCTTTTCTTCCTCCGGTATAATTAACGTGTGCTGTTCCTTCATAACAAAAATGATCCGGGTTAAGCGAAAGGGTTCCCGCTTCCGTAATACACATACACTCATGCGTCACATCGATAGTGATGGGATTACACCCATATTGATCATCAATAGTAACGTCGGTATTTTTGCCCGAAGGAATCCAAGGAGATTCGTATTTCCCTAAAACTATAGGAGTAGCGGTCCAACCGTTATTGCTCTTGATGGAAATGCTCATTTGATCTCCTCCTGTGATCTCAAACAAAACCTTATACTTCTCCCCTACGCTATCGCAGACATACTGAAGGTCAGCGATCTTAGGAGCATCAACGAAAAGAAAACTTACTTCATCCGAACGAATACATCCTCCATTATCTTCAATCCACTTAAAAGTATATTTCCCATAAGTATCTACAGTCAATGGAGTGGTAGACATCGTATTCATAAAAATGGCGTTGGCATTCGTAGGTCTATTTGTAAGCTCCCAATGTCCCGTTCCAATACTAGATCTCGCTTCTAATCCGCTCATCAATCCGCATATTGTTTTATCATTGCCTGCATCAGGTGTCGGATAAGGTAAAAAACGAATCGGCCGAGAGATGAACTTTAAACAAGCATCCTCCGTGTTTAATTGACCGCCGGAACATTCACCGACTATGTAGGACACATAATACCGTTGATTGAGTTGCATGCCTTTAGCAGAATCAAAACAAAAAGTATTCCCACTAGCATTAAACGTTTGAATTTCGATAATAGTAGAGGCATTGAAGGTCGCACTATCCTTATTGAGAATCATAAAGACACAATCGTCCGGTTCTAATCCATGGTTGTTATCGGTAAGGATGGTCAAACAAGAATCTTGACAGATTTCAACGAATGATGTATTCATCGTGCCCGCCTTCGTATCTCCACAAACACAATTGTGAATCACCGATAGTGTGTCCCGGCAACCATTCTGATCTTCAATGATAAGGGTATCTCGCTCTAAACTTTCTAGTTCTAGCGATTGATATAATCCTGTATTGGCATCGAAAGATCCGGCTCCTTGAACAATAGTATAAGGAGGAACACCACTGCTAAATCTGACGGTATATTTCCATTTTGTAGAATTTCCAAGGTCAACACACTCCTTGTCCAATCCTGAGATCTCAGGTGATGTGTTAAACTGTAGCACGACCGTATCATAATTTGTACACATGGCATTCGTCTCTTCTATCACAAAAGTATACGTCCCGGATTGTGTAACAGTGACAGGAGTTGTCAATTGATTTGCGTTCCCTATTATCGCATTAGGAGTGTTTAGCCATCTTATGTTGCTATTAAGTAAGCTTCTGGCCCCATTCAATCGCGATGACAGATCACAAATACTTTGGTCCATCCCTGCATTTGGAGAAGGCATTTCATACCATATTACAGGTTGCCCGGTAGAGTATTTTACACAGCCATCCTTAGGATTTACATAACCATCTTGATCGGTTTTGCCCACGGTCACACCTAAGTAGTACACTTGCCCCCAATTCATCGTCAAAGGATCAAAGGCAAATGTTCCGGAATGATTCCGTCTTAAGCTAGAACCGATAGGATCGGAAGGATTAGAATATAATATGAAATGGAAGGTGTCTGTATTTGTTAAAATCATTCCTCCAGGGTTGTAGTCTATAGCCACTGTGGTAACCCCACAACTTTTTATAGTATCTGAAGAAACTACTCCTATTCGATTTAGACAAGTGCATTCATAATTGATGGTGTATTGGATTTGGCAACCATATGCATCTTCCAAAATGATCGTATACGTCTGATTATTGTTTAATGTATCCGAAGTATAGATAATATCATTTTCAATCTTTCCACCCCCGGAAAGAATCTGATAAGGACCAGTACCGCCTGCTAGTTCCAGGACAATAATATACCTGCTGGCATCACCTTGACAAATGGTGTCGGCCGCAGCAATGAAGGGGGGGGAATTGAATACGATTGTCACAGAATCATGCCCCATACATCCCTGAATATCCTCTACCCATACAAAGGTGTATTTCCCATCTTGGTTTACTGCAACATCTGAATGGATATCCTTCAAATCCATGGTTACATTGCCAGGGGAAGTAATAATCTCCCAGTGCCCTCCGGAAATGTCTTCCTTTCCCTGCATCGTATACATACGGCCACATATCACTGTATCAACACCGGCATCAGGTGCAGGAGTCTTGAGAAATATCGTCTTAAAGCAAGTATCCTTACTTACCGAACAATGTGTGACCGCAGTGACACACACAATCCCACTATCCAATGTCCCGGAAGACCAATCCACCAGAATTCGCGCAGAATCGGTATAACTGGGCGTTACAATAACTCCTCCACCACTTTGAATCTCCCATCGATATTCACAAAAATCCAAGTAAACACTATCGTTCAGTACTTCATACATCGCCAGATTAGTAGCACAGAGAGGTGTAGCCCCGGATAGGTGTGGCGTGTCAATATCTCCATCTACTACGACGATCCCCCATGGTGGTAAGCCCTCCAAAACACAATCCTGGGGATCTTTGATTTTATCACTTTCAAAATGAACTTTGAGCACAAACTGATAACGCCCATTCCCTGTCACTTGAACCTCGGTTCCAATGGCCAAAGTATCCAAAACATTGTTCAACCAATACCCCTCCCAACTTATATCTCCAAAGGGACACTTGGCTTTATTCCTCACTACAGCGCGCAAAGTAACTTCACCATCACAGGCTGCGCATTCTTTGGTCAACGTAACTTCCGGGTCAAAGTAAGATAAATACAGATAATAGGAAGTATCACAATTATAATAGTCTATGTCCGGCCAGGTAATTTTCTCCTGGCAAGCCTCTGTCGCCCAAACTTTTCCATCTTCCGTCCGGTAAGGCAAATCCATCTTATCGCAAAAGAACACATATTTTTCTCCAATTTGCCTTTCAGGTAATAGGGTGATCTGAGCCTCGTAATCTACACAACAATTGTTCGGAGGACTCTGTGCACGTGTCGAACAAGGTGGGTTGATACAATCAGAGGTAATCAAGGTGTCATGCCACACAATTCCATTGCCCATATGGTCTTCATAACATTTGAATATTTCCCCTTCATTCACCATCGGTATAGGAAGTGGGAGAAAACGGCGGCAAACAGTAAGTTCATCGCAGGGGGAAGCTAGATTGCCCATTACGTATCTGATACAGACTTCTTGCTGCCCCCCCTCTTCCGGTACGTCAAACTCTACACAGTCCATATCATCCCAATTGGGTTGGTCTATTCCATTTACTGTCCAACGTCGATGAGAAATACAAAAATCCATGTCGCTAGGCGGTACACAAACTCGAGCTATCCCACATGGACACATGGTACCTACCAATGCAGGCTCAGGTTTCGGACGACCAATTTTGGGGGGTGGAAGAGGCGGCGCCTCGATAATGAAATTGCAGACATCCCCACAGCAACCATCTATCCACAAATAGTACTTTTGACAAGGCATACTTTGGAACTGCAACTGCAATATATTCGTGGATACACCACAGTCTGCTATACAAGCCACACTCCCCCCATTGAGACAGTCCTGAATAATACCTGCTTGTATCCCAATACATCCTATCGTCGTCCCCATACAACTTGCCGGATCAACCGTAATCTGAATCCCCATCGGGTTCCCATCCCCCCAAAAAGAATACCAGATGGTATTCTGAGGTGTACCTGTACCATTGCATAATGGGGTGGGTCCCGTGGGGTTGTCAACAGGTGGGGTTTGACAATTTATCCCATCTAACTCTGCAATAGAACACAACGGGTCATCTCCACCACAAAATTGTGAAGGGGTAGGGCCCGAGCATTGACTAAAGAGGGAGGGTAATTCTAAGGACAGTAGAAGCGACAATAATAAGAAAGACTTTTTCATGAGAAAGCATTTTAATAATTACTTTAACAAAGTTGCATCAAGGACAAGATAAAATTCTTGTGCACGGCTTGTTAGGTAGCGTTTTGGCCACATATTCAGAAGTTCTCTATATATAGATGCATCGAACAACGAAAACGTTGCCTCAGATAACAAAATTAACAAAAAAAACTACACTGAAACTAAGAAAGTTTGACAACCTATAAATCCTATGTTATATCTATCTCAAATTGAATTGTAATTGGCAGAATTATAACCACTAAGGTCAAATTAAATAAAATATTATTTTTTTATACTAATAACCCCAATTCTCCTTTAATAAAACAGTCCTGGGTTAAGTTCAGGGCAATGATATGACCTATTGAAAAGATAAAAAGGAGGTAATAAATGAGCCTTTTAGTAGTTCAATGCCTCATTTGGTTATAAGGTTCCCCCAACAACTAATTCAGAAGGTTACACCTCTATAGATTAATTGAGATCAAAAACCCTAAGGAGTCAAATAGCGGTAATTACATTTTGTCGCGAACGACGTCAAGTGCTTTGTCTAATCCGGACAAATCACTCCCACCTGCTGTGGCAAAAAACGGCTGTCCTCCTCCTCCCCCTTTGATTATAGGGGATAATTCACGAACGATATTCCCAGCATTCCATCCACCTTCCCCGGTAATAGACTCAGAAATTCTCACCATTATTTGAGGCTTATTATTAGTAGTTAAGCCGAAAATAATGATAGCGGGCGAGAGCTTTTGTTCTAGCTGGAAGAGGAGTGCTTTTGCAGATTTTGCGTCCAAATTGTCCAATCGTTCAACTAACCAATTTATCCCATTCTTTGATTTTGCCTTTTCAATTAGTTGCCCCTTCAAAGCATTTGCTTGTTCGAATTGAAGCTGTTCAATAGATTTTTCAAGGGCTTTGTTTTTATCCCTCAGTAGCTGAACTTGTTGAGGGAGATTGGATGCATTTTTAAATAATTGACCGATGGTTTTTAATTTTTTTCTCTCTTCTTGTATGAAATGGTAGGCTCTCATTCCAGCTAAAGCTTCAATTCGCCGAACACCTGCAGCTATAGCAGATTCGGATTTGATGACAAACCACCCAATATCTCCGGTTCGCTTAACATGCGTTCCTCCACATAATTCTCTGGAAAATCCGGGGTCAAAAGTAATCATTCGAACGGAATCCCCATACTTTTCACCGAAAAGCATCATAGCCCCTGCTGCTTTTGCTTCCTCCATAGGAATATTGCGTCGTTCTTCCAGTGCGATATTTTCTACTATCTTTTTATTGACAATAGTTTCAATTTCAGCCAACTCCTCCTCTTTAAGCTTAGAAAAGTGTGAAAAATCAAACCGTAGATGCGTATCCGTCACTAACGAACCCTTTTGTTCGACATGCTTCCCCAACACTTTCCTCAAAGCGGCATGCAGTAGATGTGTTGCCGAGTGGTGCCTCATAGAGTTAACCCTCATGGTTTGATCAACTCCAGCATATACTCCTCTACTCAAATCGCTAGGTAACCTAGAAGTATAATGTAAATGCAATACATGTTCTTTCTTTGTGTCGGTAACCTTTATTTTTTCATCTCCTGAAACTATCCAACCTCGGTCACCTACTTGTCCGCCACTTTCTGCATAGAATGGGGTTTTATCCAAGACGATTTGATAACTCTTCTTGCCTTTTTGGGAAATTTCTCTATAGCGCAGTATCCGAGCATTTTCAACATACATGTTATCATACCCC
>JALSTN010000163.1 GCA_026983735.1 Saprospiraceae bacterium | reverse complement strand
CATTCGCTCTTCCAGTTTGAAAATTAAAAGTAGAATACTATATCACATATAAACAAGCATTCGCTATAAAAAATACTTGCAATGAAACCATTAAAAAACACTATTTCGCTTCTAGTCCTCTTTTGTGTCAGTTTATCACAGATCCACGGCCAACAGGCGATTGACTTACCCAAGCGGTTCGATTACGGAAAAATGTGGACCTTTGAGCATCCCCCAAAAGCTTGGTTCAAGGAAGCATACAACTATGACTTGGACGATGCCTGGTTCAATAAAGCACGAAAGTCAGCTTTGCGTTTTGCCAACTGGTGTTCCGCCTCATTCGTATCCCCGGATGGTCTTATTATGACCAACCACCATTGCTCCCGGGGTGTAGTGGGTGAACTTATGCAAGAGGGGGAGAACTTCGACAAAACTGGTTTTTATGCTCCGACAAGAGGAGAAGAGCGGAGAAAAAAAGATCTTTTCGTAGAGCAACTCATTCAGGTTGCGGATATTACTTCTTTAGTGGAAGACAAATTGAAAGGAGTATCCGAAGCAGACCGTCCTAAAAAAACAAAAGAGGTAATAGACCAAATCAAAGAACAGTATGCTGCAAAAAAAGAATGGGCAGGACTAAGACTACAGGTCGTAACATATTATTCCGGGGGACAATACTCCTTATATGGTTATAAACGCTATAACGATATCAGACTTGTGATGATTCCCGAATTAGCTCCGGCTTATTTTGGCGGAGATTATGATAATTTCACTTATCCTCGTTACAATCTGGATTGTACATTCTGGAGAGCCTATGATGAGAATGGCAATCCACTCAACACATCACAGAACTATTTTCCATTCAATCCGGATGGGGTTCATGAAGGTACGCCTACCTTTGTAATTGGAAACCCAGGCAGAACGGAGCGATATCGCACCTATGCCCAGTTGGAGTACGATAGGGATTATCGATACCCCATGACCTTGACCTTCTTAAAAAACAGGTATGACCTCATGGCTAAGGAATACGAAAAGCATCCTTCTCATCAACTACAGGAGCGTATGTTTGGACTTTCCAACAGTATTAAAGCCATAGGAGGAATAGTCGATGGACTTCACAATCCTCACCTCATGGCACGCAAACTCAATATGGAAAAGGATATTAAAATGCACACCCCCTCAGATAAACAACACATTTGGTCAGACATCAAAGAGGAGTACAAAAAATTAGAGCCCTACGCCACGGCCATTCAATTGGTTGGCGATAATCCTTTAAGAGGCAATGCTGTTCACATGGCCTTCCTCCTAAACAGGTATGAAATGGCATTAAAAAAAGCTCCTCAAGACAGTGCAAACCTCGCAGGTCTAAAAGAGGCAATCTTAGGAGTAGTTCCTACTTTGAAAAATGCAGAAGAGAAAGAAAAACTCGAAATATATCTTAAGGAGATACACCAATTTGAGCACCCCAAAAACCCGATAGCCTCCAAAATATTGGAAGGAAAAGATGAGCAAGCTGTCGCGAATAATATATTGGAAAACACTCAATTTAATGATTTGACTACAGCTCAGGAAGTCTTAGAAAAGTCTAGCGATGCATGGTCAAATACCCACGACCCACTGATCCAATTAGGTAGAATCATTGCTCCTGCTTATGATGAATCCCTGGATAAATTTAGAAGCTCAGGGCCAAAAAGAAGAGCTTTAGAAGTCCAAGTGGCCAATGCAGTGTTCCAAGTCAAAGGACAAGACTTACCTCCGGATGCGACTTTCACCTTGCGTATTGCAGATGGAGTTGTCAAAAGCTATAGTTACAATGGCACAAAAGCCCCCTATAAGACTACCTATTTCGGAATGTATGACCGACATTATTCATTTGATAAAAAAGCTCCGTGGAACATTACTGAAAAATGGCAAAATCCACCGATGGAACTACTCCGTTCACCGCTTGATTTTGTTACGACAAATGACATTATTGGCGGTAATTCGGGTAGTCCAATGATCAACGTCCATCAAGAAGCTATCGGACTCATATTCGATGGTAATATAGAGTCATTACCCGGCAATTTCATATATGATGATGAATCCAACAGGACCGTAGCGGTTCATGCAGGTGGAATTATTGCTGCACTAAAATATGTATATCACGCAGACCCACTCGTAAAAGAGTTATTGGAACATTATAGTATGAAAAAGAAATAAATGCGTAGGTCCGAATAGGGTCTCTATTAAGAATAGCGCTCTTACTGTTCTCATCCAATGAAAAAGAAATCTATACTCAATTCTAAATACAATTCAATGAAAACAATACTATTCAGCTTACTTATTCTTTCTTCGTTAGTTCTAACTTCCTGTGGGGACCAAGTATATTCGATACCCGAACTCTATAATATACCCGGATGTACCGGACCTTGTGGGATACGAATGGATTGTGAAGGTATGGAAGTAACAGTAGAAGCCAAACTCAATAGCAGAAACATGCTAAAACTCGGGAGAAAATATTTTTTAAGATCTGAAGAGGCGGATAGGACGATCTCCATTGAATTTGCAGAAAGTATCCCTGATGACATAGTTCACAAACTGGATGAAGCACAAGAACAAGGGAAAACGATCCATCTAAAAGGGGTTATTGAAGGATTTGACCTCTCTACCGAGGAATATTGCCAAAGAGCACAAATCTTATTTATCCAAGATCCAAAAGACATTTCGATTAAATAATTTTATTTCTATCCTAGCCATTTAAAAGCGAGGAAAGGGATTGCTATTATACTAGAGGGTTTGATTTTCAACTCTCTTTGAAGGCCAAATTATTGCATTGATTAATCCTTTACTTTTACACTGCTACAGTTCATTTTGACTTCAAAACCAAACATGAACTTGTAGTCGAATCTGGGATTAGGCATCCCTCAAGAGCATTTGTGAAGTTTTTTGTTTCTCTTGAGTCCAAGATATACACTTTTAGCTAAGCTAAGTATGAAATATTTATTCTAGCGGAGTCTTAGAGAAAATCATCCACAATCCGTAAAGCTTTGTAACAAAACTTGGTAAAGCTAAAACTTACTTAATGAATTACCTTTTCGAAAAAGAGTTATGATGCTGCTATCAGCCTGATTATAATCAGAGCCAGTGTAAGAGCTTTTCTATTACCATGGGATGTTTATAATGGTGATAATGCCCTCCATGATCTCCCGTAAAAAGGACGGCACACGACCAATTGGAAGCGAGGAGTTTCATTCCGTCAAGGTCAGCGATAGTGTCCTGTTCGTCGTGAACAATCAATACTTGGTCTACTCCTGCTAAAGGAATAAAGTGATGTGCATTCATGTCCTCCTTAAGATTAAAACCCATTGATTTTTCAATCTCCCTTACACTGTATTCATATATCGAAGATGGAATTTGCAGTAAATTCTTGTATTCGATAAAGAAGTCCTCTGTTTTATCATGCATCCCCATCAATACCAACTTAGGAAGCACGGGCAATGTATATTTGGCATGACCAAAGCAGTAAAATGCTGCAGAAGCACCTAAAGAATGTCCTAGAATTGCGTAATATTTATTTTGGGTATGAAGGTGCCTCACTAGTTCAGAGGAGAGCAACATATTATTGGTATTTCCACTCGAATGACCGTGTCCCGGCAAATCAATAGCTTCAACGGCAAACCCCTTTTCCACTAACGCATCAATAGCGCTGCGAAAGTCCACCGCCAAACCATTTTGACCATGAACGATCAATATTCGCTTTTCTCCATGCCCGAATTTATATCGGGCAATCTTAAACCCTTTAAATACTAAATCATGCCGGGAGGCCTTTTCTAAATATTGTAAGTGATGCGGTTTGAATTTCCTTCGAGAAACAGTTGTAAATGTTTTCCAAAAAAGATATTTTGAAAACCGTGGAAACAATGCCCCTAAATAATAGTAATAATAACGTTGGATACGAATAACTATAGGTACCATTGTACTTCTACAAATGCTTTTGGATGGTCGGGGCCTTTTCTAATTTTCTTTTTTTCTTGACGCTTCTCCACCACAAGACACCTATAAGTCCTACGACTAAATAAGGCAAAGCAAAAAGATAAAGTATGCCAGTATTCAAGCCCTTAGCTGCCGTTCCTCCAAGCTTCACGTTGGCTTCAGCGGCTGATCTACACATAGGACACTGGGCATAGGCATCAGGCACGAACAAAGCTATTAACACAATGATAACTAAAAAAAGTATATGTCGTGATTTCATCGCTTTAAAAGTTATAATAAGTTGATAATATAAGCATTATAAAACATCTGAGGTTATGTAACCACTGTTTCTCAACTGCCTCCCTTAATCATAGTTGTGCGCTTAATTTGTGATAAATAAGTATCATACACTTTAACGGAATAAGTGTAACCCGGATATATGATACAACAGCCAATTAGTAACATGGTTTTAACATCCAATAAACTAATGGACCGGTGAAAGAGACATACAACCAAAGAGGAAAAACCCAGCGCACCATTCGTTTATGCGCAGCTATGTGCCCCGTAACAGCTCGATTAAAAGCCATTAAAATAAATGGAAGCGCGATGGCTGCTAACAATATATGTGAAATTAAAAGTATGAAATATATATTTCTCGTCCAGTCTTCTTTACAATAAGGTGTCTCCGGGGAAGTAAAATGATATACCAGGTAAAAAAAGAAAAACAGCATAGAAAGCAAAAGGGCCATACTCATGAATACACGGTGTTTATCCTTTTCGCCCATAGCAATATAGACCCTTCCTATTAGTAAAAAAAGAAAAACAGTGGAATTTATAATCGCATTCAGACCCGGGATAAATGCAACATCAAAGGGAGCTGCAAAATGAACACGTCTCATCATCCCCAACGCAAACAATGCAAGGAGCGTAACTCCCACTGCAATTCGGTCCATCACGATGAGTTTATCTTTAGCTTTCACATCATTTAGTTTATTAGAAAATAAAGAACGAAAGATTTAAAATACTAGCATTCCCAGTTTTATTGAGCTACAAAGCTAATTATTTTTAAGTAACACTTTGTCTTTCTTAATGGGTGGAAGCAAAAAGGCCAGGTGTTCGAAAACCTTTACAAAGGTATTAGAGTCTTCCATCGTATAATATCTCCGAACTTGCAAGGAGGAATCCACCAATACAATCGGGGCCCGGCTCAATGTATCAGGAATATGAAAAGTCTTAGCAATCATCTTCTTCATCAAAAAAGAGTCTATAGCGATAGACCTCATGATTGGATTAGTCTTCTCCGCGGGTATACCGATGTCTACGAATTGGACAATACTCAGATCTTTCCTACTGCCCAATCTCTTGATCAATGTTTTTTGGAATTGGTCAAATCCTTCCACTTCATTTTGGCTGCCAAAGAGGAATAATGAGGTCTTTCCACGTAAGCTATCTGAATTCCATCCAGAAATGGAGTCCCATTGGATATAAAATGCATTTAATTCACCTTTGGGCTCAAGTTCTTTTTTGATTTGATTATGAAAAGATAATCCTGAATTGAGATACATCCAAGATATCAATGGGAACCCAAACAGTATAAAAAAAATCATCAATGTTTTTAAGTACTTCACTATTAAAATTACCTATATCTTTTATTAACAATTGAGAAGAGTGGGTGCATCCCATTTATGATTATTTGCATATCCAAAATAAAAAACCGGAATTGGCCAATAAGGTTCCAAGTCCGGTTTTTTATCTATACAGATTGATCACTTTTAATGCGCTCCGTTTTCACTGGAATGTTCCGGGACATCTTCTTGATGGTGTTGCATTTCCATTTCATAATCAATGGCAGGTTCGACCGCCTTATCCGGAAGTACGATTTCAAACCCGGCTTTGTCATGCGTTTTGGACTGATACCAACGATGTCCTTCGTGGAGAAAAGCGATTATTCCCCATATAACAAAGATAATCGGAAGCGCCAAAGACACTTTTAACGCAGGATCCTCATACTTGAGGTGCATAAAATACATTATAATAAAATACGCTTTATAGAGGCTAAGACTGATCATCGCTCCATACATAATCCAACGAGGCAAGGTAAATCCGTCTATTAAATACCCTTTACCAAGTAAAGCGACCATGACTTCCAAAAGCGTCACGATTCCTAAGATAATAAAACCTCTGATAGCGACTTTGCTAGCTGCTTCGTAAGTTAATGTTGCCATTGTATATTTTTTTATGATTAGATTCTGATATTAAAGAAGATAAAAACAAAGAAAGACAAAGACCCACACCAAGTCCACGAAGTGCCAATAGAGGCCTACCTTTTCTACCATTTCATAATGATTCTTGCGCTTGACGTATAATCCACTTATTACATTAAGCATTATGATGAGTAAGAAGAGTACTCCCGTAAATACATGGAACCCATGAAACCCGGTAATACAAAAGAACAATTGGCCAAAGGCTTGAGGGCCAAATTGCATTTTATTCACCACTCCATCGGCCGTCTTGTATTTCAATCTATGCCAATGTCCATCGTGTTTATGAATCATATAGCTATCTCCTGCTTTGAACGTATCGCCAGCTTTAATCTCGTGTCCATCACCTTCTAAGTACACGCCATCTTCGGTGTGACGAGCAAAGGGATTATAAGATAAGGTCATATGCTCTTCATTGATTAGGGTATTCCACTCCCAAGCCTGACATCCTAAGAAGGCCGCACCGCCGACAATGGTTAAGAGCATCCAAAAAACAACGCCATTTTTATTTTCCCGATGCCCCTCTTGAACTGCCTTGAACATCGTAACTGAGCTCACGATCAAAACAAAAGTCATTACCGTTACGAAGATCAATGGTTTGTGGTGAAGTCCTCCGGGAAAACTGGAAAACACGTGATCCGGGACAGGCCATGCTGCATTGCTCATCCGCAGTGCTCCATAGGAGATCAAGAATCCTGTAAAGGTCATCGCATCAGACAAGAGGAAAAACCACATCATTAGCTTTCCATAGCTCGCCTTCATCGGGCGAGTTCCCCCACCCCATTTGTCAGCATTTAAATTTGCAGTAGTTGACGCCATAGTTTTTGCGTTTTACATAATATTTAAAAATAAATATAAATATATCCATAAACCAGCTAAAAAATGCCAGTAATAAAGAACTAATTTGAACCTGTCTACTCGTTTTTGGGTAATTTCGTAAGGTAAGCGGAATGCATGAAAAATAGCAACTGCTATGGCTAATAATCCACTTACCAAATGCAATGCGTGTATTGCTGTCATTACATAAACGAATGAACCTGAAGGATTTCCTGTCAACTGGATTCCCCTACTATACAATGTCATCCACGCCATATATTGCAACACTAAGAAGATTATTCCTAGTAGAAAACTAGTTAACAATCCAATTCTGTATTGCTTTAACTTTCTATGTCTAAACCCCAGATAAGAGAGATGTAGCATCACGCTACTAATAACTATCACCAGCGTACTCCATTGGAATAAGGAGGGCAATTGAAATTCCAACCAGTTCCCTGCACTTTGACGAACGATATAGGCACTTGTTAATGCCCCGAAAAGCATGACAATACCCGCCATGCCCAGCCACAGAACAAACATAAGTGGATGGATGGTTGTATTCGTATTTTCAAATCTGTCTATCATGCTCTAAATATCCAAAACAATGTTAGAATTAAAGGTAAATACGCAAATGAACTCAACATCATAATCAATGCCGTCTTACGATCAAATTTTAAATGAAATAAAAATGCAGTTAATAGATACAACACCGTTAAAACAACGCCCAATCCGACACCCCAAATTGTTACTACATTCAAGTTGAATGGTAAAATTACAATCCCCAATAGAAAGGCAGTATAAATCATGGCATGCATTCCTATCATCCTATCCACCTGCCCATCTTTTTCGGGTACATTCTTAAAACCTGCTCTTTTATAATCCTCAAAACCCAGGAAACCTATTGCCAAGAAATGAGGAAATTGCCATAAAAATTGAATGGTGAATAGAACCATGCCTATCATCGTTATTTCTTTCTGTGCAGCGACAGCACCTATCAACATTGGCATTGCTCCCGGTATCGCACCTACCACCAAAGATGCCGGTGTATATCGCTTCATGGGAGTATACAAAAACACATATAACACCAACGAGAGAACACCCAAAAAGGAAACAAGTGGATGTAACATACCTAGCATTAAAATTCCTATAACCAACAATACCCCACTTAGGAGAAGTGCATTTGTGACCGAAAGTCTATTAGCGGCTACTGGTCTATCTAAGGTACGAGACATCAATGAATCAGGTTCCTTTTCCAAAATCTCATTTAGTATATTAGCAGCGGAAGTAATTGCAAATCCTCCCATACTCAAGAAGATGAATTCGAGCCAATTAAAATTACTTGCCACTATTAAATAGGAAAAAAGAGAAGTCATTACCACTAAAGCAGTCAACCGAAACTTAATCAGCATCGCTATATCCTTCCATACAGATTTTGTCGGTACTACTACTGTTGTAACCTTACTCTCAACTCTATTTTTGCGATATTTCATCTAACTTTTTTCATATTTTATTCCAAATCATCAAACCATTCATCCCCTTCCTAACCATTAGGGTCTATTTTCTAAAAGAACACTAAGAATGAAGGCTTTTAACCATTATATACCCATTCAGTATATAGAGTATGAAATGGTGATAATTATTTATTCTAATGCACTACTTCCTCGCCCTCCGCTGCCGGTAGATATTGAGGCTTAAACGCAACATTATCTAAATTGTAATCATATGGCCAACGATGTACCGTCGGCAATTTTCCCGCCCAGTTACCATGTCCCGGATGGATATCCGTAGACCATTCTAGGGTCGTAGCTTTCCATGGATTTTTGGAAGTAACTTTTCTTCCATAGAAAATACTATAGAAAAAGTTAAACACAAAAATCAATTGTGCGAAGAAAGCAATAATTGCAAATACAGTTATCAACTTATTCATATCATCAAATAGAGAAAAAGTCTGAAAACTATCAAAGCTGTAATATCTTCTAGGTACTCCAGCAATACCTAAATACTGCATAGGCCAAAATACCATGTAGGCACTAATCAATGTAACCCAAAAGTGAATCTTCCCCATGGTTTCACTCATAAATCTACCATACATCTTAGGGAACCAGTGGTAAACTCCTGCCCACATACCAAAAAATGCTGCGACACCCATCACAATGTGAAAGTGACCTACGACAAAATAAGTATCATGCGCTTGGATATCTATCGGAGCATTCCCTAAAAACAATCCCGTTAAACCTCCGGATATGAAAAAGGATACAAATCCTATGGCAAATAACATGGGAACTCGAAGGTGTAAGTCTCCTTGATATAACGTCGTAAGCCAGTTAAAAACCTTAATTGCAGAAGGGATAGCAATTATCAAAGTGAAGAGAATAAAGAAATTGGATATAAAAGGATTTAATCCTGAGACAAACATATGATGTGCCCATACCAAAAATGACAAAAATCCAATAGAGGCTATGGATACGATCATCGCTTTATACCCAAATATCGGTTTACGCGCATGCGTTGACATCACTTCAGACACTATACCCATCGCGGGAAGAATAATAATATACACTTCAGGATGTCCCAGAAACCAAAATAGGTGTTGATACAAAACAGGGCTTCCACCTGTATGATTGAGTGCTTCTCCTCCAATAAATATATCGCTGAGATAAAAACTAGTACCCAAGGTTCGGTCAAATATCAATAAGAAAAAACCAGCCACTAAAACCGGAAACGACAACAAACCAATAATAGCTGTTACCAAGAAAGACCATACGGTAAGAGGTAATCTAAGCATCGTCATTCCAACGGTTCTAAGATTTAGAACAGTAGTAATGTAGTTAATACCACCCAATAAAACCGATACAACAAAGAAGACCAAACTCATCAGCCACAGATCCATGCCTGTCCCGGAACCATCCATCGCTTGAGGCAAAGCACTTAGGGGTGGATAGGCTACCCAGCCACCGGAAAAGGGGCCGGTACTCAAAAAGAGAGAGAGAAACATCACTAAACCTGCTAAGAAAAAGAACCAATAACTAAGCATATTTAAGAACGGAGAGGCCATATCCCGAGCTCCGATTTGCAATGGAATCAAAAAGTTACTGAAGGTTCCACTTAACCCTGCAGTCAAGACAAAAAATACCAGAATGGTACCGTGAATGGTAACTAAAGCATAGTAAAATTCAGGAGCCAGAGTCCCGATCCCATCATTATTAACCACGATCCACTTGCCAAGTAGAGGTTTCAACCACGCCATATTTTCCTCAGGAAATCCCAGCTGTAATCTAAAGATTACAGACATCCCCGCAGCTATGATAGCCCAAAAGATACCGGTAATGAGGTATTGTTTAGCGATTATCTTATGGTCGGTACTAAAAATATATTTTGAGATAAAGCCGACCTGATACTTATCCCCTCCATGCTCATGCTCATGAAAATGGTCATCATAACCGAGTTCATCTATGATGGTTTCGGGATTATAGGTTACTTCTTTTATTTCAGCCATTGTATCAATGATTTAGAATGGTTTAAATAATGATATTATTACTTTATAATTTTGAGTTCTGTTCTTCTGTTTTTCTGTCTTCCCTCAGCAGAATCATTAGTAGCAATTGGTTTTTCTTGACCATAGCCAACAGCAGCCATTCTATCTGCAGCAACCCCTTTCTTCGTAAGATAAGTCTTAACCGCATTAGCCCTCGCTTCAGAGAGATGTTGGTTATTCTCTGGATTTCCAACATTATCCGTGTGCCCACCGACTTCGATTTTAATCTCGGGATGTGCCTGCATTGCTTCCGCTGCAAAGTCAAGTTCATATCGTGAGAGAGGGGTGAGTTCGGCAGAACCGGTCTTAAAGTTAACATGTCGCAATTCGATAATTCTACCGGCTTCCTCAACACTATTGTAAGCCTTGTTAAATCGATTTTCAAAATCAGCTTTTCGCTCTTCAACTTCAAAAGGCAATAACTCGTCTTTATACGGATCATCTTCCGTAAAACGTATATTCTCCAAATAATAAGATTTTTGTTTGTTGTACCAAGCCTCAAACTCCTCCGGCTCTACAACTCGCACAACCCTTCTCATACTATAGTGACCGATTCCACATAGTTCGGCACACGCCAATTCATAATTAAATGCTTTCCATAGAGGCTCACTATCAGGATCTTCAGGATCGGAAGGCACTTGGTATTCCGGGTAGTGACTAAGTCTTTGGCGATATTCCTCCGTAGTAGTCGTGGGAGTTACTACAAAATAGGTGGGCAATCCCGGTACCGCATCCATCTTAACTCTAAAATGAGGCAAGAAAAAAGAGTGCAATACATCCTTGGCATAAATTCTGAATTTAACTTTTTGCCCTTTAGGAATGACAATTTCATCTGACATGAAATCGTCGATATTATGCTTATCTCTCCAGTCTTGTCCCAACTCATTGACACCGGGTTTTATCAATCTAAAATCCTTTGCGCCCAGTCTGCCATCTTTACCGGGGTATCTTATATTCCAAAGAAATTGCTGACCGGTAACATCAATTTCCAAATATTGCTCCTGTGGATCTACATCCGCAGTAATATTATTCCATGCTACTATACCTTTTACCACCAAAACAGTCAAGACTAATGCGGGGACTGCAGTCCAGATAATCTCAAGCTTTGTATTATGTGACAATGTACTGGCTACTCTTCCTTCATGGTGTCGATATTTATAGGAAAACCAAAACAGGGCAAAAGTCGTCAGGACAAAAATAATGCCCGTAACAATCAGAGTAATATTAAAGAGATTATCAATGGAAGGACCATGTTCAGATGCAGCAGTGTGAGGACCATATCCCATCATATAGTTTTTGTAATGATACGCAGACCAAAAACAATACACCAAGAAGCCAATATTAAAAACCATCAGGAATTGACCTATCCGGGTATATTTGCGGTCTAAAGCACCTTTTTCTCCACTTTTCAGCGCATTCGCTGAATCATTTAAAATACTAAGCAGAACGATTATTGCAAGTAGCAATAGAATTATCCCTGTAATTAGTAATGTAGTCATTGTCTTAATTTATTATAGTGTTATACTTTAATTCTTTACGCGATCTGTATATTTTGTATTTACAGTATATTGATAATATTTATCTTTAAATTTGTCAACTAATTTAGAATGATAAAAAAAACTTATGGCCGACATGTGTTTTTGTCAACTCTAACTCTTCGGTCCCTCCATTATTCAACAATCGATTCGCTCTGATATGATTTTTTTAATCCTCTTGTCTGAGAATCTATGAATTAGTAAAATTCATTTTCGTTTCATACAATCAAATTATCAAATGAGCTCCCCTTCAAGTATTCATTACATCACATGATGATGAATACTTTCTTCTATATATGCATCATTCATCGGCGCCAAACTAGCCTTACTAAGGTCTCTAAATGTCATATATACAAAAAAGCCTAAGAAGCCAATAAAAGTACCTATTTCCAAAAAGCCAGGTAAGGTAAAACCACCAATTGCTTCCGTTACTTTATGAGCACCATGCTCGCCAATTGCCTCATGTGCACCTGATAATTCTTGTACTGTATGTAATACCCCTGGCTTAACCATTAAAAATAAGTCAATCCAATGCCCTAAGAGTAACAAAATAGAGATAAATACCATTGTCCCCTTGAAGCGTTTAGTTGTATTAGGGAGTAAGACTAAAAACGGTATT
>JALSTN010000162.1 GCA_026983735.1 Saprospiraceae bacterium | reverse complement strand
ATTCCTCTGATGAGGAGAATGTTGCAGAGCTTTTGAATAGTAGTCATAGGCGTGTTTATGAAGCAAGCGCTTATGGTTGTGACGGAGTGACGTATCAAATAGAGTTAGAGCCCTCATCAAAGGATCCCTTGGAAGTTTATGTCTTGCCTAATCCATTGGAGGATAATGCAGTTATAGAATTTAAGAATAATCGACGCCAACCCATGCCAATAGAATTGCACATCTTTTCTTCGACAGGCCGATGCATTTATACCGAAAAGCGCAGTTTGAGTTCAGGGCAATCGAGGATGGACATCCCTTCAATATCTAGGTGGAAATCGGGCGTTTATTTTCTGAATATTGAGTCAGAAGGAGCTTCCAGAATAGTAAAATTGATAAAGGAGTAACTCTACGCTAAGACGCAATTGCCATTCCAAATAGTTTTTTACTACCAGTTTATTTCATTTCATTGGGTGTCTAGTAGGTTGGGCTCTAGGGACGCAATTTAGAATGATTATTCTGAGATGGAGGATTTGTATAGGGCATCACCTTGGAAACTGTGACGATAAACGACTTTACAAAACAGGGCGTCGAATTGAGGGGGACATCTCACCCTGCTTGCACTATCGAACGCATGATAGCTCCGAAGGTGCAAGACTCTTGTGATTGACTTCACGGTTGATGATGTTTATATGACTTGCTTGCAGCTCCGTAGGAGCAAAACCTTTGCAGCAATGAAATTGCACGGTGCAGTTTAGCTCCATTGGAGCGGCACATCTATCTAAACGTATATTCAGAAGCGTTGGACAGCATAGGTTTGGTTTCGCTCCTACGGAGCTTGCCTTGGTTCTGTTGTTCTCTTTTACAAAGATTGCATCCCGAAGGGACACCGGATTCGAATGATGATTCAGATGAAGAATGAGGTATAAACTCTCATTGATGGGAGGCTTTAGTACTGTTCTTTGTTTACTATTTACCCTTTTCTTTTGATCCTTCTAAAGCGTCGATGACACGGTTCTATTGGACGGAAATAGCACGTCTATTTTTGTTGTGTTAACGGTGGGAATTGAGTGTTTTTATCGTTTAATAGGATTGAATTCTAAAGGCTGTAAAAAGAAAATTTCACTTTTTTATACATTTTTATTTTACTTATGTAAATCTGTTTACATCTATTAAGTCTTGATTCTACCAGACCAATAATTGGTCATATAGCACTATGTGATAATATGTTGGTTTTGTTGAAGATTCAACTATTTCATACCTAAGAAAAATAATCATTTTGGAACTGTTTTTGACCTTTAAGGGTGCAGCGCCATGCCTGAATTGTGTCATTTTGAATCGATGAAGGGCAGGCAAAACCTATAAAGATTCCCCCCACGGAAAATAGAATATAAGGAGTGTCAGAGGTGACATTCCCCATAGGACTTATTGGGTAATGTACACCCGATGAGGTAGAATATTATTATCAGGCAAAAACGAATTATTTAAAAAGTTTTTAGAGTATGAAATTATCAAATTTTACACAGAGCATTAAAGGGCGATTGACCCCGAAGTTGTGGCTGTTGTTACTAGGGACGGTGTTTTCCTGGAGTATGGCTAGTGCACAATGTAAACCGGAGATTCAAGGTGGACAATATGTTTGCGAAGGATCCACGGTGCATTATGAATTTACAGGTGGGAATACATCAGGGGGTGTGATTCCCCAATGGAGTATTAGCCCGGGAGCAGGAACTTTTGTAGGGGGGATTAGCACGGGATTATTTGTGGATATCCAATGGAATACCATCGCGAACATGTCACAGATGCATCAGGTATTTGTTGATATTCCGGCTAATGTCGTATGTCCTGCAGGAGGACGAGACACTTTAGATGTCGTTGTTGGAACAGATGCAGCCTTTCAAATGAGTTGTAATGACAGTGTACAGATCTCCTTAGGGTTAGATTGTAAGGCCTCAGTGTCATTGGACATGGTTTGGGAAGGGACGCCCCCACTACCTGATAGTTTCTTTAACATATATATATACCCGGAAGGGGGAGGGGATACCATCCCGGATGATACCTTACGGGCTACTGAGATCGGCAAGACCTTAATCGTATCTCTAGTGCACAAATGTTCCGGAAATAGCTGCTGGGGAAGAATTTTCGTAGAAGATAAGCTGCCCCCGGACGAGCTTATTTGTTCTACAGACACTATCGAGTGTGGAGCGGATAGCCGACCGGAAGTTATATCCATTGGTTTTCCATTGGCACCCGGTGTGACGGCTACTCCGGTTCCGGGTAAACCGCGTCATTATACTGTGGTAGGGCTCGACAACTGCTCAAATGTGGATTTATCCTATGAGGATGATGTACAAAATGATACTTGTCCTTTTGTTCAGGTCATATACCGAAAGTGGATTGCTACAGATGGTCACTCTACAAGTATGTGTACGGATACCATTCATGTAAATGCTGGAACGATTACCAACACGATTTGGCCGAAGGATTGGACCGGTCTTCCCGGTGACGAAAGGGTGCTCAAGTGTGATGAGAATTTTAAGAAACTACCTGCCGGTCATGATTACGAAGGAAATCCGCACCCTGATATGACGGGTTGGCCTTTTGGCGGGAAGTCTTGTAGTAACATCGCACAGACGTTCAATGATCGCAAATTACAAATCTGTGAAAGCAGCTATAAGATACTACGCGAATGGATCTTAATAGATTGGTGTCATGATACCATCGCTTATCATACGCAAATTATAGAGGTTTTGGACACCGATGGCCCCATTTTAAATTGTA
>JALSTN010000161.1 GCA_026983735.1 Saprospiraceae bacterium | reverse complement strand
ACGACCGTTGGGGAGAGTTGGTCTATTACAATGGAGAAGGCGACCCCATCTGGGACGGCACCTTCCGCGGCAAAGACGCCCTTCCCGGAGTCTACACCTACGTCGTAGAATACCGCGACAGCGAAGGGTTTACTGCCCTCAAAGCCGGGGATATCACCTTGGTACGGTGAAGGGGGGGATTCGCCCAAAACCCCGTTTAAACTGCGGATGGTGGGGGATATGACCAACGGATTTTAATGTGGGATATATCGTGTAGACGGGATAAATCCCGTCTACACATGATGTTTTTTTTATACACCTGGGTTTTGTTTCAAATAAATTTGAAACGCCATTGGGAAGGCGGGGGATATGACCAACGGATTTTAATGTGGGATATATCGTGTAGACGGGATAAATCCCGTCTACACATGGTGAATTTTTTGAACACCTGGATTTTGTTTCAAATAAATTTGAAACGCCATTGGGAGGGCGGGGGATACGACCAACGGATTCGATATAGGATATATCGTATAGACGGGATAAATCCCTTCTATACATGATGTTTTTTTGAACACCTGGATTTTGTTTCAAATAAATTTGAAACGCCATTGGGATGGCCATTGGGAAGGCCATTTGAAACGCCATTGCAATCCCGTTTAAACAGGGGAAGGCGCGGGATTTTTCCAATGGATTTTAATGTAGGATATATCGTGTAGACGGAATAAATCCCGTCTACACATGATGTTTTTTTTGAACATCTGGATTTTGTTTCAAATAAATTTGAAACGCCATTGGGAGGGCGGGGGAATTGGTGTTGAAAAAAATTATAAAAAAGGGATATTCTACGAATATCCCTTTTACATAACAGGCTATAAGCCGGATTCTGTACCCTATTATCGGGCGACTATCATTTATCTAAGCTGTCTACCCCTTGCGAGACCCATTAAAGGGACAGGACCAAGCGAATCCTAACTCGCAATATACATGACATTACAGCCCACAAGGTTTACCTGCAACAGGTGTCACCACCTGCAGCCGTGCGCTCTTACCGCACGTTTTCACCCTTACCTGTCCGGGAAGGACATCGGCGGTTTGTTTTCTGTGGCACTTTCTGTCATCCGAATGTCCTCCGATGAGTTCATCCGGGTGCCCGACCTTTCAGCCGGTGTGGTGCTTTGTGCTGTCCGGACTTTCCTCACGATGTTGAATCGCGCGATAGTCCACCTGCTATGTAATCATATAAACAACTACATTGCGGTTAAGTTCCGTCTCGCTATAGGAATCTGTTAAGGATGGCATCGTGTACACTTAGGTCTATCTATACTGAATCCTAACTTAAATCTATAATATTATTGGCTTTCGACGGATCATTCTCTCCAAGTAAGTTATTTCTTTTCAATACCGAACTACAACTTTTTATCTGTGAGAAAATCTACGATCTCTTTATCGATCCAATAATACGACTCCTTTAAATTTGCAAAACCAACATGCCCGCCATAGTCGGTGGCGCAAAAATAAAAATGCTTGGCGTTTTTCGCTATTTCATATGGAAAAGACGCTTCAGACAACATTGGATCATCCTTGGCATTGATCAGTAAAGTAGGTACTTGGATGTTAGATAGAAAACGTAAACTTCCACTCTGATCATAGTAGTCCCATGCGTTATTAAAGTTGTTTAGAGGGGCGGTAAATTCATTATCAAATTCAACCAGCCGTTTCACCGCCCGTACCTTTTTCGCCGAAATAAGCTCGGGAAATATTTCCGATTTTTTCAACATCTTTCGCTTAAGACCTCTAAGAAATCCAATCTCATATACTCTATTGGAAAACTTAGATAACTCAATAGCGCAACCTCTTAGGTGTACCGGGACGGACACCGCCACTGCCGAATGCACATTTGCAGGAATAGGATAAATCCCATCTCCCAAATATTTTAACAATACATTTCCGCCTAAACTATACCCTACGATTCGTACCTTCTGATACTTTTGGGTTTTTAATTGCAAAAATTCATGTAAATCTCTAGTGTATCCACTATGATAAAGCGTCGGCAATCGATTCATCTTGCCCCCACACGAACGATGATGCAACGCACAAACATCCCAACCTAACTCAGCCGACATCGCGGCCATTCGTCTAATATAAGTGGATTTGGAAGATCCTTCCAACCCATGAAGTAGTACAATTAAAGAAGCACTACCCTGCCGTTTCCAATCTAACTCTACAAAATCGCCATCCCCCGTCTCCATAATTTCCCTCTGATAATCCGGACCTTTTAACTTGCAATTAAAATACGCATATAAGGTATTCAAATGACCATTACGCAATAAAAGAGGCGGTTGATATTTCTGACAATTCCTTAATGGCAATGTAGTATATTTTCGTACGTTAGCGCATAAGCATTGGACGTTAATGACTCTAAACTGAGCACTCAACAGAAATGCTTCTTGCAAAATTCTGTTGTTAAATCGCACAATCTACGCAAATTGTTCTGCCTTGTTATAAATTTGTAAGACTTCGGAGGATGTTAAGCGTATCAAGCTCTATGGATTAATCAACTCGTAATACTGCTCATTCAGCTCCTGTATGAAAGCGCGCAATGGCTCAATCCCATCTTTCTTCTTGGAGGAAGTTACAAATATCTGCGGAAGTTCTTCCCAATGTTCCATCATTGATTTTTTGAATGCCTCTATGTTTTTGGTCCTTGCACTCGCTTTTGTTTTATCCAATTTGGTAAAAACTAATACAAAAGGGACTTGATACACACCTAACTGATCGACAAACTC
>JALSTN010000160.1 GCA_026983735.1 Saprospiraceae bacterium | reverse complement strand
TGTTCCTTAAAAGGTTAATGGGTAAAGGTACGACAATGTCCCAAAAGATACGTGATATCTTCTTAGAAAGAGCGATGGGTGATATGAATATGTAAGTGTGATACATATTAAAAAAATATTATACGGCAAATATAATACAAAAAAATGAAAGGAAGGTGAAAAAATCAATTATTTTTTAAAAAAAGTTTAGAAATCCAATAGTTTTCTTCTCTAAGGAACATCCAATAACTATCCACTGTCGGCGTATCCCTATCTTAATGCACTTAGATTGGAGTTTGTTGCTAAGAGTTTAGAATTATCAGCAACCCGGGAGTTGGGAGAGCATTAAAAGTTAAGTTTGAATAAATAAACATGCCGGAAGAGGTTTCTCTTTCTCCTTTCTATTGGACAATACATACTAACTATCCTATAATTTACCAATTTCCCTTGACCCACTGTGTTTTTATTTCGAAATGTGGAGAGAGATATTCCTTATTTCTAAGAGTTTTTGCTTCTTTGCACCATGATACAGATTCAAAACGTAACGATGCAATATGGAGACCGCAAGGTGCTCGATACTGTATCGACCAACATAAAGGTGAAGGATAAAATTGGATTGGTAGGTCCCAATGGGGCGGGCAAATCAACCCTGCTCAAAATCATTACTTCTGATGCAGCTCCTTCTGAGGGAACGGTATTAATTCCTAAGGATGCGACCATCGGCCACCTTCGTCAAGTGCTGACTGCAGAAAAGGGAATTACGATCCTAGAAGCTGCTTTGAAAGCCTTTGAAGAAGTTAAAGTCCTGGAAGGACAACTTCAAGAATTGGAAAGATATATCGAGCAGGCAACAGATTATGAGAGCGATACCTACCTCGAAAAACTCAATCATTACTCCACCCTAACCGAACAGCTCGCTGTCCTAGATGCCGGTGCGGCAGAGGGAAGAGCCATCAAAATACTTAAAGGACTAGGATTTGATGAAGGCAGAATGGGACATTACCTCGAAACACTTAGCGGTGGATGGTTGATGCGGGTAGAACTCGCCAAACTCCTGCTCCGTAGACCGGATTATCTATTTTTAGATGAGCCGACCAATCACCTCGATATCGAATCTATCATCTGGCTCGAGGCCTTTCTTAGAGACTACTCGGGAGCCTACGTCGTGATCTCACACGATCGTACCTTTCTCAATAATATTTCCAAAGCAATTATGGAATTGCGCAATGGAAAAATCTATCGATATACGGGCAATTACGACAAGTTTCTTTTGCAAAGAGAAGAACATATCACGATCCAACAAGCTGCTTACGAAAATCAACTCAAGGAGATTGAGCGAAAAGAGCAACTGATCAATCGTTTTCGTGCTAAGGCAACGAAAGCCAAAATGGCGCAGTCTATGATGAAACAGCTCGATAAAATGGAGCGACTAGATGCCCCTGAGATGGATATGAAACAGATGAAACTTCGCTTTCCTCCTCCTCCAAGAAGTGGGGAACTTGTAGTAGAGGTCAAAGGGGTAAAAAAGTCATTTGGAGACAATCACGTCCTTCGAGGGGTAGATCTACAAATCAGGAGAAATGAGAAAGTCTCCTTCATCGGCCAAAATGGAAGAGGGAAATCTACCCTTGTCAAAATTATAACCGGCCAGTATCAAGCAGATGCCGGAAGTACCTCGCTCGGTTATAATGTATTCCCCGGGTACTATGCCCAGGATCAAGCGGATCGGTTGAACCCTAAGTTGACTGTCTTACAAACGATGGAAAATGAAGCGACTGAGGAGACGCGCTCTAAGGTTAGAACCATTCTCGGATCTTTTCTCTTTAGTGGAGAAGATGTCGAAAAAAAAGTGAGTGTACTTTCCGGAGGGGAGCGGGCACGGCTCTCTCTGGCCCTTTTGACCCTGCGCCCTTCCAATTTGCTTATCCTGGATGAGCCGACCAATCACCTGGATATGAATTCAATGGAAGTCTTGAGAGAGGCCTTGCAAAACTATAAGGGAACGATGATCGTCGTCTCTCATGATCGAGCTTTTTTGAAGGGATTGACAGAGAAGACCTATTACTTTGAGAATAGGGGGATAAAAGAATTCCTCGGTGATGTCAATTATTTTCTCGATAAATCCGGCATGCTTAATCTTCGTCAAGCTTCTCTCTCCGTTATGAATACGTCTGATTCAAAGCCGAAGTCAAAACCAAAAATGGATTACAACGCCCGGAGGGCTATCCAAAACAAAATTAAATCGGCAGAAAGAGCCATCGAAAAACTGGAAAAAGCTATAGAGGAGATAGAAGACAAGATGAAGGATCCGGGATTTTATATGTCGGATGACAGCGATAAACTGCTGAAGAAATATGGCCAATTGAAAAAGGATTTGGATGCTCAAAATCGAATTTGGGAGGAACAAGTCGAGCTTCTGGATGAAGGGTAGTGTATTCTTATTTTCCTATCTGTACCCTTCTGCCATGTGCCAACCGATGAACTATTCCACTCCCCAATCGGGGAAAAAAGCATCCTGAAAATACCTGAGTCGCAAGGTCTGTAAGTCTGAGCTCTCTCGCCAGATGCCAATCACATCAAACCGAATCTCACCTTCATAATGTTTCTGGTGGATATACATTTCGGCCATGGCATACATGTGCTCGATCTTCAATGGAGTAACGAATTCTTCGGGGTTGCCGAGCGCTTTACCTGTCCGTGTTTTGACCTCTATAAAGACCAATACCTCTCCATCTCGTGCGATTAGATCAATCTCTCCATGATTCGAACGCCAATTCTTTTCCAATACGACAAACCCCTTGCTTCTGATAAATTTCAG
>JALSTN010000159.1 GCA_026983735.1 Saprospiraceae bacterium | reverse complement strand
AACTATCGGTACGTGTTGTTCCAAGCGATCCAGTGCCGAAGAAAACAAGGGAATCACCTCTACTTTTCCCTTTAGAATAATTTGAGCATGGACATCAGATTGTTCTACAGGCGGAAGAAGATGCGCTAACGCCCGAACGGTCGTACTCTTGGCAGTTCCCCTATGCCCCATGATTAGTACGCCTCCAATCCTGGGGTCAATCGCATTAAGAACCAATGCCAACTTCATCTCGTCTTGCCCCACTATAGCTGTAAATGGAAACGATATATGATTTGATTCATTCATTGGGATATGGGTTTATTTCTAACCCCTTCATACTTTTAAAAGAGTTAATTAGTATCCTTTTATCTTACCGGCCTTTTGCTCTCTACCTTGTGTCATACGATTTCCTGGAATCTCCATCCGCCGATTAATACATATAAATGGAAATTGCAAATTTAGCGAATTCTATAAAATTACATTCAACAAGCATTTAGTAGACGCTCAAATTTGATCTGTATATTTTACACCAAACCATGCGTTGGCCCCTTGATTGAACCACGTATATATTACTGATAATGTATATTTTACACCATTGTTTGCAATTTAATTTCGCATTCGTTTCATATCTTTAAAAATTTATAATAAATTGAAAATAAATGTATTATAAAATTTTTGCATCTATGGAACCGCTTCGCTCTTACATATTTTTTTCATAGCGTCCGATCTAATACTGCTTAGTTTGCGGGGAAATACTATAAATTATTTAATGCCTTTTTGATTCTAAATGAAAAATATGCGCATTATAATTAGATTTGTCGTAAAATAGGTTTACCATGCATCCAATTTTCAACCATTTCATACCTTTAAAAATTTATAATAAATTGATAATAAATGTATTATAAATTTTCTGCACCTATGGAACCGCTTCGTTCTCACATGAATTTTTTTAAACATACTTCTATGTGTGAATTTATGTTTAATAAAATTCATGTTCATTTCATACTATTCCTCCTTCTCAACTATTCATTCTCTTCCTTTGCTCAATCCTGCGGCTGCCATGTCACAGAGGTTGAGCAAAATAAAGTTAAACCTTGTGGGGATGTCATTGGTCCAATAGACACAGTACAGACAACCGCCCAATTAAGAGCTGCAATTATCCGGGTGAATGCAGAAGGAGGGAATCGTACCATTTTAATTGAGGACGGCACTTATCCTATCGCATCTCCGGATTGGTATCCTTACATCACAGCCAGCAACATTGTCATTAGAAGTTTGAGTGGCAATAGAAACGGGGTGATCATTACAGGCACAGGTATGAAAAGTGTCGCCCCCTTAGTAGAAATCGGGTTTTATATCATCGGGGATAATGTAACCATCGCAGACATGACCATACGGAATCTGGGAAATCATGGTATTGCCGTAAAGGGCGACAACTTATTTGTCCATAATGTCCGTATCCAAAACACTTTTGAACAAATGCTCAAAGGCAACCGCACCCCAAATGGCATACATAGTGCTATCGTCCAATGTAGTTTATTCGAATACACTGCTGGTGTAGGACCCCAATTCTACATAGGAGGCCTAGATATTCACGGAGGTAACTACTGGAATGTATACGACAATGTCTTTAAAAATATCGCAAGTCCATCCAAATCACAGGCAGAACATGCGATTCATTTTTGGGATCATTCAGCTGACAATTTTATCCATAGAAATATAATAATAAACTGCGATAGAGGCATCGGCTTTGGCCTGGGGAAAAGCCCCAATGAAGGAGGAATTATTTCTAATAACATGATTTATAATGACGGAAAAAGCAAATTCAACGATGTGGGTATCGGTTTGGAGTCCTCTCCCAATACCAAAGTATTCAATAACACTCTTCTAATAGAATATCCCAATGCGATAGAATACCGTTTTGAAGCTACACAGCATGTACAAATAATCAACAACTTAACCAATCAAACCATACGTCCTAGAAATGGAGGAAAGGCGATTCTAATAACTAATTTTGAAAAGGCTTCCGCCAATTGGTTTGTCGACCCATCTGCTGGAAATTTACGGTTGAATGGACCTATTGCTCAGGTAGTCGATCGAGGGACTTATGTAAAAGAGGTTCTATTGGACATCGACCGATCCCAACGTCCTCTTTCCTTCAGATATGACATCGGGGCACATGAATACTTATCGCCTTCTTTTAGTTCCGATGAGAGCTCTCCAGCATCCCATCTTCAAGTTTTTCCCACTCCGGCCACCCATTCTTTCACCCTAATTTCAACAGACAAAAAGCACTATGATATTCAGATATACGATGCATTGACACATGTGGTTCTGTCCAATTCGCATGTCCAATTAAATGAAGGTCTAAAAATAAATACAGCTTCTTTGCCAAGAGGTGTCTATTTTTGTCGAATTTCAACGGAAAACAATACTACAACCATCAAAAGAATACTTTTAGAGTAAAATAGATTACTTACATCTAAGGTGATTCAAATGTCCAAACAGACGAGCCTCCATAAGGATCAAAGGGCTCTTATTGTTTTAAATGATCCGCCTTATATTCGAATGGCTGAGTACTGTATTCGATTTTTCCGGGGGTAAATCCGGCATCGATAATTATATCTTCCAGCTGTTCCTTTTCAGGTTTTTGGTCTAGAGGGGTAGAAATAAACACCCATCCCTTCTTAAGAACAATATCAACTTTCTCAACACCAGAAACTTCCTTTAATGCCTTTTCCATCCCATACGCACAAAAAGGACAAGCTAATCCCCGAACTTCTATTTTAAGGTAGATGCGTTCTGAGGCGCTGGTATCCGGTGTTTGAC
>JALSTN010000158.1 GCA_026983735.1 Saprospiraceae bacterium | reverse complement strand
TACAATCCCAACCAAGCTATTCTTTCCGGAGATGTTATGCTCATATTAGCCTATAAACATTTGGAGACCCTTGAAGATTTTCATAAACAAAAAAAGATTTTCACCATCTTTAATCAAACGGCACAAGAAGTCTGCGAAGGACAACAATTGGATATTGATTTTGAAGAAAATCTAGAAGTTACCCAAGCGGAATATATTACAATGATTACAAATAAAACTGCTGTTTTACTTGGTGCTGCTCTTGTAATTGGGGCAATACTCGGCGGTGCGAATGATCAACAAACCGGATTTTTGAAGGAATATGGGATCAATATAGGTATAGCCTTCCAAATCAAAGATGACCTTTTAGATGTATTTGGAGCTTCAGATAAAACCGGAAAAATACAATCAGGAGACATTTTTCAAAATAAGAAAACACTGCTCTACATCCTAGCTAGAGAAAAATGCAACCCGGAAGATAAACGGCATCTTCTCCAATTATTCCGCACAATGGAACGATCAGAGGAAAAAATCAATAAAGTACTCTACATCTTTAATAAGTATCAAATCCAACAAGAGGTAGAACAAGTTATTTCTCAATATCTATCCCGTGCTTTACAAGCAATCGAGATGTTGGAAATAGACCCGGAAGATAAAAAATACCTGAATCAATTGGCCTATCTAATGGTCCGAAGAAACCACTAAGCTAGAGATATTTTGGACTGTGCTTGATCATTAGGGCAATCAGAAGAATAACGATTAAAAAGACAGTAGCAATCATTCGTCGTACGTTTTTGTTTAGTGAGTTAATGAGACTAATGCACAGCATTACAAGAGCTGGCCAAATCAATGTCGATAAGGCAAATTGCTGGAAACAAAAATGAGATTGAGCTAAAGTACGTTGGTTGTGTTTATTTAACGCTTATGCATTTAGTTTAGTATAGATACACCCACTATTTTTAAGATACAAACCCTTTATATATGAGTGATTACTTTCCGAACCCAAATAAAAAGGATGTTCGCCTTTTACTCCACCGATTAGTGGACAAATACCATGACCCTTCCTTTATTGAAGGAGACCCTATTTCCATACCGCACGAATATACCCTATTACAAGATATAGAAATTACCGGATTTTGGACTGCTATGTTAGCATGGGGACAGAGGAAAACGATAATAAACAAGTCCCGAGCATTATTTGATTTAATGGATCGAGCACCCTACGATTTTATACTTCATCATGAAGAGAAGGACAGAGCGCGATTCGAAGGATTTAAACACCGGACTTTTCAATATACGGACACCCTGTATTTTCTAGAGTTCTTACAATGGTATTACAAGCAAAACAAGAGTTTGGAACATGCCTTTTCTCAACACATAGATGCTTCTGCTCCCTCGATAAAAGATGCATTGTCCGGATTTTATAATTTATTTTTTCATCTTGACACAGCCCCTCGACGAACTAGAAAACACATCGCTTCGCCCGTGAAAGGTTCTACCTGCAAACGACTTAACATGTTTTTGCGATGGATGGTGCGCCAAGATGATAAAGGAGTAGATTTTGGGCTTTGGCGCTCTATTTCTCCTGCATGGCTTATGATTCCCTTGGATGTTCATGTCGAACGCACCGCACGAAAGTTGGGTATTATTCGATTAAAAACCAGGAATTGGGCTACAGTGGAAGAAATAACGGCATTTTGTAAGACCGTTTTTCCGGAGGATCCGGCGTTATGTGACTATGCTCTATTTGGGGCATCTGTGCTAGAGCACAAATAAAAAAGTTTAGGGCAGCCCACTTTAAGGCCACCCTAAACCACTTTTATGAAAAACACTTTGCTGACAGATCAAAGTGAGAACAAAAGGTGTGCTAACACTTTGTTCTCAGAAATTCAAGGATTGCACGTGCTTCGTCCTGTTTGATGGACATATTGGACATGGGCGTCTTGAATTCTTCAAATAATTTTTTTGCATCAGGATCTTCCTTAATCATTTTATCCGGATTCATCATCATATTCATTATCCAGGCTCCTGAACGCTGCTTGGTAATGCATTGCAAGGGGGGACCAATGATTTTTGCATTAAAACTATGACACATGGCACATTTTGTTTTAAAAGAAGTTTCCCCCTTTGAAACCAATGCCGGATCAATATCCCCCATCGGGATGGCTTTAGTAATAGGTCCTACACCAATATTTTCAGATTTTTCTTCGGGTTGGACAGTTTTCTGTTGCGGCTCAGTACTTGCCTTTTTAATGGTTTTGGCTTTGGGATTGGGATTTTCAACCTGATTGATAGAGCCAACAGGTGTATCGACGGGTTTCTGTTCTCCTCCACTACTACAACTCCATACACCCAAAAGAAGAGTAACCCCTAGAATCCATACTATTTTTTTCATTTTCAATGCATTTAAAGTGGTTAATAAATTATCTTATTTCTCCTTGTTATCACCTTCTAATCGATCCAATAAAGAACTTACCTTGTAAAATAAAATATTGTTTTCTAGATGAATGTGATTAAAAAGATCATCTCTAAACTCGGTGAGTTTCTTATAATACACCCGGTAAGTATTGCAAGCATCTTCCGGTAAAGTAAAATTAGACGTCAAACGCTCCATTTTCAATACTCGATCCCCCACCGTGATGTGGTCCTCCTTTAAATTTTGAAGGATACGCCGGGCCTCTGTTAAGAGCTCCTCCAATTTAGTATTTGTTGCTCGGGTTAATTCTAACAATACAGGAAAATCATTCTCTTCTTCTTCTCGCAAATGCTCAAGGAGTTCTCTTTCTAAAGATTTTAAAATATCCAAAACCTCGAAGGTCTCCGGGTGATGTCCGCCATGC
>JALSTN010000157.1 GCA_026983735.1 Saprospiraceae bacterium | reverse complement strand
ATTGATGTATTTAGCTGCCGCAGGCATTGGGAAAATTGGGATTGTCGATGGAGATAGAGTAGCTTTAAATAATTTACATCGTCAAGTGCTTTATTCCGATTCTGACATTGGTACTTTCAAGGCTTCAACTGCGGCGAAAGCTGTAAAGAAACTAAATCCAACAGTAAAAGTCGATGTCCATATATTGTTTTTGAACACGGAAAATGTCTTTCAGCTTCTGGATAAATATGATCTTGTTATTGATGGAACAGATAATTATCCTTCCCGCTATCTTCTCAATGATGCCTGTGTTCTAACAGGTACTCCATTGATATACGGTGCGATCTATCGATTTGAAGGACAGGTGGGGGTCTTTAATTACCAGGGAAGTCCTAATTACAGGGACTTATTCCCCCAATCTCCTCGTAAAACTGTAGATTGTTCTTCTGTCGGAGTTATGGGTATTTTGCCCGGGATTGTAGGGACATATCAAGCTGCAGAAGCGATTAAAATCATCACAGGTATAGGCCAGCCCCTCACTTCCAAAATACTCTATATAGATATATTGAAAGGCATCCAAAATACTTTTAATTACAGCAAAACCTCGTTTAAACACGGGACAATGCCCAGCAATAAAGCTCAACTTCTCACCTGGGATTATGGGCAAATTTGCCTAGGAGAATCGACCACCAAAGCCATTACAGAAGCACACTTCAAAACCCTTTTACTGCGGGATGATATTGTCTTTTTAGATGTGAGGGAGCCGGATGAACTTCCACGTTGGGAGGATCCTAGAGTCTTTTCCATTCCCCTTACAAGTTTACAGGAGGGAATACATAAAATCCCCAAGTCCAAAGAATATGTCCTATTCTGCCAAATGGGTTTCAGAAGCCTGAAAGCAATGCAGATACTGCGCCCTCTCATGCCGGATAAAGCCTTATCTTATATTCCTTTTTCAATCAATAAAATCTTACAGTATGCCGCACACATGGATTGAAGGACCGATCCCATTGGATAGGATATCTCCTATTATGGAGGAAGGAATGAAAAGTCTAAATATCGGTGCCCAAGCTTATTTTTACGGTCAGATTCGAGCGGATAAGCTAAAGGACAAGACCGTAAGGTTAATTGAGTACACAGCCTATAAAGAACTTGCCAATAAAGAATTTGAACGCCTGGAAAACACCGCGGAATCTCTTTTTGAACTTCAAAAAATCTATATTTTTCACAGCTTGGGGAAGGTGGCAATAGGAGAGTGGAGCATGGTAGTAATTGTTTTCTCAAAACACAGAAAAGC
This sequence comes from Saprospiraceae bacterium, assembly GCA_026983735.1. Taxonomy (GTDB): domain Bacteria; phylum Bacteroidota; class Bacteroidia; order Chitinophagales; family Saprospiraceae; genus JALSTN01. The sequence goes on along the minus strand of JALSTN010000157.1, from coordinate 11,988 downwards.
CGCGTTCCAAGGGCTAGAATGGTTGGTCAACCACATCAAATCAGAAATCCCCATTTTTGGAAAAGAAATCCTGGAAGATGGAAATCACCAATGGAAAGTTAATCAATAAAACAACAAATAATGGTAGATATAACGCACAAACGAACAAGTTTGCGATGGGCAATAGCTGAAGCTATCGTCAGAGTGAGTAAACCGGACACAATTCAAGCCATCAAAGACAACCGCGTCCCTAAAGGAAATGTCTTTGAAATGGCAAAGACTGCCGGTCTCTTAGGCGTAAAAAAAACACCAATGTTAATTCCGGACTGTCATCCCATTCCCGTAGAATATAGCGCTGTAGAATACAGTATGGATGGTCTGGATATCCGGATAAGGATGGAGGTGAAAGCAATTTACAGAACCGGTGTGGAAGTAGAAGCAATGCACGGAGTATCTGTAGTGGCATTGACCCTGTACGATATGCTCAAGCCCATAGACAAAGGTGTAGTTATCAAACACATCAGGTTGTTGGACAAGACAGGAGGAAAATCAGATCTTCGATCTAAGATCAGTTCCTCCGTAAAAACCGCTTTAATTGTATGCTCTGATGCAATACTATCCGGCCAAAAAGAAGATAAAATTACACCATTGGTACGTGATTTCTTGAAGTCCTATGAACTGGACATAACAAAAGTTATTCATATTCCGGATGAGGAATTGGCGATACAGGACAGTTTAAAACAACTAAAGAACCATGGAATGATCCTCATGGCAGGCGGCACCGGACTGACACCAACAGATAAAACACCTGAAGTCGTCCGGCCATTGTTGGACAGGGAAATACCCGGAATAGGTGAAACCATTCGGCATTATGGAGACCACCGAACGCCCAAGTCGATCATGTCTCGGGCATTGGGTGGAATGATGGGAGATAGCTTGCTCTTAGCCTTGCCGGGCTCAACTGCCGGAATGCAGGATGCATTGAATGCTCTTTTTCCATATTTACTCACTATTGTGGATAAGCTAAACAAAGCATATGAATAATATGACAAAAAACCCATTAGTAGACTTACATGGACGCCCCCATACCTATCTTAGAATCTCGCTTACGGAGCGTTGCAACCTTCGTTGTACCTATTGTATGCCTGCTGAAGGTGTTCAGCTTAGCCCCAAAGACCATATCATGAAAACACATGAAATACTGGATATTGCACGAACTTTTGTCGATCTTGGAGTCACCAAAATTAGATTGACCGGAGGAGAACCCTTGGTTCGAAAAAATATAGATACCATCCTTCGACAATTAGCTCAGCTGCCCGTCGAACTTTCATTGACGACCAATGCAGTTCTGCTCGACAGATATTTGCCCTTATTAAAAGAATTGGGCATACGAAACCTCAATATCAGCCTTGATCACCTCGATCGGGAGCGATTTCATAAAATCACTCTAAGAGACGATTATGAAAAGGTCATCTCCAATATCCTCACCGCAGAACAAGACGAGTTTTTTACAGTAAAAGTGAATGCCGTACTAATACAAGGAACAAATGACGATGAAGTCAACGCTTTTGTTCGTTGGACAAAGGAGCTCAACCTCCACGTTCGATTTATTGAATTTATGCCTTTCGACGGCAATAATTGGGACTTGTCAAAGCTGGTATCGTATGAGGACATTTTGCAGAAAATCCACTCTGAGTGGTCTTCGGATGCTATTTTGCGAATAGAGGATAGGCCGAATGATACATCGCGCAATTATAAAATAAAAGGGTACAAAGGAACCTTTGCTATTATTTCCACTGTCACCCGGCCTTTTTGCTCAACCTGCAACCGTATCCGCCTAACAGCCAATGGAAAAGTAAAAAATTGTCTTTTTTCAGGTAGTGAAACGGATTTACTTACCCCTCTTCGAAATGGACAAGACCTACAACCCATCATTCGTCAGACTATTTTAGATAAGCATGCCGTTCGAGGAGGACTAGACGATAAGCAGTTCAAAGACCCCGGAGAACACCACAATAGAAGTATGATACTCATCGGAGGGTAGGTCGTTCTACTCGTATTCTCTAAAATCCGAAATCTTTGGAATAAATCCCAATGTCCAAGCCGATAGTACAAGGACTATAACCGTTAAACAAATCGTTATTATAGGCCATAACTCCGCCATTTCATACCGCCAAAGGACCCAATATCCCATCCCGGACAATAAACAATAAATTAACATCTTTGCGATATATTTCCAAGACAAATCCGGAATGACAAACCGCCATACCAGATAAAAGGCTCCTACCATCATGATAATCTGAGTAATAAATGTGGCCCGAGCGGCACCGTAGGCATGGGAGCTCGGTATCCACCATAGATTGAGCAGTATATTGAGTAGGGCACCAGCAAGATAAAGATAATTAATTCTTCGTACTTCCCCCTTTGCTAATAGTAAAGCTCCAAGGATGAAGGAAACCGCCGATGCACCAAAACCCATCATCAACATTCCTAACAATTGTCCCCAATAGGGCGTCGCATAATTATACAATAACGTCATGATGCCTTGTTTATACAGCAGAACTACCACGGTCAACCCAATCCCCGCTGACCACAATATTCCTACACTCATCTTAAACAACCCTTTAACTTCCTTGTCTTCTCGAAACATTCTTGAAAACATCGGAAGAAGTAACGCCGCAAACATATACGCAAACATATTGGCCGTCTCAAGCAGTCTAAAAGCAGCTGCATAAGCCCCAGCTTCATAATCTCCATCCGACAACAAACGCTTTATCATAACACTGTCTACACGCGTGAAAAGGGTCGATAAAAATAAAACTAAGGCATAAGGTAGGCTTTGGCGTAATATAACAGCTAACGTAGGCCTTGATATTCGAAAAATCAACCCCTTAAGATGAGGGCGAAGAATCATCAACGCTATCAATATTGTAATTAAAATAGATATCAATTGTGCCCCTATAAACCAATACACATTAAAATCTATTATTCCACGCAGTCCCCATAGACAAAGGCCACACAAAACAATCATCAACGCCTTATCCGCTACAGATAATAAACTGTCTACTCGATATCTACCGATCGCTGCTATATTGGCACGTAGATAGAAGAGGTATGAAATGGCGATCTGATTGAGTGCTAATAACAATATAATCGGTATTAAGGCACCTCTAAATCCAAACAAATACCCCCCAATCCCTACTAACAATAAAAAAATAATTCCTAAAATTCCCTTGAGTGTAAGAAACTGAGGGAAGTATTTGGCCAGCATCTTGGGATGCTTGGAGATATGTTGTGCCGTATAATTCTGAATTCCAAAGTCATTGACAATCTGAAATAAATACACGAAGTTCAAAAGAGCGGCATAGTATCCACCGTAAATATCTGGCCCCAAGACGTTTTGCACCGTTCGGTCTATCCCAAATATATACAAGGGCTTAATCAAAAGATTAAGCACCACCAATAACAATATATTTATTACAAACTCTCTCTTCACTGCTGTTAAAACTGAAAAAAGTCTTTTATTATTCTTAATGAAGTATTCCTCTATTTAATAAAATCGAAACTAATCTACATGCTCCCTACTAAAAACAAAGGTAGGGACTATTGACTTACCAGTCCCTAGAGGAAGAAAAGTCATACATACTAAGTTGGGATAAATAGAACTTGATAAATTGATATTTTCGAAATTATGGGGTATAAAAAAACCGGAACGAATCGCTCCGGTTTATTATTCCTAGCAGATGAGAATACTAATAGTACTTTGACCTGTGATCCTCTATTTTTGCATTTTTCTTGATAGATTCCAGTAAATAACTCGCTACGCGATTGGGATACTGAGAAGTATTTATTTTTCGCCATTGCTCTAGATTCTCAGGAGCAGGAATATTGGATTGATCAAGTTTCTGAACCAAAAATAGCCCCCCATCTCCGGGAACGACCTTTTTCTGTCCACCCTGCATCCCAAACAAAGCACCTACTACTTTGGGTTCCTTGCCCGCATTGCCCATGACGCCCAATATATAAGAAACATTTTTGGCTGTATCCAGCTGTAATCCAAACTGTGCTGCCACTGCACCAAAGTCATTGGATTTAAACTGGCTTTGTAGCAATTCTGCTTTCTTTTGTTTTGTTAATATCTCCATGACTTGATCGCGGACTTCCTCTACTGAAGCCAAACCTTCCGGGTAGATTCCAGTCAAGGCTCCAATCACAAATTTTTCATTGTATCTCAACGGGGACTGGTAGATATATACTTCTGGAGAAACATCCCCCAACTCAGTACTTGGGTCAAATACCCATCTGACGATCGATCGGGAAGTAGCTCCTCCTCCTAGTGGACCCAACTTATAATCGTTGAGTTTAATTCCATTAATTACCTCAGATGTGATATCCGAGTGTGTATCCATATACTTTTTTAATTCCTCGTAAGTGCGATATTTAGTCATTACTTCCGTCATCTCATCGTATAAAGCATTTTGAGTATCTTCACTTGGGATGATATCCTCCTTGACATAAGCCATTCGATAACCCATCTTATTATTGATATTTTTGGTGCCGGTCAAGGTGATAAGATGAAGTGCATTATTCGTTGGAACAATATAGTACTGTCCTTTTTGAGCTTGAAAGAAGAGCAAGTTATTAATCGAAGGAGCTAAGGTGTTGAGTGCTTTATAACCCATGTCTCCACCCTTCGTCTTCGTTTGAGGATCTTGACTGAATTTAGGGGCAAGCGAGTCAAAAGTCGCTTTTCCTGACACAAGTAGCTGCTTCAAACTATCCAACAATTTCATTCCATTGTCATATCCCGCTTGATCTTGTACAGCAATAGATATAGCTCTAGCCCGAACAGAATCCGGAATTATTTTTTTATCCACCAACTTGGCCAATCTATATTCTCGTCCATCCATGTAAGGTCCATAGACAGACTTCAATGACATATGCGGGACAGTGTCTTTTATAGCATCTGCCAACTGATCGACAGTGACATAGGCTACATCAAATATTCCATAATTGGTTTCTATAAATAGAGAGTCATCCTCTGTGCTGGCAAAATCCGCTTTGAGATCTTGAACCCGCTTGTAAATATTCATGGTATCTTCCTTCGTGGGGATGGCCTCTTTGATATATGTGACAATGCTTCTTGTTTCTTCTTTCTTTGTAAATTGACCTGGATGTTCTTTAATATAATTTTTAATATCCTCTTCCGTGATAACTACTTTGTCGTCTGATATCTTGTCATATGGGATCTTTACATAAAGCGCATTGACTTTGTTATTATTGTCACTATATCGACGCTTCACCCTCCAGGAAGGCATATACATTCCCTTGGCAACCAGCGCATTTAATTTGGACTCCAATCGCTCTTTCATAATTTGCTTTTCCTGAAAAGCCCAAAATGAACGATACTTCCCAGCTAGTTGACCGGACTCAATTGCTTTTTTATACGAGTCCAAAATTTTGGGATCTACCCTTCCTGTTTTGGGATCCCCTAAATTGCGTTGGATAACCGGGCTAATGTTTTGTCCGAATTCAAGTTCCTTCAGCTCATCTTTCGTCACCTTTAATCCGGTCTCCTCTCCCTCTTTTTCCAAAAGCGCTTTTTCCACTAAAAAATTCCAGACATAATCTCTGGTTGAATACGGATCTTGCCCATTGTTCCCAAGAACGCCTTCTGCTTTTTGAAATTCACGATAATCCACGTGTTCTCCATTGACTTCTGCCAGGGTAAATTGTTTGCTGGCTCTATTGGTTTTTGAGTTTTTCATACTCATAATAATAAAAGCAGCCATTGCAAGTCCTAGCAAGACGATAATGATCCATACGTGTTTTCTAATTGAGCCTATAATTGCCATAAAAATAAGTTTTTTCAAGTATGAAATGGCACCCGATTTGACCGATGCGCAAAATAGTGTGCAAAGGTACAGTCTTTTGTGTTTATATTCAAACTATTAAGGGTAAGAAAATCTCAATACTTATAAAATTTAACCGAAATTATGTCTACTTAGCACCCTATCCAAACTCCTCTTCAAAGACATTTCAATTAGTCATTCATTGGGATTCTAACCTTTGGGACAAGGTAAAGTCATTGATTGCAAACTACCCGTTAAGTTTTATCCTTATGTGCTTTTTATACATGAGCCAAAAGAATCTATCGATAAGCTCATGCATGCGTATTGAGAGATTGAGAATTATCCGGACATTTTGCCCATTGGACCACGATCTGCTCCGCTTCTGCCAAGGCCATTTCAAGTTGGTCATTGACAAGTACTCGGTCAAACTGACTTCTGTACTCCATCTCTTTCAATGCTCTCTGAATTCGCTCCCTTATCGAAGCCGATGTCTCTGTCTTTCTACCGGATAATCTCGCTTCTAACTCTTCGATAGACGGCGGGGAAACAAAAACTGCTAATGCCTGTTTTCCATATCTTTTTTTAAGCCGAGAGGCCCCTTTTACATCAATGTCAAAAAGAATGGTTTTTCCTTCCTTCCAAAGACGTTCAATCTCACTCTTGAGTGTACCGTAATACTTATGGGGATAAACCTCTTCCCACTCAGCAAAGGCATCCTCCTTTATTTTCTTCAGAAATGCATGCTGCGATAGAAAATAGTAGTCCTTGCCATCGGTCTCATGTTTGCGTTTTGGACGAGTTGTCGCCGAAACCGAGAAGGCCAAACATTCCGGAAAACGCTTGAGCAAATGTCTTACAATCGTGGTTTTACCTGCTCCACTGGGAGCCGTAAACAGAATCATTTTACCTTTGGAATTCGCCTTTCCGGACATACTTAAATTATATTAAAGAGTTGTTCCTTTATTTTTTCTAAATCATCCTTCATCCCCACGACGATGCGTTGGATATCCGAGTGTTGGGCTTTTGAACCGAGTGTATTGATCTCTCTACCCATTTCCTGAGATATAAAAGCTAACTTTTTACCTTTCACAGAATCAGGAGAATCCAGCGTATCAATAAAATAGGATGTGTGCTGCAATAATCGCTCTTGTTCTTCTGAAAAATCCAATTTCTCCATGTAGTATATCAACTCTTGCTCAAAGCGATTTTGGTCCATTTGATCAGGTGAAAAATCGACACTTAGATTTTGAAGAATTTTATTCTTAATAGATTCAATGCGATCCTCTTCATAAGGTTTTATCGCTTCAACTCCTTGATTAATTCGGGATATTGCTCCCCTAAGCACTTCTTCCGTTGCCCGCCCTTCTTCCAACCGATAAGACTGAAGGTTCTTCAGCGCTTCTTTACCTAGCTCCTCGATTACCTTCCACTCTCCCTCCGGAATTTCTGGTACATCTGGGATAAGCACATTGGGCAATTGCAACAAAGTGGAAAGCAAATCTCCTGTATCCATCTGATGGTCGCGGGCATATAGCTCAATTTGGCTAAGGTAAGCATCCATCGCCAATGTATTAAGTCTGAAAGTCTCTGAGTCTACCTCTGAAAGACGCTCTATTGAAAAATCAACCTTGCCCCTGAGCACGTCTTGCTGAATGATCTTCCGCAAGGGCATCTCGTATTCTTTATAGATGGAGGGTAGTTTTAATCTTATATCGAGAAATTTACTGTTAAGCGTCCTTACTTCTACCTTAATCTCCTTCCCATTAAAAAACCCGTTGGCACTTCCATAACCGGTCATTGAGTACATCATAAAAGATGATAGTTTTATCGTGTTATCTAATATTAAAAAACCCTAAACGCACCTTAGAAATTGTAACTAGGAACATTTTTGCAAAATTAGTACGTATTTTTATTTGTCAAATTAATCGGGTTGCTATCCATGCTCCAGATAAAATTGAACGAAACTCCTGAAGTACTTCAAGCCCCCATTCCATGTGCGAAGATGATTATTTTTAATGGATTGAACCAGCATGAACCCTATTTATTTAGTTCACTTATGAAATGAGTACTAATTTTATTCATCAAAAAATGCATTCAGCATTATGATGAATAAAAATAGTAGACCGATCAGCTTACTAAAACCTCTACGAATCGTGTTTTACACTCTAACCCTTCATCATATCCCGGAACAAAGTCGTAATCCAAAATATCTATACCTTTGCAATAAAATCGATGATTCTAATTAGGAAAGGCGTTTTGAAAAAAGTTCTGCAAATAGTATTTCTTCTATATCTTCCATTTGTGCTTTCCCGATGTACTTCTCAAAAGGGGACTACCCCTGATGTCTCCGGTATCAAAATAAAAACCCACTTTTATAGAATAGATCAACAAATGAAACAGTTGACGCTTTCACATTTAGACTCTTTAGGGATATGGAAGCAAAAGCATCCTCAGTTTTGGTCTATTATGATTCATGAAATTCTAGGTATCAAAAGGAAGATTGACCCCCGGGATACCGGTTTTATTCACCAGTGGAAACTGCTTTCTCAAGATACGGTATATAGGATATTACAACATAAAATAGACTCACTTTATACTAATTTTACACCGTATGAAAGTCAAATATTACAATCCTTAAAATACCTCAAATACTACTTCCCCGATCGACAAATACCAGACGTCTATCTCGTTCATTCCAACCTAGGAGTCGCACAATTTCTATTTGAAGAGAAATCCGGTCGGGAGGGCTTGGGAATAGGATTGGATTTCTATCTAGGCAAAGCATTCCCCTATCATTTTCTCGCTCCGTTTGATCCACTTTTTTCTAAATACAATGCTCGACATTTTGATCCACCACATCTGGTTAGAGGTGCCATGTGGGCCCTTGTAGATGATATAGCTGGAACACCCGTTGGTCAACGCATGATTGACCTGATGGTGCACAATGGAAAAAAACTCTATATCCTCCAAAAACTAATGCCCCAAACTCCTGACTCTATTTTGATAAATTACACTCCTAAAGAAATGAAATGGGTAGAAAACAATACGAAGGAAATCTGGGCTTTGTTCCTCAATGAAAAACTCCTCTACGAATCTTCCTCTAAAAAAATAAACACCTACATCAATCCCGCTCCTTCCTCTCGCAATATGCCTTCAGAGTCCCCGGGGAGAACAGCCAACTGGGTAGGATGGCAAATCATTCGTCAGTACATGCATCGACATCCGGAATACTCCCTTCAGGAGCTCTTGAAACAAAATGATGCTCAAAAAATATTGCTGGATTCAAAGTACAAACCTTGATGGTTATCCTTCAGTATTGAGAATGTCCATCTACAACTTCTAGGTCCAATGTTAAGGTTTTTCTACTGCTTCTTGTGAACTAGCCTTTTTAGTTCCTTTTGGGCTTTCTCAAACTTTGGGTCTATAGATACCGCTTCTTTCATATCAAATAAAGCTTTCTGAGGCATTCCTAACTGCTCGGCAGCCAAAGATCGATAGTAATATCCCTCAGGTGCCTGATCATCCAATTCAATAAATTTAGAGAACTGCTCATAGGCTTCGGGAATTTTATCCTGTGTCATAAAAATGATACCTAGATTGAGATAGGCATCCGGATATCCCGGGGTAACCTTTTCAATGTCTTGGTATAACTCTATGGCTTTGTCTATTTGATTGTGGTTTTGATAATAATACGCTATAGAATGCTTGGCTATTGGGTTTTTGTCGTCAAAAGCCAAGGCGTTTTGATAGTATTTGAGCGCTAGCGGGTCATTGTCTTTGGAATACAAGTCTCCTAGATTGATATATGCATCCGTGAGTTTTGGGTCGAGGTCAACAGCATGTTGAAAGTTAATCCGCGCTAATGAATCATTATCCGTCTCCTTAAATATAAGACCCCGCAAGAAATAAGCATCTGCATTTTGTGGGTCCATGGCAAGTAGGTCGGCACTTTTTTGAATTCCATCCGCGTATTGCTGTGTGATAATGAGAAATTGTATCTGTTTCAAACGAATAAGTGTATCTCTAGGTGCTACATTAACCCCTTGTTCCAATATGTCAATTGCCTTTCTCGAGTTGTTTTGATCCATATACAAATCCGCCATGGCCATAAAATAATCCGGCTCGTTGGGCTTTAATTTCATCGCCTTTTTCAAATAGAGTTCGGCCAAGCCATATTGCTTATTATTGAAGTATTTTCCGGCTTCTCGATAGAGCGCATCCGGATTAGTGGTATCCAGAGGAGCATTTGCTACCTTGGGAGAAGTCTTGGGATCATTGGTAGAAGTAGAAGTGTTAATTCTATCTGTATTTAGATCCGACTTGCATGATATCCCTCCTTGAAGAATCAAAAATCCAATGGCGAAATAAAGAATAGATGAAATTCCTTTCATAAACGAGTGTTTGCCCCTCATCACCGAGTGCTTTAAATCCACAAAAACAGTTTAATATGGCAAGAAGAATCTCCCCAACCACACTTCCACTGCATTCTATCTCACTAATAAACGCCTATGGGGTTTTATTGTTTTCTGCGTTGTACATATGCATCCACGCCTTTGGCTTTAAGGGCGCGCTCTGCTTGCTTTGCCTCAGATAAAGTCCCATATCTGCCAGCTAGTACAGTATGGTATTCAGACAAATCAAAATTGACAACCTCAGCACCCGAATAACCCATATTTTTCAATTTTCTCTCCAGAGTATGAGCATTGCCGGGGACAATAAAACTGCCAACAATGACAAAGTACCTCCCTGAAGAAGTACCTGAATTCATCATTACCTTGGTCGTAGTGGGGGGAATAGCAGGAGTAGTGGAAGTCTCGGTCGAAGGAGGAGTAGAAGTATCATCTATCAATATGTCATCCGATTCATCCTCTCCGCTAGTCTGCTCATCTGCATTTGATGAAACATCCACGTCTTGTGATATATTCCCTTTTTGTGTATTATCATCGGCATCTTCTAGTAAATCGTCAATAGAAAGATCTTCCTCGCCATTCTCTGATAAAATATTTTCTGTCTCTGTATTCTCAAGGGAGGTCTCATCTGTTGACTTTCCTTTAAAAGTAGAAACTAACCACCACAAAAGTAGTACTACCGCCAAAAAGTAAACCAAATATTTTATTATACTTTTCATATCTTTAAAAATTTTCTAATAAATTGAAAATAAATGTATTATAAATTTTCTGCAGCTATGTAACCGCTGCGCTCTCACATGAATTTTTTTAAACAAAACTCTGTGTGAAATTTATGTTTAATAAAATTTATGTTCGTTTCATAATAAAGTAATATTTTATTTCGATAATTTGTTAAATATTAATATATTCATTAAGTATTATAGTGACAGCTTTTCGCCTCCCTCTCCAAAATCACCCGCCCGGTCTTTTCAATACTATTCCTTTACAGCCACAAATATACATATAAATTATAATATGCATATGTATTTGACTGAAAAATAGTAGCGCTTTCCTTTTTCTCGTTTTATCCGGATACCTATATGACTCCCCTTCCTCTATAAAAAAGTCAATACATTCTCAAGAATATTCTTATTTTAGCGGACGCAAAGAAGAGATTGGAGGGATTTGTTATCCAGAGATTGGATATCTATCTCTTTTCCAAATCATTAGAAGACAGGTCATATTTTATTATTCGACTATTCTCCTAATCCATAAGCTCTTTGGACTCTAATTTTGAGTAGTCTATAGGGTTGTTTAGGGCCTTATCATTTTCCGAATAAGTAAGTTATGAAATTCTTATTGGAGTATTAAAATTAAATTACAATGCCAGCAAAACCCCGTGGATATTTAGCAGACAAAGCGACCCCTAGGGGCAAATATCCACACATCAAAAGGGTAGGTGACTTCTTATTTGTCTCTGGAACAAGTTCAAGGCGACCCGACAATTCTATTGCGGGTGCCGAAGTAGACACAATGGGCACCACAAACCTCGATATCCGTATTCAAACGCAAGCCGTCATCGAAAATATTAAGTCCACCTTAGGAGCTGAAGGTGCCGGATTGGAAGATATCGTAGATGTTACCTCCTTCTTAGTCAATATGAATGACTTCGGGGGATATAACGAGGTTTACGGTCAATATTTTGACTATTCCGGGCCGACTAGAACAACGGTGGCCGTACATCAACTCCCACACCCGCATCTATTGAT
>JALSTN010000156.1 GCA_026983735.1 Saprospiraceae bacterium | reverse complement strand
ATTTTGAGGGTACACGCCCTGCCATTATTGATTTCTATGCGGATTGGTGTGGACCTTGCAAAATGGTTGCTCCAATTCTCAAAGAATTATCTGAAGAATATGAGGGAAAAGTAGATTTCTACAAAGTAGATACAGAGGCAGAACAAGAGCTATCTTATGTCTTTGGAATACGAAGTATTCCCTCCTTACTTTTCATACCAACAGGAGATAAGCCACCGATGATGCAGGCTGGAGCCCTCCCTAAAGATGTCCTTATTAAGGTCATAGAAACAGAACTCCTCGCTGAAAAGAAAGAAGAGACTGTAGAATAGTAGAAGTACTCTTTCAGCCATAAAAAAAGGGAAGACCGGATGAATCCGGTCTTCCCTTTTATATGAATGCATTACCAATGGTAAAAATGTCATTTTTTCTTTCGTTTGAATCTCCCCGCTCTCCATGCCTTTATAAATTTAATCCAAGCCATAGGATCAATGGGAGAAACAACTTGACCTGCATAATACAATTGCTTTTGCTGTTGCTTGAAATATACTTTAGCTACTTCCTTGGCATCAGAGGGCATTAAAATAAGCATTCGATCAACTTTCTCTTTGGACAATACATCTTTCAGACGCTTATCCAATTGAGACTCTACATCCAAGGCTAAAAATTCTATCTTAAAATGCTCCCTACTCGGCCAAGGGTACACCACCGTCTCCGGCAGTAAAAACGTATCTTTGCTCATCATCTGATAAATGGTATAGCGATTGGCATGTAAAGTGTCCGGAATAACATAGTTCACCTCCTTAAATCCAACAGCTGAGAACCCAATGGTATCCCCCTTGCTTGCTACCACACTAAAAAAACCATCAAAGTCTGAATATGTCCCCCGCGGAGTCCCCAAGACCTGTATATTGACAAATGGCAAGGGAATTAATGTGTCCCCATCCTCTGTCATAACTACGCCAGAAAACTGAACCAAGGTAGAATCAATATTAGATTGGGATACTCCGTGTACTACAAAACTTACTACAGTTAGTAATATCAAAATATAATTTACTAAGCCCCTTATATGCATATTCATTTCTTTCATTGATTACAATATTCTAATTACAACTTCAGGTTCTAACCAGTTCAACACTTCGAAATAGGATTAACAAATACAAATGTACAACTTTCCTACTTCAGACGGGTATATGGCATCGCTAGTTGTAAAATTATTCCTTTTTAACAGTGTTTTAACTTTCGCATTTAAGTAGGCAATAAGGGATTCACATCCATGGATGCTTGTGTCTACTTAAAAAAAGTAATATGCGACTTTGCAATCCATAAAATTCATGTTTGTTTCCTATGTATTTAATCGCTTTAGAGTATCTTCGCAGCTCAAAAGCAAAAGCAATGTATGGAATCTTTACCAACTATAGGTTAAGATTCTTTCCAGAACCCAAGGGAACATTACTATGCAAATTAGGTTTCATTGCTAAGTTTTGATAGAAATGATTATAACTTTAAATACTAAAAGAATTCTTTAAATAGGCTTTGACTTCTTTATCCATTTTAGTCACTTGAGATTGATAAGCCCCTGATAAAAGAACGCTGTTCTATTAGAGTACAAATACTGGATTTGCCGTATTTTTCATAAATTGCAAAATATTAATAATATGAAACCGAGTTTGATGATTTTGGCCGCAGGAATGGGCTCTAGATATGGAGGGCTCAAGCAAATGGATGATGTAGGTCCAAATGGTGAGGCCATTATTGATTATTCTCTATACGATGCTTATCGAGCAGGATTTAGAAAGGTGGTTTATATCATTAGGGAAGACTTCAGGGAGGCCTTTGAAAATTTTCTCAAAGGCAAACTACCGACAGATATGAAGGTCCATTTCGTCAATCAACGTCTGGATGATCTACCTGAGGGATTTATTCTACCGGCAGATAGAAAAAAGCCTTGGGGTACTGCCCATGCTGTTTGGGCTGCGAGACACGTTGTCGAAGAACCCTTTGCGGTCATCAATGCCGATGACTTTTATGGGAAGGAGGCTTATGACATCATTTACAATTATTTGGCTAGGATTCCGGAAAAAGATCAAAAAACATATTGTACGGTTTCCTATTACTTGAACAACACGCTTTCTGATCATGGGACTGTCAACCGGGGAGTTTGTCAATCGGACAGCAACAACAACCTTATCTCTGTAGTAGAACGAAAGGAAATCAAAAGGCTTGAGGACGGAAAGATATATTACAATGCAATGGGGGATAATCCTGTAGAACTAGAGGAAGAGGCATTAGTATCCATGAACTTATGGGGTTTTGTACCCGCTGTATTCGAACATACTACCCGATACTTTAAAGATTTTCTGAAGAAGCATGGTGAAGAAGAAAAATCAGAGCTCTATATTCCTGAGGTCATCACTCGTATGCAGTCCGAAGAGCTGGCCAATGTCGATGTGCTTGCATCTCCTTCGGAATGGTTCGGGGTAACCTATAAAGCGGACAAGGCGCATGTGCAAAAACGCCTATTAAAATTAATCAAAGCGGGGCAATATCCACAAAAACTATGGCCCAAATAAGAGATGAATGGAATTTAACAATGCCTCTAACACCAATTAGCCCCTAAAGTTAAGACCAGTCTAAATCTTCGTCTTTAGATTCAGAAGAAGGTTTATCAGATTGATTGCCCTCTTCAGATGAAGCTTCATCTGAAGAGATTTGCTCCTGTTTAGCTACTTGCGCTTCCTCTTCAGCCAATGCGCGTTGCTTTGCCTCCCATTCTTCTTGTCTTCTGTCAAACAGATTGTAATCATAATCCGGCATCAAATCATTTTTGACCTTATTAACCACTTCTTCCAGCCCTTTAACAAAACGATTAAAATCTTCCTTATACAGGAAAATTTTCTGTCGC
>JALSTN010000155.1 GCA_026983735.1 Saprospiraceae bacterium | reverse complement strand
AAGGAGTCGATTGAGGGCTTCAAATTGACTTCGGACTACATCGCGTCCGGATATAAGTATTTTATCTATTTTTTTCCCTTGATATTTGATAGTTCCATCCTCCGAAATTTCGATACCGGGGAGATCTTTGAGTAGATCCCTCAGATCTTTTTGAGAAGCGTTTCGGAATACCTTGAGGTCAAACCTGATCGTATCCCCTTTGACGCGAACCCCTTTGTCAAAGGCCTTTACCGTCACCTCTTTGATTTTGAATGTTTGCGGTGTGAGATAAAAGATGGTGTCTTCAGTTGATAGTTGAAGAGAAAAAGTGGCCGGTGCAAATTTTAGATGGGAGGTCAGAAGAAAAATACTGTCTTGAGAAGACTTTTTAAGTGTGATTTGCCCTGCTTGATCTGTGATTTGAATGTCGCTTATCCGTTGGTGTGTCGCGTCTGCACATATCTGAATGACTAAATCTCGGATGGCACTGCTATCCTCTATTGACTGAAAGGTTATCCGGGTTTGGGAAAAGGACACCGAAATACTACACCATAATACTACGGCAATGAATATTAATTTTTGGTATGAAATGATAGTATTTTGATATGAAATGGTTGTCATTTTGAGTGGTTTCTAACTTATTTCTTTTTGGATGAACAGGGGTCATGTGCATTGATGGACCATTCGTAGTGGTTAAGGAACAATGAATTCCTCTCGTCAATAGATATGACTTTATGATTAAATTCATTAATTTTATGACAGTTTGAAAGTGGATGTAAAACTATTTTAATTGCTTTGTAATGGGAGATAATATCAGTTGATTCTAGAACCAAACCAGGTAGTCCATTTAGAAATCTAGGACCATATCGTGTAGGTATTTCAGGAGTGAACCACAATACCTCTTCAGGTGATTTTTTGGAGGTCGCTTTAAAACATTTGTATCCAAGGATTTCTTTACTTGAAGTGAAGTCTATAATCCATTCTTTTTTTAAATAAAATGGAACGGAATCCGGCTCAGATAGGACAAGATAATACTGCTTACTTGTATCAAAATGGAAGCGCATATATATAATATTTGAGTCAGAAGAATTAGTTTGCAGAATATCGTAAGGTCGATCATTATCTTGTATTCGTATTGGACATGGATGAACTACAGAATCAAGCGTCCAGTAAGAGTGCTCAGAGCAAATAGATAAGGAATAGTACCAATCAGTAACTTTGTGACTACGAGTCCATTTTTGAATTTTCTCTTGGGGAAAAATTTTAATTATTGCTTTGGGGAGGTTCGAACGTTTTCGGAGGTATTGTACTTTGATATTTTGACACTGAATTGAAGTGCTTGATATGATTAAAAGAGCACATAAATTGAGCGTTAAATATATTATATTATTGAATTTAATATATAACAAGCTAAACATATATATAATTTTTATAAAATGAGAAATTCAGGTAAGAAAGAGATAGTCTCTTTTCTTACCTGATGATATTTATATTAACAATCCGGGCCTTCTGTGATAACGGCACCTCCGATGACATAGACATTACAATCTGCGCCATCATCCCAAACCTGCGTATGTATTTGACCTCCATCTATCGTCACAACCACTGTATCCGGCTGATCTGTTTGACCGGCAGCAGGGGAAGTGGGTTGGAAGGAAAAGATAATCATTTCGATAATATAGATGTCAGTTTTATGGAAAAGGATGTATTTTAAGGTTTATTTTTTGTCTTGTCACAGGGGTCATGTGCATTGATAGACCATTGGTAGTTACGCAGTTGTTCGTTAAAATTTTTCTGGCTTACTGATTTGCAGTTGAAGGGGGCGAGGCTATCGCACATAGATGGATCTGAGGGATTAATATTTATTAAATATAAATCATATATGATATGGTGTACCTCAAGAATTAATCCGGGTAGTCCGTTCAAATCTTTCGGCCCATATTTAGTCGGAATTTCCGGAGTGAACCAAACTTCAAGGTTCGATCGATATTTGTGTTTTGCTCTGAAGCATTTATGTCCGAGGATTATTTTTTGTGAGGTGAAGTCGATATCCCATTCCATACTTTGGTAACGATACTTGGTATCTTTATTTGGTAAAATAGAGTAGAATTGATTGGTGGTGTCAAAATGTATTTTTCTATATTTTATTTTTGAGGAAGATGTATCAAATTGGATGTAATCAATAGGTCGGTTATTAGATTGAATTCTGATAGAGCAAGGATAAACCACAGAATCTAAAGTCCAATAACTATAGTTTGTACAAATCGTCAGGCTGTAAAACCAATTGGTCGCTACATCACTTTTCTTATAAACTTGTATTTTTTTTGCAGATAAGTATTGTTTCGCACTTTCCGGAGTGTGGAATTTTAGCAAATATTGAACTTTTAATGACTGCGCATATAGATGTGATTTATACGGCAGTGTAGATATGGTCAATAACATATACATAAAGGATATATGTTTGATGTAGCTAATGTTTATATAAGGGCTCATATTCTATAAATCATTAAATGAATAAAAGCTAGAAAGCAGAAGCAAACTCTTTCTAGCTTTTATAAATAAAATTAGCAGTCAGGCCCTTGAGAAAAGGTGCCTTCTCCAGCTATTAAATAGACCGTACAATCTGCGCCATCATCCCAAACCTGCGTATGTATTTGACCTCCATCTATCGTCACAACCACCGTATCCGGCTGATCTGTTTGACCGGCAGCAGGGGAAGTGGGGTTGAAGGAAAAGATAGTTATTACTAGGAATGCAAATAATAAATTTAAATATTTCACTTTAATTAGATTTTAAAATTAAAGAATGTGCTCCTTTCAATAATATTTTGATATTTAAGAAGTCTTTAGATATCGTTTGATGAGATGGGTGTCTCACCAAAACGGAGGCTTCCCCAGCCACCGGACA
>JALSTN010000154.1 GCA_026983735.1 Saprospiraceae bacterium | reverse complement strand
GGTGACCATTTGAATTCATAGTATCCAAAGGTATCCTCTGCCGGCAAAACAATAGGATCTCCCAGACATATAAATGTGTCTAGACTCGGTATGAAAAGATGCCTGACCAAATCTACCATTATGCTGTCTTTACCTACACAGCCATTGGTATCTGTCTCCTCCACAATGAATAAAAATCGATCCTTTCCCGCCAAGGGGGGCGTCTGTCCATCAGGGGTAATAGAAAATCCATCTTGAGACAAATATTTATATTGACTCGCCGGATGAGTGTTTTTAAGGGTCAATAATGCAGAATTACCTTCACAGATAACCAGATCCTCCCCTTGTGGTTCAGGAGAGGGATAAATCAGCACTTCCTTTTCGACAGAATCAATGCATCCATGATGTTTACTTTGGGCGATAAGTTGGACTTTATAGATGCCGGGTTCTTCGTAACGCGTAAGGGCATGTCGTTGATCGGAAAACTGGCCGTTTCCCAAATCCCAGGAGAAAATGTCTCCTCCTGTGGAATTATTGACTAGCCTATGGTCACCTAAACACCCCGGGGAATTGTCAAAATCCGCTATAATTCTATAAAAGTAGATGGGCTTGACAATGACCGCCTCACATTCTTCCTTAAAGAGATGTAGCACTACATTGGAGCTATCTTTATTGTCTGTAATGAAAATCTCAGAAGATAGCGGATCTTTATTGGGATAGGTGCGACCGCTCACCTCCCATACCCATCGATCCACATCTAGTGTATCTTTAAGTTTTAATTGGACCACATCACCTGGGCAGAGTGTATCTCTCTCGGCCTCTATATCTCCCTCAGGACCTATAAACGTATACGCCTTTGAAATGGTATCAGAACATCCTGCTGAAGTAGAGACGATGAGCTCAATTTCATATGTACCCTTTCTAAAAGACTGTTCGACAAAAGGGGTTCGGGGAACAACAATCCCATTGCCAAGATTCCATATTCTTTCTGTTACGACACCTCCCGGACGGTCTACAGCATCAAATCGTACTATCGAGTTGGCACAGCCGATCGTATCCGGATCCAAAGTGCTTCTAAAATCAGCGACCGGAAGATCTTGGACGATTACATTAGTCCGAACGGTATCCTTACAGCCCGTTCCAACCTCTGTCCCGATAAGTTCGACCTCGTACTTCTCCGGCTTCTCATATTTGACTTTATTCTTTTTAAGATTAGATGTATCTCCATTTCCAAAATCCCAATGGAACGTCAAATGAGAACCCTCAGCATTAAAATCCAATGCATCAAAACCAATGCTGTCTCCCAAACAAATCTTTGCGGGCGTAGGATCTGTAAATATATCCGTTATCGGTTCATACATCGTGACCTTAATAGAATTCGAATGAGTACACCCCAAGGCATCCGTAACCGTCACCATTACAATAGCGGTATCTTGAAATTTGGTGTAGGTATGCGTAACCATTTGGCCGGTCCCCTCGGTTTCATCACCGAAATCCCAACTAAAATTGGTAAGAGTGGTATCCCCTCTAGCCTTTGCAGTAAAATGCACTTGTGCAGGAACACAAAATCTATTCTTATCTGCTTCAATATCTACGTCAATACCAAAGACCTTTGAATGCCAAATCTCACTGGTATCCCTACAACCATTTATATCCGTCACTTCGAGTTGGACTGTCCAATCCCCTGATATAGGATATCCGAAGTCATCTAAAATGGGTTTATCCCAAGTAACAGGCCTATGCTTATTGAATAACCAAGTGTACCCCTTGTGACAACGGGCATCCACATCTTTACTACCGGATGCATCAATAAGCGTAACATAATTCACACAAGCCTTAGACTCTATCTTTAAAACCGCTTTAGGATCGCGTACATGAATTACTACGGTATCAAAGGAGGGTGGGCAGCCCGTCTGATCATTTTCGGCTTTTAAAACTATTCTATAGTCTCCCGTACTATCAAATTTATAAACAAAGTGGGATTTGTCATGCAGAACAGAATCCTGAATAAACCAGGTATTGGAGGTTGCAGCGTCACTCGAGTCATTGAATATCACATGATAAGGAGAGTCACATCTCATCAAATAATCTATGCGAGCAAAGGGTCCCTTAACATTTATGAGTTGTTTTTTGGTTAAGGAGGTATAGCATCCATTGTAGTCGACTTCCATAGTGACATCCATCTTTCCCGACTTGGTTATAAAACTATGTGAAAACTGCGGGCCGTCCGGACATTGATGCGCCCTTCCTTCATCGGTATGAAAATGCCAGCCCAAGCCCCTATCATCCTTTTCCGGCAGGGGGGTAAAAAAGACAGTTTCTCCATGGCAGACCTCTTGTTTATCCACAGAAAAATCAAGATTAAGCTTATCTCCCACTTCTATAATCACCTCATAAGACGTATCTATACAGCCCATAGCATTCTCGACTATAAGTCTGGCTTTATACACTCCGGTATCCCTATAAGTATGTTCTCTTCTAGTAGAATCCGTTCTTGTTTCTGTCTCTCCATCTCCATAATCCCAAGTCCAACGTACAATATCAGACTTCGATATTGAAGAGTCTGCAAATTGTACTGTCAGTGGAACACAGCCCCTCGTTATATCCGGCATAAACTTAGCATTGAGAATAAAAATCGTATCTATTCTATACAAGCTATCTATGCATCCCGCTCGCGTTTCAATAGCTAAATGAGTCGTCACATAGATCGGACCATTCTTGGTATATTTTATGGTTCTTTCCGGTTCACTATAAATCAGGTCGGAAGAATCCTTTTTACTATATATTGTGTCTTGATAGTACTCATGTCTCCATTCATAGTGTTTAGCAGAATCATTGAGTGGAAAAAATCGAAGGTGAACCGTAGGATCGCACAATCTTATCGGAAGGGTAATAAATTCAGCGGAGG
>JALSTN010000153.1 GCA_026983735.1 Saprospiraceae bacterium | reverse complement strand
ATATCATTCTCAACGCTTCGTGCGCATAAAAAAATCCTAACAAAATCAAACTCGCTTCGCTCAGACACGATTTTGTTTGATCGGATTTTTTCACGCCCACTCCACTAAATGATATATGCTCGAAGGGGGGAGAGTTTGGGGCTTCTGTCGTGATTAAACGCCTACTAGGTGGCTTTCTGAAGTGAATTTGGAATATTGGAGTTGAGTTTAGCCTTTTTTGTTCTTTGTCTTGATACAAAGAACAAAAAATCAAGAGCTGTCCAATTATTTTTCACGCCCACTCCACTAAATGATATATGCTCGAAGGGGGGAGAGTTTGGGGCTTCTATCGTGTTTAAAGTCGAGGTTGAAAGGTTATGGGATAATGAATAAGTTGCTTGATAATTTTGGAGGAAGTCTTTAGAAATGCATTCCGGCGTTCCAATATTCCCCTTATCTTCGCACCAAATAGATAGATATGTATACGTCTCAACAGGAGAAAGCCTTTTTTGAGTTTTCAAAGGGTGCATTGGGTATGTCACCGAATGCTTGTGATTATGATTGTTATAATACACTGGTGGATGTACTCAAGTTTCATGAGTATAAATACTATGTGGAGAATAATCCATTGATAAGTGATTATGAGTATGACCAGCTTTTTACTCTTTTGGTCAAAGTAGAACAATTTCATAGGGATTGGATACGGGAAGATTCGCCTACACAAAGGGTAGGCAGTGATATTACGGATTATTTTGAAGAGGTAAAACACGTTGTGCCCATGCTTTCCTTGGCCAATTCCTACAATGCAGAAGATCTGAGGGAATTTGATGCGCAAGTGAAGCGATTTTGTGAATTGGAGCCGGGTATGGAGATAGAATACTGTGTAGAGCCGAAGTTCGATGGAGGGAGCATTTCGCTTTTGTATGAAAAGGACAAGTTAATTCGTGGAGCTACGAGAGGCAATGGGATTGTCGGTGAAGATATTACCCGCAATATTCGAGTCATTCGATCTGTTCCTTTGAAGGCAGATTTTCATACTAAGAACATCTATCTAGCGGAGTTAAGAGGAGAAGCGTTGATGCATAAGGAAAAGTTTAGAACCATCAACAAACAAAGAGCAGAGGAAGGACTTTCGCTTTTTGCCAACCCGAGAAATGCAGCTACGGGAGCACTTCGGATGAAGGATCCGCGAGCGGTCGACAAGCGGCAGTTGGATTTAATGGTTTTTCAACTGGGATATGCAGTAGACGCCACCGGTACTTCCCTTTTGGAGTCCTTCGAAACCCACTATAAATGTCTGAATTACGCTGCAGAAATAGGATTTAGAGTTGCTTTGGATATTGTAAAAGTATTTGACAATATAGATGGAGTCATCGCGTATTGTAAATTTATGGAGGAGGAAGTTCGGGATAATTATCCCTACGAATTGGATGGAGCGGTAGTGAAAGTAAACCGATTGGATTTGCAGGAAAAGGCGGGCAGTACGATGCATCATCCTCGGTGGGCTATAGCTTATAAATTTAAGGCTAAGCAAGCTACTACACGTTTGGAAGAGGTAGATTTTCAAGTAGGACGAACAGGAGTAATCACACCGGTAGCCAAGGTGAGTCCTGTTCCCTTAGCCGGGGTTACGATCTCATCCATTAGCCTGCACAACGCTGATTTTATACGTGAAAAGGATTTGAGATTGGGGGATATGGTGCTGATAGAGCGCGCAGGGGATGTCATACCGTATATTGTTAAGTCTCTACCCGAATTGCGGGATGGAAAGGAAAGAGAGATTTTATTTCCCAAGCATTGTCCATCCTGCAACACTGTTCTGGTGAAGGAAGATGCCGCTTGGAGATGTCCTAATTATAAAAATTGCCCGGATCAAATTATCCAGCGACTGATTCATCACGTGAGCAAGGACGCTATGAATATAGAGGGATTAGGCGCATCGACGATCCGGAGATTTTATGGTTTGGGGTGGTTGAGAAATTATGCGGATCTATATCGATTAGATTATTCTTCCATAGCGGAGTTAGAGGGTTTTGGGTCTAAGTCAGCACTCAATATTAAAACCTCAGTGGATGCGGCTAAGTCTAATGCGATTCACCGTTTATTGTACGGTTTGAGCATTCATCATTTAGGGAAAAAAGCTTCCCAACTTATCGCTGAGCGCATCGGGAATATCTTTGAATTACAGCAATGGAGTCAAGAAGAATTTGAGCGCATACCTGACGTAGGGCCGGTCATCGGCTTGAATGTCCGGCAGTGGTTTCAAGAGGAGGATAACGTAAGGGTATTGTATGAAATGGCAGAACTAGGGGTCAACATGAACCAGACCGAAGAGGACAAACCTCTAGAGGTAGAAGAAAGTGCTCCTCTATATGGTAAAACCATTTTATTTACCGGAAAATTAGAGCATATGACCCGCAAAACAGCTCAAAAAATGGCCCAGAAAGCAGGAGCTAAACTCATTTCAGCTGTGAGTTCTAACTTAGATATTCTGGTAGTAGGAGAAAAAGCAGGATCCAAACTTACTAAAGCAAAAGCTTTGGGAAGTGTCGAAATATGGACAGAAAAACAATTTGCTAAAACAGTGGGATATCCTTTGGATTAAGATCTACCGTAAATATATTATTATCCAATTATTTTTCAGGAGCCCCTAGGTCAATCCAGCATCTCAACAAGGCGATATCTTCATCCGAAAGTGGACCTCCCTTTGGAGCCGGCGGCATGATTTTTTTCACAACTGCTCGTTCTTCAACCCCTGCGAGGACTGCTTTGACTTGTTGATAATTGGTTAGTGGTTTACGCATTGTATTGACTCCATCGTGGCAACCGGTAACGTTGCAGTTGGCATTGATTATTGCCTTGATATCTGCGTCATATGTGAGGGCTTTTGTACAGGTATCGGGTAGGGGCTCATCCTTTTTGCAAGAAAGTATAAAAAGAAGAGAGGTCCCGAATAAAATGCTAATGAATGTCTTCATTGTTAATTTTTTAATTGTAAAATGTAAAGAACATATTGCTAATCTCAACAGCCCGAATCAAAGAAGGTTCATTGTAATTGTCAAATAAAAAGAAGGAATAATAAAAAAAGAAGGTCAAATGCCATGAATTTTTAAAATGTTGTATATTTGCACTCCATTTTGTACGAGATGACAAAAAGGGCGATTAGCTCAGTTGGTTCAGAGCACCTGGTTTACACCCAGGGGGTCGGGAGTTCGAGTCTCTCATCGCCCACAAAAGCCGGAATTACTCCGGCTTTTTTTGTTCCAGCAGGTTATACAATCCATTCATATCTAAAAAGAGTTCGATGGTAGGATTAAGCATCAAGAAATTCACAGTAGTAACTCAAGTGATACTGTATTTTATATTTGTGTCACATATACAGGGACAGCATACTTATATTCCGTATAAGAAAGGAGATAGCGTAACGATTACACTATTGGCATTGGAAGGGGTTCCGGGTTTGACTACTGCATTTGGACACACACAGTTTAGAGTAATAAACCACACTTGGCATAGGGACGATGTGATTGATTTTGCGGGGAGGGCGAACTGGGAGGTGATATCGTATATGAAAGAATTTTTCTTTGGGAATTTGTATTACGATATATATTCTTTTCCTACGACGGATGTGTATAAAAAAAACCGCACGGTAGATGAGCTCTTTCTCAAATTGACCTCAAAGCAAAAAGAGCAATTGATGACGATTCTATCCGGAGCGTTTTTTATGGAGGAAGGCGGTCAATACAAGTATGATTATATTTACAGAAATTGTTCGACATTGGTCCGGGATGTGCTAGAAGATGTTTATGGTGACCTGGAATATCCTAAGTTGGATCAAGACAACAAAACCTTTCGAGAGATCTATCGAGACGGACTGAAATACAATCCCTGGATCAAGTTTTTTTCAGATATGATTCTCGGACCTTTTTCAGATCGGGTTGCTACCCCCAGAGAACAGATGTTTATCCCAGTGATACTATATAAATATATCCGAGGAGCTAAGGTCAACGGAGCCTTGATTGCAGAAAAGCACAGGATACTCACACGCGGTAAAGCTCCTAAGCCTTTAGGAATATTGGAGTATCCGGCAGTATGGGTTTGGTTTTTATTTTTCCTAGAGCTCGTGTTGGCATTTATTTGGATTAGACAGTCGAACTGGCGGAAGTGGGTAACGGTTTATGATCGGATTTGGTTTTTTTTCGCAGCGACAATGTCTGTTTTAATTATTGCTTTGTGGACAGTTTCCAATTATGATTATGCTGCGCGTGACAATTGGAATTTGCTTTGGCTTAACCCTCTTTATATTCTATTGTTTTTTATGCCACTGAATCGCTCCTGGCGTATTTCAAAAGTCGTGTCCGGTCTAATTGTACTGAGCTTGCTTGTCCTATTATTGGGGTGGAGTATAATTCCACAGAGTTTTAACATTAACTTCCTCCCTCTATTACTTTTATATTTGGTTAAAGTCGGGAAATACCTCTTACCAAAACCGTCGGCCTCCGCTGTTTAAACGAGGTTTTGGCCGTTTTTTCTAACTCGAGCAATCATAACCCACGACCTAAAATCGAATGGAAAATGATTATGCCGTATTCGTACTCTTTATACTATCAATTGCGAAATTGTAGGGAATTCTCAGTCTTGGGGGAGGAATGATAAAATATGACTATTTTTACCGCATCGTAGTAAAACAAAATACATTTTGAAAAAGAGAAAGGTTGCATTGGTTACCGGAGGGGCGGTTCGATTGGGGAAGGGTATTGCAATGGCATTAGCACGGGAAGGTTACCATATTTTACTGCACTACAATCACTCTAAAGCAGCAGTGGAGCAGTGTAGACAGGAAGTGGGGACCCTTGGAGTTGGGGTTCGTCTTTTGCAAGCTGACTTTAGTTGTCCTGAGGGTATCTCAAGTATGTGGAGCAGTATTCCCTCGGGATGGAAGCCGGATGTATTAGTCAACAATGCTTCTGTCTTTATGGATTCGGATATGAAAGAGGCGGGGACAAAATCTTTGGAACACCATTTGGATATCAACTTTACGGTGCCGTATTTATTGACCAAACTGTTTGCTAAAGATAAAGAAGGGGAAGGTGTTATAATCAATATACTGGACACTCGAATCAATAGACAAGACGAAAATTATTTGGATTATGCGCTTTCAAAAAAGCTTTTAGCTGAATTTACTCGTGTTTCTGCTAAGATTTTAGGTCCGGATATACGAGTTAATGGCATTGCACCCGGTCTAATATTGCCTCCACCGGGCGGTAACCGTTCGTATTTAGAGGAGCGGGCTCAACGAATTCCATTGCAGAGGGTGGGAGATGTAGAAGCGATAACTCAGGCAGTAATATTTCTTATATCCAACCATTTCATAACAGGACAAATCCTATATGTGGATGGTGGAGAGCATTTATTATAATGGCGACAATCAACAATTTCATATCTTTAAAATTTTCTAATAAATTGATAATAAAAGTATTATAAAATTTTTGCAGCTATGTAACCGCTGCGCTCTCACATGAATTTTTTTAAACATACTTCTGTGTGAAATTTATGTTTAAAAAAATTCATGTTCGTTTCATATCTTTAAAAATTTCTAATAAATTGAAAATAAATATATTATAAATTTTCTGCAGCTATGTAACCGCTGCGCTCTCACACAAATTTTTTTAATCATCTTTGTGTGTGAATTTATGATTAATAAAATTCGTGATCGTTTCATATATGAAGAAAGAAGAAAAAATACGTTATTCAATCGTCGAAGTTGCCGACTTGAGATTGCGGTGTTATATAGGGTTTAACGAATGGGAAAAGGTAAAACTCCAAGATGTCGTCATCAGTTTTAGTTTTAAGTACAATGCGGCAAAGGCCGTCGAAACAGATGATGTAAAGCATGCCGTTAATTATAAACGGATGACGAAGGAGGTCATACAACTTGTGGATGGTGCGTCCTTTCATCTGATAGAGACACTGGCGGAGCACGTCTATCAATACATTAAGGCCAATCCGTATTTGGCAGATGTAAGTGTCACTGTAGAAAAGCCTTATGCCCTGCGATTTGCAGATAATGTGATGATACATATCGATGATTCGGATCGGCCTGCTGAAGTAGTTATAGGCATGGGTTCGAATATAGAGCCGGAAGAAAACATAGAGTTGGCATTGGAAGAATTGGAAGAGATCGGTCATGTATTACGCACTACGGATTTTTATTATACAGCGCCTTTGAAATACGAAGATCAGCCGGATTTTCTCAATGGAGCGATAGTATTACAAACTTCTTTACCTTTGGAGTTGTTAGCACTTCGATTGCGTTGGATAGAGGAGCGGTTAGGACGGGTTAGGACGGAAAATAAAAACGGACCCAGGACAATAGATTTGGATATCGTATTGTACAATGGAGTAGTAATTGATGAAGAGGGATTGGAGACCTTTGATTTTTTAAGGGAATTTATAAAGGAGCTGAGGATAGAAGAGTAGTTACTAAAGAGTTGGGATCAATAGAAACATCTCATCCGGGTGTAGATTGATATTAGAAAGCGATAGGAACATCACGGCCTGTGAGTGACAGGGACTCCCCTTTATCTTCGGGACCGTATTAACATACAATAAAAAAGATAACAAATATAAAGGTAAGCTATGCGGTTAGTTCTTGTAATATTGGGGATGTTGGGGGTGATAGAGGTTTTGCTCGCTCAAGAGAATGATATCGGGACCAAGGACTATAAATCTTGGGATTTTCAGGTAGCCTATGGTGTACAGCAGCCTATCGGTGTATTGAGCAATCGGTTTGGGTACAACTTGAATATAGGAGGGGGATTGCGGCACAGATGGGCGGACAATCGTTATTTTGTAGGAGTAGAGGGCGGTTATATCTTTGGCAGAAGGGTGAAGGAAAACACGGTCGGGTGGTTATACAATGAGGAGGGATATATATTCGGATGGTCGAGTGACGGAGGGTTTGAAGTTCCGTTATTACTGCGAGAGCGAGGTTATTACGGAGGGATTCAAGGGGGGAGGTTATTTGCTATAGGAGATTCGAAGCGTTTAAATTTTGTGCGTTTGAATATAGGATTGGGTTTTTTGCAACACAAAATCCACTTTGTAGATGATTCTCGATCTTTAGCTCAATTATTTGGAGATTACGGGAAGGGTTTGGACCGATTAACTTATGGGTGGGCGATGAGACAAGGGGTGGCATTTGAGCACATTTCCTCCAAAAATCGATTCAATTACTATGTGGCATTGGAAATGACGGAAGGAGTAACTCGCAATAGGAGATCCTTTAATTACGACACATTGATGCGGGATAATACACTGAGATTTGATCTTTTGATTGGATTGAAATTTGGATATTATTTTGCGTATTATTACGGGAGCACGGACACGTTAATTTACTATTAGAAGATGTGGTGGGTTTACAAAATTGGAATTGGGATATATCGAGTTTTGGAACCTGTGTTATCCCTCATCTCTAAGAAGGCTAAGGAAAGAGTCAAGGGGATAGAACATCAACATCTGGTGTTGGAAAGATTTCATTCTGAAGATCATCCGGTGGTATGGATGCATTGTGCATCGCTTGGCGAATTTGAACAGGGGCGACCGGTATTGGAGGGGATAAAAGCGGCTTATCCCGGTGTTAAGCTTGTTTTGAGTTTTTTTTCTCCTTCCGGTTATCGTCGTATGAAGGGGTATGAAATGGCTGACTTAGTCGTCTATTTGCCGATAGACTCACCAAAGAAGGTAAATGTTTTTATAGAACAGATAAGCCCATCCTTAGTAATCTGGGTAAAATATGAATTTTGGTGGAACGTTTTGCAGGTGCTCCAACGCAAGGGAATTCCCTCCCTTCTTATATCTGCTGTTTTTCGGAAGAAAAAATATCCGATGAGTGTTATGGGGCGTGCATTTTTACCGGTGTTGGACGGATTTGACCGAGTATTTGTACAGGATAAAGAAAGTGCAATGGTACTTAAACAACACGGTATAAAAAAGGTAGATATCATCGGAGATACCCGTGTCGATAGGGTATTGTCCCTAGCTCAAAGGGCCAATGACTTGCCTTTGGAGGTGATGGAGTTTGTGTCGGGTTATAAAGTGTTAATATGTGGCAGTACCTGGCCGGAGGATGAACGAGTCTTGTATAATTTGTTGAGGTATGAAATGCCAACGGATTGGAAAGTGATATTAGCCCCACATGAAGTAAGTCCTGCCCGGATTCGAAAGATTAAGAAGATGTTTCCCAAGAGTGGAATATGGAGTGAGGGAGATTATTGTGCACGTAGGATGTTGATCGTGGATAATGTCGGATGGTTATCGCGCTTGTACCGACTGGGAGCGATCGCTTATGTGGGAGGTGGTTTTAAAACGGGATTGCACAGTATTTTAGAGCCTGCAGCCTATGGACTTCCTATTGTATTTGGGATGAAATACAAGAAATTTAAGGAAGCGGTAGAACTCAAAGAATGTGGGGGTGCTTTCAGTGTAGATAGTGTATCCGCACTGCACCGTATTATGGAAGCTTTATTGGACGAGTCCTTCAGAATATCAGCATCCCAACAGGTATTGGACTATATCCAACAACAGTCTGGAGCTACCGGTAAAGTTTTGTCTTTCATACACCGGCAATACAAAGATAGACTGTCGAGGTAAAACCAAGTCTTATTTTGCTATTATCAAAAGTAAAACAATTTATCAACATGGTAGAAAAGCCTTTTTATAAGAATTCTATATTACGAAATAGAGTAAATGGAAGACAGCACGCAACAATTTCATACCTAATTCCCATTTGTATAGAGTACTCTTACGATATTCATCTATCAATAGGAGAGCTGTGGAACAGAGTTGAAAGGTAACTTTGCTCAAGTGTATCGGGTAAACAGGGCAAAATGACTGCAACTTGAAAAAAGGTGTTTTTTCAAGGGGAGGAATCACAAAAATGGCGGGAAATTTGCAAGTAAAAGGGGATATGAAGATAGAAGAATTAATAGACAATGGATTTCCCGAAACCCGAGTTTTACTCATCGGTGATGTAATGCTTGACCGGTATTTGAAGGGAGAAGTTCAGAGGATATCACCTGAAGCGCCCGTACCTATCTTGAAATATCAGCAACAAATTATCCGACCGGGAGGAGCCGCAAATGTGGCACTTAATCTCAAATCATTAGGCGCTGAAGTTAGGATAGTTTCTATCGTGGGTATAGATACCCATGGAGAAAAACTTATGGATATCTTAAAAAATGAGGGATTTGAAGTAAGTGGCATTGTAAGAAATGGCGATAGGAAGACGACGGTTAAGACCCGCATAATGGCCGGAGGTCAGCAATTGTTAAGAGTGGATGAAGAAGAGGTAAAAGATATTTCAACTTCTATGGCCTCACAGGTGTGGGATGAGATAGAGGCTTGTATAGAAGGATGGCAGCCGGAGATGATACTCTTTCAGGATTACAACAAAGGCCTATTGACCCAAGAGATTATCCAAAGGACATTGTCCAAAGCGCGGGAAGGTAACATATTCACCGCAGTGGATCCTAAGCGAGAGCATTTTTTCGATTACAAATCTGTCGGATTGATAAAACCCAATCTCAAGGAGGTTCGAGAGGCTTTAGGATGGAATTGTGGAATAGACGTGGAGTCCTTGCGCAAGTGTGTAGGAGCTTTAAGGGAGAGAATGGATTGTGTGAATGTGGTAATTACATTATCGGATAAAGGGATTTATGTGTCGAGTTTTAACGGGGATATTTTAGCTCCTACGGAGGCGAGAGAGATTGTAGATGTATGCGGGGCAGGAGATGCGGTATTGAGTGTAGTGAGTCTTGCTCTATATCATGGATTAGAGATAGGAGATATTGCAGAAATAGCCAATATTGCCGGTGGAACAGTTTGTGGTATTGCAGGAGTAAGTCCTCTTCCAATGCGTAAATGGAGAAAGGAGCTTGAAGCGAAGTATCGGACGATAAAAGGGTAAGTTGAAAGACAAAAAATCAGAAGATTGTAAGTATGTTCGACGATATCAAATAAATAGCTTATTTTTACACTTCAAAAATTTGAAATGAGTGTTATTAACTTAAAAAGTAACTCAGATTCAGATGGATATTTATCTAGTAATCTATTAACTCTAAAATTAATACAATGAAAAGAATTTCTACCATGATTATTGCACTATTCCTAGTTGCAATATACACCAACACGAATGCACAAACCTATATTTGGGGGGGGCCAGGAGATAAGAATAGTGAATTTGACGGCGGATTGAATGACTGGACCACGGAAGGGTTTACTGCTGACAATGCTTGTGCGAACCCACAGCCCAATGATGATGCGGCTTGGGAATGGAGTGCCAATGGAGCCACTAAAGGTGCTATTACCGGAAGTAATGGTCGTCCGGTTATCGAGTCCCCGTCGATTAATAACGGTGCAGCGGTATTCGATAGTGATTTTAAAGACAACGATGGTAAACGCAACAACGACGGAGGAGGGAAAGCTCCGATACATCAGTTGGGATATCTAACGTCTCCTTCCTTTAGTTGTAAAGACCACAACACGGTTGTAGTGAGGTTTAATCACGCAAGGATAAATTTTTATAGTGACTTTTATCTCGATGTATCTATAGATGGAGGGAACCTTTGGGAGAGAATTGATTTAAATGGGGATGAATTTACTACAGGAAGAATCCAATACGCTTTTAACCGCAATGATCCGAAGACGGTGGAGGTTATTGACATTTCCTCCATTGCAGCTAATCAAGAAGATGTGAAAATCAGATTTACCATCTGTGGAAACTATTATTACTGGGTTATTGACGATGTTTACGTAATGGAACAGGTAGAGGATAACTTGGTACTTGGAGATTGTTTTTATCCTACGACCAACTATGCTCGACCAAGTATGAGCTTATCGAATGACACGGCTTACTTCGCTTGTTTTGTTGCTAATGTAGGTACAGCAGATAATGCAGAAGTAACAGTTCAAGCGGCAATCCTAGATGTAGATGCAAATCAAATCGTATGGAGCACTGAAAAAAAGGAAGCAATAGCTGCGGGGGATACATTAAAAGTAATCTTCGATGAATTTTATTTAACAGCCAATTTGGATGAAAATAAAGTTTATGGTATCGTTTATAGGATCAACAATCAAGACTACAATACGACCGATAATCTATATGCGAGAGCTATGATTATCAACGATGGAGAAGAGTATCAGAAGCTCGATAAAACGTTAAGCCCAAATGTGGGTTATAGACCGAGAACTGCACAGAGCTATGCATTTGGGTTGCCTTTTCAGACAGGAACACTGGGAGGAGATTATATTGTCACCTCTATTGAGTCCGGTATTGTTACTTCAGCAGCCGGATTGACAGATCCTGATAATGTATTAGAGGCGTATTTATTGGAATTTAATACAAACGATCCGTACTTCAATAATGAAGATTTCTTTAATGCAGAAATCCTTACAATAGATGCAGATAATGATTTCTACAATGTGGTAGGATATGGAGTTAAAGCATTTACCGAAGGAGTTGAAAATTGGAATTTGTTTGAAATTCCTATGGAAAATGATGTAGATCCTGATTTGCCCTTAAGATTGAAGGCTGACAAGCTATATATGGTAGCACTTCATGTGGTACAAGCAGGTTCTGATAATATTTGGGTGCTGTTCAGTTTAAATCAAACAGAAATGCACAATTACCAAACTATTTTTCCTCAAGCACAATTATCCTACTTAACCTATAATGATGATGCAGGTTGGAGAGGAGCATTTGGGAATGTAAATACTCCTCCTTATTGTACGGTGGCTCTGAAATATGATCCGGTAGCTACAAAAGCTCCGGAATTGCCGGAAACTTCCGTTCAGGTTTCTCCTAATCCAGCATCAGATCGTATGATTGTTGATTACAATTTTAAAGAAGCTACTTCGGGAGAGTTAGTTTTGACGACCAATGATGGAAAAGTGATAAACAGAAGATCGCTCAACAAAACACAATCCGGTCATGAGACATATGATGTAACTCAATATCCATCCGGTCAATATATGATGCACATTAAGACAGAGATAGGTTACAAGACGGTTCCTGTTGTGATTCAAAAGTAAAGAATCCGATAAAACATAAATGGGTTAAATCTAAGTACTGCTTAGGTTTATACTATAAAATGAACAGAGAAAGGGTCAATTCCGATGGAGTTGGCTCTTTCTTTTTAAGCTTATACCTGCCTTGTGGGAAGAGGAGGATTCCTTTTATTTAGTTTTATTTTTAGGATTATGGATTTTAAAGGTCCTTCGGAGCATATTCTGCTTCCACATTCTTTGTAATCTCCAAATTCTTTGTACATTAGGGGTTGTAAGTAAGAACGACGGTAATTCCAATGTCAACCATTCAATCTATAGCATCCAATCTATATCATAATTGTGCCCGATGGATAAAGGGCCTTTTTCCGAGGTTGGAATATTTATTACCATCTATATTTGGGTTGTTGTTGTTATATTTTGCATTGTGGCAAAATAGTCAAGGGTTGGATTTGGTAGCTGAGATGAGTCAAAAATACTTGCATCCTTCTGTTTTGATTTATTGGGTTGTAATAATGGGGTATGCACTTTCATTGTGGTATATCCCAAAAGAGCTATTAAAGCGTCCCAGCAGTTGGCGCATATGGTCTCAAGCTACCTATGACGAAAGGGAGCGTACGATTCAGATAAATGTGTCGGGAACGGAAGGACCTGTCTATCAGAAAGAGCTGCTGAGTATCCCAAGATTAATTGTGGCCCTGTCGGTACTTGTCGGGGGAACGATATTTGTAAAGTATTTTTGGATCGTACATCCTGTAGAGAGGACCGATCATTACAGTGCCTCGTTCATATTATTTTTTCTTATTTTTATATTCTATATAGGGAGAAATAAGTATACGGACTGGGTAGAAGCTAGTTTTAGCCACCATAGAAAGAGGTTTATAGGGGTTTATTTGGCTTTCTTAACATTGGGGATTGCCACTCCTTATTTTATACAAGAGGCTTTAGGACAACATGATTTGTATGTTTGGTCGCTGGTATTTTCAAATGCTATCATTGCACTTT
The DNA here is from genome assembly GCA_026983735.1 of Saprospiraceae bacterium. GTDB lineage: Bacteria > Bacteroidota > Bacteroidia > Chitinophagales > Saprospiraceae > JALSTN01. The sequence goes on along the minus strand of JALSTN010000153.1, from coordinate 322 downwards.
CTACATGGGCGTTTTTAATAATTCGGACGCGATTGAGAGTCATGCAGTCCAAAGCAGGCCATGGTATCTTCAATTACTTAACACTTACTAATTTGTTTTGGATTTTCTTCATTGCCTTAGCGATAGTTTTTGTTACTTGTTTGGTTAACCCAGTACAGGTTCAGTATTATGCGATATACAATCCGACCGCTTTAGTAGTGATTATATTGTGTTTTTTGGTTCTATCCTTGACGATGATCTATCACTTTATATTAAGGAGTTCATTTGTAGGGTTTATACTGGCCTTTGTTGTAATAGGAGGTATTAAGTCCATACTACATGA
>JALSTN010000152.1 GCA_026983735.1 Saprospiraceae bacterium | reverse complement strand
CCGGCTCCATGTCCATCTGAGGATAGACGAGTTTGAGTTCATCACCTTCTTTCTGTACCCATTTTGCTTTCGATTTTGGGCTAAGGGTTATCCAGTCAATAGAAGGGAGCACAGGGAGTGTTCCATTGGTTTCTATAGAGACATAGATCCCTGAGGCATGGAGTTCATCGAGGAGGGGTTGGTCTACCTGAAGCATAGGCTCCCCACCTGTTAAGACCACATAAGGGCGGGAATGAGTCGGGTTTGGCCACAAGGATAGAATGGCGGAAGTGAGCGTTTGTGCATTGTATTTTCCACCAAGAGTACCGTCTATTCCGACAAACTCTGTATCGCAAAAATCACAAATAGCCTTTGAGCGATCTTCTTCTCTTCCGGACCATAAGTTGCATCCTGAAAATCGACAGAAAACGGCGGGTTTGCCTGCGTGATATCCTTCTCCTTGGATGCTGTAGAATATTTCTTTGATATGATACAAATGAATAGGTTTATACAAGTCTATAGATTTACTAAAAATGGATTATGCGTTCGTTCAAATCCAATAGTGGTCACGGGTCCATGTCCGGGGTATACTTTCCAATCATCTTCTAAGACCAGAAGTTGGGAGCGAATGCTTTGGAGTAAGGTATCATAATTTCCTCCCGGCAGATCTGTCCTTCCGATGCTTTCTTTAAATAAAACATCACCCACAATTAATTGCTTATTTTTAGGTTCCAGAAAGCATACACTGCCCGGAGAATGCCCAGGCGTAAAGCGGATCTTTAAGGTTGTTTCACCAAATGACACCGTTGTTTTTTCTTCAAAGAAATGCACGTTTTCAGGTACTTCCAGAATCGGAAGTCCGTAGGCTTTTGTGATTATCGGCGTACTATCCAGCACTAGTTGTTCCAGGGCATGACACCAAGCGGGTAGATTGTAATACTCTTGTGCCCACTGCAACCCAAAAATATGGTCAATATGTGCATGGGTCAGAAGTATAGAGGTAATGGTCAAGCTTTTTTCATTAATAAAACCCTTCACTACATTTTGCTCAGCGACATTGCTCATCCCCGGGTCGATAATTACACCTTGTCCGGTCGAGTCATAAAGGACGTAAGTGTTTTCCATAAATGGATTAAAATGAAAAACTTCTATCTGCATAAAAACGAATTTAGCACATTAACCCATCAATGGCCTTAGGGTTCGAAATAATGGTAAAATAATCCTGACTTTTGGGTTCAGGTTGAAACCAATATTATAAAAAACACCTCTCACATTTTCTTTCTGACGGGGAGCATTTTTTTCTTTACCTATACCGAGCTATTGCTTTCAATTAACGCTGGGCTGATCTCCTTATACGGCCCATTTTATCAACAAAATCCAGAATGTAACCTTGTGGCCTTAGCCAGCTATTCCTCTTTGGCCAAAAAGGAGTGTTTTTTACCAAAAAACACCTCGCTACCAATTCTAATGCATGATTTGGGTTGTTATATAGTGTACATGACCAGATACCCTTTGAAGCAAAGAGATTCGAACAAGTACAAATTATTATTTTTTTCTATGATGATCAATAATTCGTTTGACCTCTATTATACTCATCTCTGCTTATTTCGCAATCAATTCGATGGAGCGTCCGGAGTCATATCCTCGCAAAATTACAGCTATTTTATTTTGATACGTGCCTTCTTCTCTTCCCTTTTGTAGTCCTTTCTGCAGTCCCTTTTGTAGTCCTTTCTCCAAGCCCAATTCTGTAAAATGGTCCTAGATGGATTTAAATTCTTTTTGGGTGGTGGTAGGTAAACTAGTTATAACTTTATCTATTGTTTGGATAGAAAATTGTACATTATGTGCAAAATAAACAAAAATGTGCGCCATTAAGTTCCTGTCTGACAAAATCTCCATCTTTTTGAAAATATGGACAATCTGGTCTATTTTATCCGATACGATGGTGATACTATTTCACCTTTTGACTTTAAAAGCTAGCATTAAGCTTCGTCGTCAAAGCCAGCTATTCCCTCCTTGTTATTTTCCCAAAGTATCCCTTTCTACGAATTCTAACACATCATTGAGTTGAAGGAGGAGAGTCGTATTTTTGTGAATAAGAAGAAGGAGAATATAGAACCCGTTCACTTTTTGCTGATAATAAAGATAATCCAACCTATAAATACGAGTATCCCGGCAACAATAAGGGGTGCTCTCAAGGAAATGACCTGTATAAATCCCCCAATAATCGGGGGAAGAGCTCTGCCTAGGGATTGCATGGATTGATTGATGCCCAGTATTTCTCCTTGGCGGTCTTCTCCGGCAAGACCGGAGACGACAGTGAGGAGGTTGGGAGAGGTGATGCCATAGGCGATAGCGAGCAAGGGGTTGAGCAAATAAAACCAGGAGGATTGGTTGGGATAGAGTAAGAAAAAGATGAATACACTCACCGCTAAGAGAGCGTATCGGATAAGTTTTTCAGGGGCAAATTTGTAGGAGAGTAATCGGACGATTCCCCCTTGAGTAATGACTAGCCAGACCCCTATCCAGCCGTAGAGTAAACCTATATCCCGTGTGGTATAATCAAATTTTTCAATGAGATAGACGGCGAAGAATTGGGTGTAGAAAGTAAATCCCAAAGCCATTAATAGTACCACGGAGAGTATCGACCGAATTGGGGTGATGGTGAAGGCTTTCATGAGATTACTCAATCCCGTAAATGGAGAAATGGGTGTAGTTCTTTTGGCTTTTAAGGTCTCCGGGAAAATGACAAAAATCATTAAGGCATTGATAGAGGCCAGCGCTGCCGTAACCCAGAAAGGTGTCGCATAACTGAACCAAGAAACCATATGGTGATCCGCCAATATTCCACCAAGTGTAGGGCCTAATATAAAGCCTAATCCAAAAGCCATGCTAATCAATCCAAAGTTCCGAGTTTTGGACTTGACGGTGCTAATATCAGATACGGAGGACATTAAAACTGCAATATTCCCACCTGCAAATCCCGGTATAGCGCGGCTCAAGAATAGCAACCAAAGTTGCCCGGAAGATACAGCAAAGGCAAAGAGTATGTATCCGAAAATCGCAATAATAACGGAGAAAAGCAATATGGGTTTTCTACCATATCTATCGGATAGGGCGCCGAGAATGGGTGCTCCGAAAAACTGCATGACGGGATAGGCTCCTAAAAGCAACCCGTAAAATATAGACCGCTGCTCAACACTGGTTACTAATTGAAAAAAAATGCTATCCTCATTAAAGAATATCGCCGGCATGATGGGGATAATAATACCCAACCCTAGCATATCCAGAAATGCTGTAAAGAAAATAATGATAAGAGTCGACCGGTCTGAAGATGATGTTGTACCTGGCATAATTGAGTTATAGCAACTAACCTATGAGGCTGTTACGGTGAGCGATCTTGCAAAAATGACGTTTTGGAGTGAATTCTACATCCAAGCGACCCAGTATAATACCTGCCCATCCGACTTGATGGATATGAATAGGTCGGTCATCAAGGTTAGTCAGGGTTTCGGGACCATCCATAAACGTATGAGTATGTCCTCCAATGATTAAGTCTACATTGCGAGTTAATGGAGCCAATTTTCTATCAGAGATGATATTGTCTGACCGGTATTTATAGCCGAGATGAGATAGGAGGATGACATAGTCACACCCCAATTCTTTTTTGAGGAGCGTAGCGTAGTGGTTGACTTGTTGGATGGGGTCGAGATAGCGGGTAGCACCATAGAGTTTCTTAGGAACAAGGCCTTTGACTTCTATTCCCACCCCGAGTACACCGATCTTTAAAGGGCCTTTTTGAAAAATTTTATAGGGCTTGAAATGATTGGCCATCGGAGTATCTTTGAGCTCATAGTTGCAGATAAGCATTTCGAAGTCTGCCTTAGAGATCTGATGGGCTAAATTATCTATACCACCGTCAAAATCATGGTTGCCGATTGTGGCGGCATCGTATCCCAATCGAGACATTGCATCAATCTCAACTTCGCCATGAAAGAAGTTAAAATAAGGGGTCCCCTGAAAGATGTCCCCCGCATCAAGTAAAAGAACCTGCTCTTCTTTTTCTCTTATCTGGCGAATAAGAGAAGCGCGTTTGGCTATTCCTCCAAGTCCTTGATATCGGCTGCCATCCATAGGAAAGGGATCAATTCTACTGTGTTGGTCATTGGTGTGAAGGATAGTTAGTTTTATGCGTTCTTCAGTGGGCATCATAGCACTTGCCGGAAATCTGCCCAATAGGGTGATGGTCGCAGCGGCCACTGATTTGTTTAGAAATATTCTTCGTTTCATCTGCTTGTATTTAACATGTTGTTAAGGTGGATTGGTCTTGTATGAAATGGTGTTATAGGAGCGTTATTCTACCCTCTAGTCGGGGAAGAAGAAACACTCCTTCTTTACCTTTTTTACGCAGGTGTGAGATGATAGCATCTCTAATTAAAACCCCTGTCTCATCTCTAGGTACCTCCTTGAGGAAAAAGAATCTATCGCCTCCATTTGCGATGTAATCCGGCAAAGCAAAATAATAGGTCTTACCTCCGCTCAGGGGTTGTCCGCTGAGGCGAATATCGACGGCTTTATTTCCATTAATTTTCATACTGAGTTGACTACTTACCGGCCACCCCCCGTGTGCGGCAATGTGATCAAAGAAATTCTGAAGGAGCGCACTATCTCCATGCAATATTACGATATAGTTTTCAAATGGCATAAGTTCATAAATATGACCGACGTTAATATTGCCTTTGGGAAGGGAAGGACGTCTCAAACCGCCGTAATTTTGTGCAGCAAAAGCAAGGGGATGGTCAGTCAATTTTTGTGCTTCTTGATAAAAGGCATCAGCGAAGAAATTGCCCAAGGTACTTTCGGGCTTTCCCTTGGTCATTTCGACTTTGCTTTGAATGAGTACTTCTTTGGTTAGCTCACTTAGTTTTTCGCGATAGGGTCTTACAAAGCTAGATATTCCTGCGTCCGGAAGGATACTGTCATTGGCATCAAATCTATATTGCCGGGCATTTGTTTGGACTGGCTTATAGGACACACTACAGCTATCTAACAAGACGAAGCCGAAGAAGATAAGTGTCAAATAAAATGATTGGGTCATGATGATTATATTTTATCAAACAGATGTAACTCTTGATCTTCTCACATATTTTTATCTTTCAAATATTTAGACATCTCCTTCATCATCGCGGTACACATTCAAGATTTGATTGAGTTAATTTAAATAGAGCCCGGCTTCTTTGCGTAGGGCTTTTTGTGCCATCTCAATCGGAGTCTGAGCTCTATCTCCCCAGTTTTTGAGTAGAAGTGCTTGTAGTTGTGCCGCTGTAGTCACATTTGGGTCAGAAGCTGTTTCTTGGATAAAAGCCAGAGCATCATCTTTTGCAAGGGTAATGATTTGCCACATTTCATCTGAGAAATATAGCTGTTGAGGTGCGTTGTACTCGTATTCTTTTTGAATGGCGATCATCAATGCGTTCGTCAGTCCTTCGGGGTGAGTTTCGTCAGATGCCATACGCAACAGGAGTTGGGGGATGTTAATTCGATCGAGAAAAAGCATAAGACGTTCAAATGCCTGCAATCTTTCCTGAAGGATTCCTTTATCTTGGTTGTATAACTGAGTAAACGCGAAGTAATCTTTTTTGTGTTTAAAATACGCCTTCATGAGGTAGTATGAAATAGTCCCCACACCGCCTATGAGTACCAACCAAAATAGGATAGAATTCAGTAAGTTCACGTTGTTATAATTTTAAATGCTGCACAAAGTTACTTAAATTATGAAGGATAAACGAAAATAGAATCCCATATTGATTTTTTCATACAACAGTTAGTTTACGATGAACCCGATTTTGGACGGCCAATACTCATCTTGCTCAGATTGTATTGGGGTTGAATTGTATCATAATTTTTTGACTGTCAAGAAGAGATTAAAATTTGCAGGGGGAAATGTTTTTGCCAGCTTAACCTTATGTTTAATCTATTAACTCAAACGAGCTTTGAATAGTAATTGTGGGCTAAATAAAGGCAATAAAATAGCATTCGCGGAGAAATAAAAAAATACGCTTTTGTAAAAATGTTGTAGATTTATTTTTCTAAACATCAGTTTAAAACACATCATCAGTATTATATTAGACTTTCACTCAATGGTCTAATATATGAGATGTTCATAGTTATTTTAAAGAAAAAGGGATAATAAACGTTAGATCCACTCTGAAAAGAAATCAACCTCCCTAGCAATTTATTTTGTGAGTAGCACTATTTTTGAGAGTGGACTCCATTCTTCACGAACATGCAATGACAACATAATTAGGAATTTGGCCGACGAAATGCTGCCTTTTGATTTGGATCAATAGCTCACTAGGCAGATTCGGCGGTATTCATTTTTGAATTATGCTTCTATGTGGACGGCTTGTGTCTCCATGAGTTTACGCAAATTAATTAAGGCGTATCGCATACGACCGAGAGCGGTGTTGATACTAACACGGGTAAGCATAGCGATTTCCTTGAAGCTCATATCGGCATAGTGTCTAAGGATGACAACTTCTCTCTGCTCGTCCGGAAGCTGATCGATAAGTTTTCGAACTTTGAGGTGTTCCTGAGAGCGGATAATTTTACCTTCAGCATTAATATCACCGTCTTCCAAGACATCGAAGATGTCAAAATCTTCCGTTGGCGAGACAATACTTCTGCGTTTGGCTCTTCTGAAATAGTCGACACACATATTGTATGAAATACGCATAGCCCACTGTGAGAATTTACCTTCGTGATTATAAGTACCTTTTCTTAGGGTCTTAATAATCTTGATAAAAACATCTTGAAAGATGTCATCAGCCAAACTTCTATCTTTAACGAAAAGATAGATGGAAGTATAAATTTTTTCTTTGTGGCGGGAAAGTAAGACCTCGAAGGCTTTGTCATCACCATTTAAATAACGTTCGATCAATTGCTGATCATTTAACACATCTACTTGCATTTCAATACAATTTGTAGGTTTACAATACTGAAAATATTAAAGTAGATTTGCGCTTATAAGCAGTTATTTTGGTTTTACGATTAAATTCTAGGTGCTAAGGTACGAATATTTTTTATATCTACAAGAAAAAAAGAGAACTTAACTTATTTTTAACATACAAATTCCAGGCCAAGGTATTTTATCTAGATGTGTCAACCGTGTTCAGAAAGCCATTTTGATGCAAGTTCATGACCTTCTTTGACAGCATCTTTCCAGTGTTTGGCAAAGCCCTTTTTCCCGGCCTTAAATTTGGCTACTCCTTGAAGAAAGTACCAGTCTCCCTTGGAAAAGTTTCGATTTCGGATATCGGGTTGTACTTTTTGCAGGGTAAGTAAAGCATCGTCGTATTTTTTCTGACCGATTAAGGATTCAGCATAGTACAATAAACCTTGGTTAAAATCTAAGTAGTTTATGTTATTTTCTTTGAATTTACGGATTGTAAAGAGTTTGAATTCAAAACCTGCTTTATCGTATTCTTTGAGTTCCAGATGAGCTTTACCCTTCCGAAATCTAGCCTTCCAATGAATAACTTGTAGGGCAAGTGATTTTTTGATTGCCATGCCGTAGTCTTGTGAAGCAGCTTTCCAGTCTTTTTGAAGGGCGTTGAGATTTCCTCTTTCAAAATAGGCGAATGCATTGTTCTCATCCAGGCGGATACTTTTATCAAAGTCGTATCTCGCATCTTCGTAATGTTGCAATTTCATATTAACCACTCCTCTTCTTTCGTATGCGGCAGAGTGTTTGTCAAACTTAGAAATAGCTTTATTAAGACTGTCGATAGCTTCTTGTTCTCGGCCATCTTCTCCGATGAGGGCTACGGCTTTTTTGTACTCTTTGACGACAACTTTATCTCCTGTAGGTTGGACTAGGGCATAATGCATGATATTGCCGTCTTGTACCATCCAGGCACCGACATAGCCAGCTATGGCATAATCCGCACAGAGTTTAAATAAGTTAACTGTATTTTTCCAGTACTTTTCAGAGAGTTGAACGACAGTTCTTGGGATAATCACTTGCAACATCTCATCATTAAAGAGGTCTTCCGGTTTGAAATGGGCTTCATTGCGGTAGTAATTACCAATGCGATTCGTAAAGAGATCTTTTACCTGATCATAGGCTCTTTGGTTAGCGTAATCTAATCTGCCTTGAAATATGGATTTATAATACATGAATCGTCTTGCCCTTTTTAATGTAATAGTAAGGATGAGTATATTCACAAAACCCATTTCCTTTCCATCATAACAAATGTTACTAATGAATGTTGTAATGGATGGAGGGGGCGGAAGGTAAGCACTCTTAACTTCGGAATCCCAAATGAATAAAACTCATCAACCATTTCATAGAAAAAATCATTCCAAAATAGTAATAAAACACCAGTGCCGTATAAGCTGGAGAGTTATTGCTCTGATTTGGTGTAGAATAAAAACAAAAAATAATAAAAAGATTTTAGAGGAATCTGATATTCTATAGTAAATAGAATCGCACATGGAGTGAAAGTTGGATTAAAGCGGTCGTATGTTCATATAAAATCATTAGCGGACAAATCCTTCTTAACATTTCATACCCTATACACTAAATGATATGAATCGCGTTTGGATTTGTCGGGCCCTAGTGTTTGTTTAAGCTCAAATTTTGGTTTTTGGGGTATGATTATTTTCTCCAGACGGATACTCCTTCGGAGCAATTTTGACAAATATTGATATTGGAGCGATCATCTGAAAGTTGTTTGCGAAATGCATGATAGGATGGAGATCTCCAAATCTCGGATAGAGGGTGTTCAGGATCGATAGTACCCATCTCGTGTTCTGCATCTTTGTCAAAACAGCAAGGGAGCATTTTTCCATCCCAGGTAATTACCGCAGAGTGCCACATTTTCCAACATTGTTTAGGGTTGTTGTATTTTCTTTTAAGTACGTATTTTCCGGAAGGGGACTGTGTGTATCTGGAGTATTTTTCAATAGTTGGTATAAGGGGGTTTCCGTTTTCGTAATCGTAGATTTGAGCCGTTTTAAAGCGAAGTTGATCTACTTTAAGTGATTTGGCGAGCGTTTTGATTTCCTCTATTTGGTGTTGGTTGTGGCGGACGACTAAGAATTGAAGTAGGACGAAGGGGGAATTGGATCGAAGGGAGCGCTTGGCTTCCATGATATTTTCGATTCCGGATATGACTTGGGATAGTTGGCCGGAAACTCGATATTTTTCATAAGTAGATTGATCGGTGCCATCGATAGAAATAATGATTCTATCGAGTCCGGATTGGACTGTTTTAATGGCGTTTTCAGGGGTCAGGAAATGTCCGTTTGTAGAAGTGATCGTATATATGTTTTTGCGATGGGCGATTTGTACCATTTTAAGAAATTCCGGATGAATGAAGGGTTCTCCCTGAAAATAGAAGATCAAGTACATAAGATGAGGAGCTACTTCGTCCATGAGATTTTGAAAGAATTTTAATTCTAGATTACCTGTAGGGCGGGTAAAAGACCTCAATCCACTGGGACATTCCGGGCAACGAAGATTGCATGCTGTAGTGGGTTCTATAGACAGGGTGATGGGGAGCCCTAGGTGGTAGAGACGTCCACTCCATTTGCTCCAATACCAAGAAAATACCAAGCATGCGAAATGGTATATTTTTCTAATGCGAAGTTTTTTGAGAAAACGGGCTATGTCCTTCCATTTAGAGCTGTCCAACATTAGGTTAATCCTTCATTGATTAAATCGTGAATATGAACCATGCCGATATATTTACCGTGTCGAAGGACGATAAGTTGATTGATGCTGTGGTTTCTCAATGCATCTAATACGTCTATGGCCGGTGTATCGTATGAAATGGTTTTAGGGGTGGGCGACATAATATCCTTAGCGAGCAAGTGGGAAGTCTGATCATATCGGTCGAGCATACGCCTTAGATCTCCATCTGTAATAATCCCTAGGAGTCGCTCTCCTTCCAGTACGGCTGTTGCCCCTAGTCGTTTGGAGGTGATTTGCAGGATAATTTCCTTTAAAACAGCTTCTTTATCTACCTTGGGGATAGGATGTTTTGTGGCAAAGTCTTCGGCGGTGAGGGAATAGTACTTGCCTAAGGTGCCTCCAGGATGAAATTTTGCAAAATCTTCTCGCGAAAATCCGGTCAATTCACTTAAAGCAGCTGCAATAGCATCCCCCACTGCCATTTGAGCAGTAGTACTGGAGGTAGGTGCGAGGTTGTTGGGTTCTGCTTCTTTGTCTATGGGAATAAGAATTGGGTAATCCGCTTTGGAAGCGAGGAGAGAATTCGGATTGGAGACGAGGGCAACGGTTTTGTTACCATTAGATCTGATAAAGGGTAGAAGGGTCGTTATTTCCGGTGTACTCCCACTCTTGGAAATAAAAATGACGATGTCTTCTCTTCGGATCATTCCCATATCTCCGTGTATAGCGTCGGCGGCATGCAAGAAAAGGGCCGGAGTTCCTGTTGAATTGAGGGTGGCGACTATCTTTTGACCTACGACAGCACTCTTGCCTATGCCAGTGACAACGACTCTTCCCTGCGAAGAATGTATGGCCAATACAGCTTGAACGAAAGCATCGTCCAATGTTTCAATAAGACGTAAGAGTGTTTGCGCTTCTGATTGGATGGTCAATTTGCCTGTATGAAGGATTTGCTTCTTCTGCATCTAAGTGGTGGTTTTAGGCTGCAAGTTAGGGTGTTGTTACTTTTATTACCCAAAACTTGTCTAGAAAATGATAAAAACCTTAAAGTACCTTTAACCCAATCTTCGAATTCTAAGCCAAGTATTCGTTTAAATAGCGTTTAATATATAACATAAATTATGTATTTGTTCGATTTTGTTAAATTATTATGATAATATTTTATGATTATTCTAAAAAATATGTATTTTTGAATATCGAAAACGAAATAGATTCAAATATAAATCTATTTTTTGGAGGTGGGATGAGATATATTATTTAAGAATATATAAAAGGCCCATTTATAGAATAAGGGACTTGGGAAAAACTCATCAAGTGAGTATATTAGAAAGGATCACCAGGTTTTGGATTCTGCCATGATTAGAGGAGAAAGGGTTAAAGTTAATGAAGGGGGGTAAAGTTAATGAAGGGGGGTAAAGTTAATGCTGTATCTTCCTTGTCAAATCAAGATGGATAGTACTAGGATTAAGAAGGGGTATAATACTTGTGGAAAAACGGAAGGCAGATTGCAATTAAAAGAAACTAATTTCGTTTGAATGACCAGCTTTTGATTTGAATTTGTTTCGTATATCTGAAAATGTATAATGGAGCATGTTATTGAATCAATTTTGTAATTGATTCAACAAGGTAAGTATTGTGCAGACGATCTTTAAATAGTATTGATTTATGGTTTGAGAGCAGTAATGTAAAAGAGACTTTGTTTCATTTTAGATCTTTTTGTATTGCATTGTATATTGCCGCAAAATTTGTCTTATTGTTACTGTTTTGGTGCTGGCAGATCGAGGACAAAGTCTTGATATTACAGTTGTAAATTGGAGAGTTTTTTTATTGGATTATGTGGGAAATGTTGTAGATAGAAATAATATCGAATTTCAAGAAATTTTGAATAAAAAGTGACTAAAATCACCACTCTATAAGGATATAGATAGAAAAATAATTGTAATTTCGTATCCTTTTTGTATAAACAAGTATTACCGATAATATAAAATGTCAAAGAAATGATCAATATCTCGGGAGAAGTTCAGGTGGATTCGAAGGAACTCCACGATCAACTATACCATTATTTTGGGTTTGATCAATTTAAAGAAAAGCAGGAGGAAATCATCCAGAGTATTCTACAAGGACAGGACACCTTTGTTATTATGCCAACCGGAGGGGGTAAATCACTGTGTTATCAGCTTCCTGCTCTTATGATGGAGGGCACTGCGATTATCATTTCTCCATTGATCGCGTTAATGAAAAATCAAGTTGATTCTATTCGAGGATACGGACAACAAGATAGTATTGCTCATTTTTTAAACTCTTCGCTGAGTCGTTCTGAGATGCGTCAAGTAAAGGCGGATATAATGGATGCGAAGACCAAGCTACTGTATATCGCACCAGAGACATTAACCAAGGATGAGAATCTCGAATTTTTTTCCAAGGTGAAAGTGTCCTTTGTTGCTGTAGATGAGGCGCATTGTATCTCTGAATGGGGACACGATTTCCGTCCGGAATATCGAAGAATCAGAGATATGATTCAGATGATAGATGGGAATATCCCGATTATTGCCTTGACGGCCACAGCGACCCCCAAGGTTCGTTCGGACATTATTAAGAACTTGCAACTCAAGGATGTTCAAGAGTACATTACCTCTTTTAACAGGACGAATCTGTATTATGAAGTTCGACCGAAATACAAAAAGGAACTCACGTTTAAGCAGATCGTACAGATCATAAAGCAAGCTCCCGGGGAGTCGGGAATTATCTATGTACAGGCGCGAAAGACCACAGAGGCGATAGCGAAGGTCCTTCAGGTCAATGGAATAAAGGCGGAAGCTTATCACGCAGGAATGGATGCCAAATCGCGATCTCGTGTTCAGGATGAATTTCTTATGGAAAAGATCGATGTTATTGTGGCTACCATTGCTTTTGGGATGGGAATTGATAAACCGGACGTGCGATTTGTTATCCACTATGATATTCCCAAGAGTATTGAGAATTACTACCAGGAGACCGGTCGTGCCGGGAGGGATGGGATCCTATCGAAGTGCTATGCTTTTTACTCGTATCGAGATATTCTGAAATTGGAAAAATTCTTGAGGGATAAGACGATATCAGAGCGACTTCTAGGAGCTCAACTCCTGGAGGAGGTAATCGCATACACAGAGACCTCTGCTTGTCGGAGACAGTTTTTACTCCATTATTTTGGGGAGGAGTACACTGTGGATAAGTGCAATAAACTATGTGATAATTGTGCAAACCCAAAGGAGAAAGTGGAAGTCCAAAAGGAAATGCAAATCGCTCTTAATGTAATTCGGGTATTGTCAGAGAAGTTTGGTATCAAGATGCTGGTAGATTACTTGATGGGTAAGCGAACACAGGAGATTATTGACTTTAGATTTGATAAAAAGGAGTGTTTTGGCTGTGGTAAGGATCGGGAGGAGGTCTTTTGGCATTCGATATACAGACAAGCTATTCTTAAGGATTTACTGTATAAAGATATAGAAGAATACGGTCTGTTAAAGTTTACAGAGGAAGGGAAAAAGTTTCTGGAGAAACCTTACAAGATTGAGATTACCATTAACCATAACTACGATCAGATTACAGCGGATGAGGTATTCAATAATGCACACAAACAAGTGGCAATCGATCAAGATCTTGTCAAAATTCTCAAGGAGATTAGACTCTCTGTTGCGAAACAACATAACGTAAAGCCTTGGGTAGTGTTTTTTGATCCATCCATTGAAGAAATGGCGACGTACTATCCGATCTCTGTGGAAGATTTAATGAATATTTCAGGTGTGAG
>JALSTN010000151.1 GCA_026983735.1 Saprospiraceae bacterium | reverse complement strand
ATAATTACAAACATCGTGATTGCACCCATCCACCCAAACATAATAGACCTGACAAGCTTCTGCATAAAAGGTGAGCTGAAACACCTCGATACAACAACTCGCATTACATGCTACAGGTGCGCCCCCACAAGCAGTTAATACGCCTGCTTGAATTCCCACCACACAAGTATTGGAATCCAAGTAATTTTTACAATCCGAAGAATCAAAATTAAAACTCAGGGTGATTGTTTCTCCTCCACCGATAAACGCCCACCATACCGTATTATGCGGCTTCCCGGTTCCAAAGCAAAGTGGCGTGGCCCCAGTAGGATTATCCGCATCCGGATTCGAACACGAATATCCATCTAATTCTGCCAGAGAGCACAAGACATTGGAAGACTCACAATCATCCGCTCCCGGTGGGTTACATCCTCCCTGCCCATAGAGCCCGACCTGAAAAATAAAGGCAACTAAGAACGTAAATATTAATCTCATCATAAAGTGGTTTGGTGGTAAATAATAAAATCGTTTTGTATCTTAAGCAAATTATAATTTTAGTAATTTTGATATGAAATGGTAGGGTCCATTCATCTGATCCAATCTGATGATATATGTCCCTACCCTTAAATGTTCTATATCCACATAATCCCTGTATCCAATGGTTTTGGAAAGGACTGTATTTTGGTGAACATCTATTATTTTCAACCGAAAATAACCTGCCGGAAGTCGAAAGTGTATCCTTCTACTTGAGGGATTGGGGAAGACAGATACAGAGGCGTATCTAGGCAAGGTCTCCCGAACACCTGTCATCAAGGGAATCACCTCCAATGAATCATTTACAAAAGGATCCGACCATTGCTCCCCTGTAAAAACATCCACAGAAGTCAGTGTCTTTAAAAATGCAATCACGGCTTCCTTCTGCCCTTCATCCAATTCTATGTTATTATCAGGACCTACGAGTCGTGGATCAATGTTAGGAATAGGTCCCTTCTTATCTAGACTGATATAATGATCTAAGACCTGCGAAAGTGTCTTGTGCTTTCCATCATGCATAAAAGGGCCCAGCTCTTTACCCGATGGCGTTACTAGATTGCGTAAAGAAGGTGCCTTGGTAATGGCCGTATCAAACTTCTCCGGGCCGTGGATAATACCTATATTTCCATTGTTCTTTATATCAGATCTAATACCAAATTCCGGAGGAATATGACATTGAAAACAGCCCGCTCCGCCTTCTTTCGGTAAGGTGTTAAACAGACGCTTGCCTTCGTTCTCTTGGGGGGTGAAATTGGGAAAATCAGCCAATTCATTGCTCACGGCCAAACGCCCTGTATCGTATTTTGTGTCAAATGCCCTTATGCTTCTCAAAAATTGTCCCATGGCCAGTTGCATTCGCTCCTCTGTTATAACAGAATCCCCAAAAACAAACTTAAAAAGTATTGGGTAGTATTGGGTGGCATTCATTTTCCTCAATAAAGAGTCGAAATCCGGTTGACCGAATTTTCCACTAAACCCCATCTCTTTATCATCATGTATGGGAATAGTGGACTGCGCCTCAATGGTATTGGAGCGTTCATTCCAAAACGCTCGAGTCTCTTCACTCAATCCCACAAATCCAATCCGCATCGTATGCCGTTTCGGTGGCCCAACAGCTCCTGTACTAATAATCTCTGTATCACCAAAGTCTTCAAATTGACGATGACACTTCGCACAAGATGCCTTATTGTTAAAGGATAGTCCCTTATCGTAAAATAACACTCGTCCTAAGGTAGCTCCTCCATCGGTGATAGGATTGTCCGCAGGTATATTCGTTCTGGTAATGTAATTAGGAATATCTTGATGAGCATAATTAAATAAATCACGCAAATCTATAATACCACTCGAGGTAAGCCCCACTATTAAAATTGAAAATAGCAGATACCACTTTATTTTATTCATCACTTTGCATTTAAACATAATAAATTGAATCGCCGAAATACTCAATTTACCTATCGAAGTCCAACCATTTCATACAATGAACCTGAATAAATAAATGTAAAAAATATAACAATACTCCGGTTCACAGTCCCAAGTTATCTCAAATTCTAATAAATGCTGACTTTTAGAGGGATGTAAATTATGCCTCTGCAAAAAAAGATATAAAATACTGTATTTCTAAAGGAATCCAATAATAATTTTGAATATATTACAACGAAAGATAATACATGGAGGTTTATTTTTTTAAGTACAGGACCTCCAATGTACCTTAATTGATAAAAACAGCAGTTGTTTTATGCTCCTTTCCCGACCTACTATAGAGGATTTGGGCCTGATCACCTGACTTGTATTTACCGATAGCATCCACATATCTGTAAATATTATCAATCTTTATATCTCCGATCTGCAAGATAATATCACCGTCCTTTAGACCGGCTCGGTCAGCAGATCTATCCGGAATAACTACCTCAACTCGAAGTCCTTCTCCTGTATAAAAATAATCGGGCATTAAGCCCAGTGTGACTTTGAATTTATCTTGGTATTTGCGCTTGTATTCATTCGTGGCTGTAAAGGGAGGCTTGCCATAGGGGGCTGCCGCCTTCAATATATACTTCGTATATTCCATGACCGCCTCGATCCCTTCCCAATTAATAAGTTCGACATCATCACTGGGTTTCCTTGAATCAAAATGCTTACCTGTTGTTAGATGTAAAGCGGGGATATTAACAAGGAAAAACACCGTGTGATCAGAGCGTCCTATTCCGGTGGCCTTTTGCTCTATCAAGAGGTTCTGTGAATTCTCCTCCGTAATCACATCCTTCCACATAGGAGATGTCCCCGTCCCATATACGATTAGCTTACTTCCCCTCATCCGGCCCACTTGGTCTAGGTTAATCATAAATGCTACCTGTTCTAAAGGTACCGGACTATTTCTCACAAAATAACTAGCGCCTCGGAATCCATATTCTTCCCCGGAAAAAGCTACAAATAAGTAGTTGAATGCTTTGGGAAGAGCTTCTGCATGTCGAGCTAATACAAGCATCGCCCCTACTCCACTGGCATTATTATCCGCCCCATTGTAGATCTCACCCGACCCCGAGCCGATCATCCCAAATCCTATTTCTCCATGTCCGATATAATCAAAATGCGCCCCGATAACTACAGTATACTTAGAATCATTGGAGTGAAATCCTATAACATTATTGCCATGCGTCTGAAGGGTATCCGTGCTCATTTTACCCCTCCTTCCCTGTATGTGTTTTATACGGGTATAGGGGAATGCCTGCAAAAAACTCCCTCGATCTCCCTTCGGTTTTAATCCATACACTTGCATTTTTTGCTGTATGAGATGCGCCGCTTTTCTAGCCCCGGGAGAGGCGATTAATCGCCCTTCCAAACTATCACTTGCCAATATAGATACTATGCTTTCTAATTCTGTCTCATCCGAGGTATAGGATAGCTTTTCTTTCTTTTTGGTATGAAATAGTGCACAAGAGGAGAACAAAAAAACCACACACAAAATTGTAAATACTCTCATTTTAAAAACCCTTCATTATTTAGTAAATACCGTTCTAATACCAGACCCCAAATAAGTCTTAAAACAACCTTTTAGCCTTCAAATATACGACAACAATTGAGAAAGTTTAAAATTCATCTCCTTTACTACCTCCCTAAAACAGAAAATCGTACGAATTAACTCCATAATAATTCAATGGACATACCCCATCCAAATAGCATAGATCTCAAAAAAAAGACCGGGTAGATCCACTCTACTCCGGTCCTTCTTAAACCACTTTAAAAATTTCTTAAGACACTTAATTCATGCCCTTTAACTTCCCATTATATTTTTACTAATTTTCCTTGAGCGACCATTTGATTTCCCGCATATTCCTGCAAGAGATAAACACCTTTCTTAAGGGTTTGGACATTGAGTGTCAGCACTCCGTCACTAGGCGACACTTTAGCACCAAGGTGCATTTTGCCCATTTCATCATAAACCCGAACCGCATCTACATTGTGGTCGGCTGATACACGAACCACATCACGTGTCGGATTTGGAGAAATAACAAGATTCTGAGCAGGTTCTGCCTCATTTACGTCTTGATTTGCAACTAGTTGAGGATCGACAATAAAGACATTCGAAGGCATATCTGTAAGCTCAGTATGCCTCATTATCACATCACTAAAGGTTGTATTTTTCAACTCCTGGATCTCTTCTTTAGACAATCCGGGATCATTTTCATAATAGAACCTATCCCCATCCCGCAATGCTTGAAACTGGAGTGTAATAATCTTCATAACCAATTCTCCAAATAGAGCATCCTTAGGATGATCCTCAGCCAACATCCCTACCCAGGGATCAATATTATCCACAGATCCGTAGGCTTCAACTAGTTTTTGACGCAATTCGGGATTGGACGTTATCTCTGTAAAGCTCTTCACTTTCGGAAGTCCAAAACTAGCTCGTATTGTGTTATAATCCGGCAATCCACGCTCTCTTCCTCTCTGAATGTTAATCGCTGCTAGGTCCATTCCCCCATCTCCTGGCTTCCCAAAAAGAAAATTCCTCAAATCATCAATCATCTTGGTATCAAAATCTTGCTCTACTTGGGCACACATTCCTTTGAGATATGGGTATATTCCATTCATATCACGCAAGGCATTGGGGTTGAAAAATGCATCGCGAAGAAGGATATTACCTTGCGGCATCACTTCCCCATCATTATCCATTCTTACCAATTTGCTGTTGATGGTCGAATGACCATACCGATACGCGGCAGCAGAAAAAACATTGAATATCTGAGGCTGAACATCAGGGTTGTACCCTTTGTATGGCGGCAATTTAACCCCGATGGTAGGTAGCCACTCTTCAAAGGCCAATGCCTGGATCAATGCTCCTACCCACTTGCGAGCTTGTTGATAAAGCTGTTCGTCGGACCAATCGGGATGTTCCACCTTGAGTTCTTCACACTTGGAATTGTGCTCTCTCATGAATAAGGTATGCATCGACGTCAGTAAGGGATTTTCATTACATCTGATGTCTCCGGAGACAAAGTATTTGGTAACATTTGGGAAAGGCATTGCCAATTTTGGAGCCGAGGGATCCACCGGGCTGTCATACTCCCCGGAATAGGTATTGAAAGGAAGCATGTTCCCTTGGGAAGTTTTGAGCTTTCCCTCCTTGAAGGTCCGCAGCCAATTCGCCCATTCCTTAGTCGAACCGTAAATAGTCGAACCGTCTATAAAAGCCGTAATACCATTAAAAACCTGTCTTGGATTATTAATATCCGTCCCAGTGCCGGGCATCGCTTTAGAGCGCATTACCGGAATAACTGCACGACCTTCACAATTAGGATCAAACCATTGATCGCATTCCTTGACCTGTATCATTGCAGGTTCATTGTCGCTATCCGGAACAAAGGTAATGTCATGATCAATAAATTGACCCCAAGCAAAGTTGTAATCACTTAAGTTAAGGGGATCCAATACATCACCTCTCTGATCGAATATGAGATTACTAATCGTGCGCGGATTCTCTCGGTCAGGTGCGGCCGGTGTGTTTATACCATCTGCGTAAGCGACAGGTGTAAGCCGTTGTTGCATAGAACCCCTTGCTCCCCATTCCGGATGCTCCAAGTTATTGCCGGATCCATCTATACTTCTGTATTCAGCATAAGCAGGAATGACAAAAAATACATTTTCAGGCATAAAATCTGCATCCGTATTGCGCTCAATGATATCACTTAATGTAACATTGATAATCTGACTCCTCTCCTCTTCTGTCAGACTCTTATCTACTAAGTAAAAGAAGGGGTCCCCATCCCGAATTGCACTAAATTGCTTGGCTAAAACTACCTTTAAAGCTTCTCCAAACATCGCCCCTTCTTCTTTCTGCTCTGCTAAAAACCCAACCCATGGGTCTATTTTATTGACGTCTCCATATACCTCCTTAAGTGCATCCACCAATTCAACATCATCCGTAATCTCTTCAAAACTCGTATACGCATCCATCCCTAACGATACCCGGATGGTATTAAAATCCGGCAAACCGCGATCTCTCCCTCGAGTGATGTTGGCCGAAGCCAAATCCATTCCTCCTGCCCCCGGAGGTCCAAATAAAAAATTTCTCAAGTCATTGATCATCTTACAATCATTGGCCTGCTGAACTTGCGTCACCATGCCTCTAAACATAGGATCTATTCCTCGTTCCTTTACAATCGAAGGATTAAAAAAAGCATTGCGCAAATACAATATCCCATTAGAAGCTACTGAACCATCTTCCCTGAGCAGCTTAATCGTAGAGTTAATCGTAGAATGACCGTATCTGTATGCCGCCGCTGCAAACACATTGGCTATCTGTGGATTGACCTCCGAGTTAAATCCTGCATAGGGCGCAAGCTCTATTCCCATTGCTGATAACCATTGATTGTAGGTGATCGATTGGATCTCTCCGGATACAATCGCTCTTGCTTTTAGAAAGAGCTGATTGTCATCCCAAGAAGGGTGCTCCGCCTTTAAAATATCACACCATCTATTGTGTTCTCTCATAAACAATGTATGAAAAGAAGTGAGCAGAATGTTCTCATTCGCTCTAACATCTCCTGCTACGAAATATTTTTTGACAAATGGAAATGGCATCGCCATCTCCGGTGCATTGGGGTCAATCTCAGCATCATACTCTCCAGTTACCGTATTAAAAGGTAGAAGATTGCCCTTAGAAGTTTTGAGTTTGCCATCTACTAATGTCCTTAGCCATTTAGAACGTACAGGATCTGAACCATATACATTGGATCCATCCAAATAGGGAGTAATCCCATTGTAATATTTTCTGGGATTGTTGATATTGGTACCTGTCCCGTCTAGATGCTTTGACCTAAAAAAGGGCAATGAACTTACACCTTTAAAATAGGGATCATTGGCCGGCATGGGAATAGGATAAGCCTCTTCAGTATTATCCGGACTAAAGGTTATATCGTGATCGACAAATTGTCCCCAAACAAACACAAAATCTGTCCTACCGCCTGCGTCTAATACATCCCCGTCTTGACTAAATACTCTATTACTAACATCCCTTGCCAATGGTCGATTCTGCCCGGAAGGCGCGCCAATGGCATCCGAAAAAGCCGGGGATACCAGACTGATTACCGGTGTATTCGTCGCTCCCCATTCCGGATGATTGGGATTCGCTCCCCTTCCGTCAATAGGTCGAAAATTCTGTGCATTCCCCGATGGACTCAAGGCAATGAAAACGAAAAATAGTAGGAGCCCTAATGCTCTTAATCCAATTGTCGAAACCTTCATCTCAATTTAATTTTTTTGTTATATGAATAAACAGAATGCCAACCGAACATTTGAATCTTTCCTCCTTTCTAAGAAGGGATGTGCATTCCCTGTCCCGTTGAACCTTCTGAATTTTTTGTTGCTTCCGCTCCATCCAATTGTCTTTTATAAGACAATTTCCAGCAAAGGTAATAGAGTTGTAAAAATACAGTAACTTGATTTACATGTATTTATATGATATTTGCAATTAGTTGATTTATCAACAATTGTTATAACTAAACATCTGCTGGTTCTGAAAACGCAGGAGAAATGATAACGAATTGAATTTCATTATAATACCTTTTAGTATTTTATTCAACTGCTTTTGAGGCTAGTCCACTTTTCAATCCAACAGCAAAAATATTTATCCATAGAAAACAGACAATAAGTGACTATTTACTCCTCCTACAAGCAAGATCCTACTTTTACATTTACTCATTGTGCACCCATTAAGACAATAAATTCAAAAGATAATAGGTACCTCACCGATACATCCGTTATCTTCGCACATCCAACACTGTAAAATGACTTCATTTATAAATCAAATATTCCAAAAATTCAAAGCTGCCTCCGGTCATCATATCTTGATAGCGACTATATGCAGTCGAGCTTTTTCTTTTATCGCTTCCTGGTGGGCTTATCGCCAAGTCGGAACAGAGGCTTTAGCCCCTGCCATATACGCCTTCCAGATTATCGCCTTTTTAGTCCCATTTATGGGAATGGGACTTTATCACGGCACCCTCAAATACGGTGCAGAACTATCCTCTAAAGAAGATAAAATTGCACTGTACACGGCGGTATTACACAAAGGAAGGAAATGGAGTTTAGCCACAATGCTTTTACTTATCACCTTGGGCAGCATTTGGGATATGGGATTCGAGGACAGTGGGCAATACTTAATAGTTTTTTCCCTAATGCTGTACATCTCTTTCGAGTATGAAATGCAAAAGGTCCTCTTCCGACTCCTACACCACAATGATAAATTTGCACTTTTCGAAGGGTTGCATTGGTTTCTTTTGTTGATTTTTGTCGTAGGGCTTACTCCCTGGCTCGGAGCATTGGGATATGCGTTGGCTTTCATATTTGCGCCCCTTACTACTGTCCTTTATGGTTATTTAGCCTATCCCCAATTATTTAAGAGCCACATTCGTCCAATATCCTCTACCAATAGTATCAATAAAGCCTTCTTCTCCTACGGCTTGCACACGGCCTTTGCCAATGTCATTTCGAAGCTCTTGTTTGCAGTGGATATTCTACTTATCGGGTGGTTAGTAAGCCGCGAAGATGCAGTTACGATTTACAAATATCTTACCCTTCTCCCTTTCAGTATACTTTTTCTTTCCGGAGCCTATATGACCACACATTTTGTCACCCTTTCCAAAGCCCATAAAGACAGATCCTATACCAGAAAATTTATACAAGAGTATATCTTAATCTTTAGTGGGATTTCCTTTATTTACCTTCTATTTTGTCGACTTTTTGCGGTGCCGCTGCTCCGATTTTTCGGTCCGGAACTGGTTCCCTATACAGATGTATTTATGATATTAGCATTGGGCACTACCGGCATATTAATACTAAGAGGACTATTTGGCAATCTACTCTCGGCTTGTGGGAGGGCGGACCTTGCTTTCTACGCCGGCGCCATTGGATTAGGAGTGAATATTGCTTCAAATTTCGTTCTAATCCCAAAATATGGCTTGCTCGGAGCTGCAGTTACGTCCGCAAGCATCATGTGGTTAACCGGCCTTTTAAGTTCCATATTTTATTTTGTATCATGCACAAATAAATATAAATAATATTATTTTTATTATGTAATACACAAATATATTTTATTCAAAATATATTTATTGACTTGGCATATGTTTAATAAAATCTAATAAATTGAAATTAAATGTATTATAAAATAGCAAAGCCCATGCATCTTTCAATACATGGGCGTTAGATAGCCTGTATACCTCTTCAATCTAAATTAACAAAAAAGAAGCTTTTTCTTATACGTCCTCAAAAGTGGCTTCCTCATCCACTTTGATTACGACTTGCCCCTTATAGTACAAGTCTCCGTCATGCCAATAAGCACGATGATACATATGTGGCTCTCCTGTCTTCTTACAGATCGCTACCTGTGGTGCTGTCAATTTCTTGTGTGTTCTTCTTTTTCTTTTTCGCTGTTTTGAAATCCTCGATTTAGGATGTGCCATAACACTATAATTTTATAAAGTAAATAATCTATATTATCATTCTTCCCATTGGATGTCTTTCAAGGCATCCCACATAGGATTATCTGTCTTTGAAGAAATTCTTTCAGGTTCAAAAAATCCAATTCGCTCCAGAACTACCTCATCACATGGATAGGGCTGCTCTTTTCGACATTCATAAACTCGTTTTGATGGCACCATCAACAAACTAAAATCCCTCAAATGTCGACTTAAATCAAATTCTACTACCTCTTCACCAATAAGCAATACACCTTCCTTCTCCATCTCCTGTTTTTCCTCCTCTGTAGCATGGTCTTCCTGCTTAATCACCAGATCAAATACCTCCGATACAGGTAAATCTATCTGAACCCCACAACGATCACATGCAACTTGTATTGCACCCTTCAAAGATAATTCCATTCTCATCAAAGCAGAATGCTTTTCCAATACAACATCACACTGTATTTTCCCGCGACTGAAAATATCGTTATCACTCTCTTCGAAAAATGTATTATCCAAGTTAAAACAGTATTCGTGTCTCCCTTCTTTAAGGTCTTTCAACCGTATACTGTACTCTTCTGCTCTACTCATTGCAAAGAACTTGACGAAATGGAGCGCAAAGTTACACTTTTTCTACACTTAAAAGGATATTCTACTACACTTTTTTTGCCGATTGGTTTTCATTACTTAATCCACTAATGCCTCCGCTATTTGCTCTCCCTCCTTTCTACTGGTTTCAATGATCTCAAAAAACATCGGCACAATTCCGGTTTTATAAATAAGAACATACTCACATAAACAGCTTCACCAAGGTAGGATCCATAGAATAACTCTTTACAATGACCACCGATATCCATCTCAAATTTATGTCAAATAGAAAAAACTAAACAACCTGAAGAAAAGCTATCTTTGCATGGTGAAACCAACATTTCGTAAAGATCTTCAGTTCTATCGCTTTTGTGCCTATGGGTTCCTAAAGAACTTGCGTTTTTTTGATGCCTTTTTTCTAGTTTATTTGAGGCAAGTAGGTCTGTCATTTACTGAGATTGGATCGGTTTACGCCTTTCGAGAAATCGCGATCAATGTATCGGAAATCCCCTCCGGAATAATGTCGGATACCGTCGGGAGGAAAAAGACCTTATTGTTCTCTTTGCTCTTGTATATCGGCTCCTTTATTCTCCTTTATTATGGTAAATCTTACTTACATTTTTTAATCGGATTTGCAATATTCGGAGTAGCGGATGCATTTCGATCCGGCACACATAAGGGAATGATTATGGAATATCTCAAAAGAAACCATTGGTCAAATTTTAAAATATCATATTATGGAAGCACTCGTTCTTGTTCTCAAGTCGGCTCTGCTCTCTCAGCGCTTATTGGTGGGGGAATTATATATTGGGGAGGGGCTTACCAAACAGTTTTTCTCGCATCTATCATTCCATATCTCGTGAATATTATAAATGTGGGCGCTTACCCATCGTACCTCAATTATTCCGGTAAACCA
The DNA here is from genome assembly GCA_026983735.1 of Saprospiraceae bacterium. Taxonomy (GTDB): domain Bacteria; phylum Bacteroidota; class Bacteroidia; order Chitinophagales; family Saprospiraceae; genus JALSTN01. The sequence continues at coordinate 2,522 of JALSTN010000151.1, read as the reverse complement.
TTCAAACGAAGTATTTGGAAAAATTATCTACTGACTGCCCGCAATTTTTTAACCCTCCTTCAAAAAGAAAAGGTCTTTCATATTATACAATCTTCTGCTCTATTTTCCGCTTGGGTTAAATCCATCAAAGACTATGTACAGGTCGTATTGGTCCAGCTCTCAGGAGTCCTCGCTATAATGAGCACATTTCGTGAAAATCCCCCGACGGAATGGGTAATAGCCATCGGATATTCGATGATTTACCTGTTGAGTGCTATCGGCTCAAAGGAAGCAGGTCGATTTGGACGTATCACACCCTACCGCAATGCACATCTGTTACTCTTTTGGGGATTTAGCGCGGGATGCGTAGGTGGACTTTTGTATATAGGGAAACAATGGGTAATATTATTTTTAATTTTCATAATCATCTACATCATTGAAAATATACGAAAACCCTTGCTCACCGGAGTCTTGTCGGATGCCGTCCCGAATGATATCCTCACCTCCATTCTATCCGCCCAGTCCTTATTAAAAACCGGCTGGACAGTCCTCCTGGCCCTTGCCATGGGATATTTAACCGACCTGCTGGGGATGGGTGCTGCACTCATAGTGCTCTCTATCACCTTACTAGTTCTCACATTTGTATTTCATACTAAAAGCCGACAGGATTGATGTATGCCCCCTTGCAAAAATCCAACCGGGGGAATGTGTTTGTTATCAGAGAGTCCAAAATATTCATGAGATGTCTGCAACAAAGCATGATCTCTTAAATATATGGGCAGAATACCTGATTTTGATTCAATATCCAACTATCTTTGTGTTTATTAACCGTAGGTATAGTTGGTAATATGTCCCTTTCGAATGTAAGAAATAAAGCTATTTTTTCTTGGGTCTATCAGATCCATCAAGCTGATGGTTCTATCACCGGTCAAGAACATCGATTCCTGATGGAACTCGCCAAACACCTCAGATTGACAGAGGTAGAAGTATTGGCGATTATAGACCACCCGGAAGACTATCCCATGCATCCTCCCCCTTCCGAATACGAACGAATGAGGATTTTATATTACTTGCTTTTTGCGATGGAAGTCGATGGAGAAATCAGCAAAAAAGAAGAATCTAAGCTTTACCAGTTCGGACTTAAATTGGGATTCCAACCGGAGATGTTGAAAGATATGATTGACGTCCTTGCATTTTATCTGGGTAAAACGCTCCCGGATGAAGCATTACTGGGACTTATTAAAAAGTACGCCAACTGACCCATAAGGGTCTTATACTCTAGGACTATCCCTCCCACTACTCGAATATTTGCTGATGCCTCGTGAGGAATGATCGATCTACTATAAAAACACAACCTGTCCTTACATTGGGCTAAATTTCTGTACATTTGCCCTATCAAATAAATACAAAGTATGGGATCACAAGAACCCTCTTCTATCCTTTCCATAATCGATCAGTGGGGACTCTACACAGACTTCTATGAATTGACCATGTCACAGGGGTATTTTATTCATGGTTTGTATGAGAAGCCGGCCTCTTTTGACTATTACTTCAGGAAGATGCCTTGTTCCTCAGGATATGTAGTATTTGCCGGTCTGGCCGATTTGCTTGATGCCATTTCCAACTTTACCTTTTCTGAAGCTGCACTCCAACGGTTAAAAAACGAGGGCTTTAGGGACGATTTCATACAATACCTTAAAACCTTTAAATTCCAAGGAGATATATATGCTCCGCAAGAAGGAGAAATCGTCTTCAGTAACGAACCCATCATTATCGTCAAAGGCAATGTGCTGGAATGTCAGATAATAGAAACCCTCCTCCTCAATATCATCAATTTTCAATCGCTCATCGCTACAAGAGCATCCAGAATAGAAAATGTAACCGGGCCGGAACGTCTATTTGCTGACTTTGGGTTTAGACGGGCACATGGTATGGGAGCGATACAGGCTTCCCGGGCTGCCATTATCGGAGGAGCGACCTCGACTTCTAATGTGATGGCTGCTGAGATGTACGACCTCAAAGTCATGGGAACCATGGCACATGCCTGGATACAGGTATTTGATGACGAATTACTCGCATTTAAAAAATACGCTCAGGTCTACCCTGACAATTGTGTTCTTCTCGTTGATACCTACAACACATTAAAATCCGGTGTACCCAATGCTATTCTTGTCGCCCGAGAATTGGAAGAAAAAGGACATAGACTTAGAGCTATACGCATCGACAGTGGGGACATGGCCTATCTATCCAAACAGGCCAGATATATGCTCGACAATGCAGGAATGCCTTATGTCAAGATCTTTTCTTCTAATCAACTCGACGAATTGCTCATCAGAAGTCTCAACCTCCAACATGCACCTATCGATGGATTTGGGGTCGGGACAAGGTTAGTCACCTCCTATGATTGTCCGGCATTGGGAGGTGTATATAAACTGTCTTCTTTTGACCGAAAACCTCGTATGAAATTGTCAGATGATATTGTCAAAATATCCTTGCCGGGAGGAAAATGGGTATGGCGTTTTCTGGATAAAGAAGGTACTTTT
>JALSTN010000150.1 GCA_026983735.1 Saprospiraceae bacterium | reverse complement strand
CCGTAGCGGTACATCCATTCGCATCTTCTACTGTGACTTTGTACGTCGTCGTCGTAGTGAGATTCGATACTGTCTTCACTGCACCTGTGCCCAAGCCATGATCCCAGGTATACGTTATCGGAGCTGTTCCGCCCGTTGAACTTGCGGTCAACGTCGAACTGCCGGATTTATAACATAAAAATTCCGGATCTGCTGTTGCTGACGCGGTAGGCCCTGTCTCATTGCCGATATTTGTGCTCGCTGTTGCTGTACAGCCCTTACTATCCGTTACTGTGACCGTGTAAGTTCCTGCCGATAGATTGCTGATGGTCTTCGTCGTCTTTGCATTACTCCACATGTAGGTGTAACCAGCCGTTCCACCTGTAGGATTGGCTGTTGCACTTCCGTTACTTTGTCCACAGGTTGCGTTATTCTTAGAGATCGTAACGGAGGGTTTTGGGTTTACTGTTATCGTAACCGCATCTTCATCTGTACAGCCTTTGCTGTCTGTTACTGTGACTTTATACGTCGTCGTAGCATTTGGACTCACTGTTTTATTCGCTCCGGTACCCAAGCCATTGTCCCACGCATATGTATATCCGGGTGTTCCACCAGTCGCACTTGCTGTTAGTGTCGTGCTCGATCCCAAACATATCTCTGCGTCCGGTCCTGCATCTGCGATCAACTCCGGATTGACCGTTACTGTCGCCGTAGCCGTAGCGGTACATCCATTCGCATCTTCTACTGTGACTTTGTACGTCGTCGTCGTAGTGAGATTCGATACTGTCTTCACTGCACCTGTGCCCAAGCCATGATCCCAGGTATACGTTATCGGAGCTGTCCCGCCCGTTGAACTTGCGGTCAACGTTGAACTGCCGGATTTGTAACATAAAAATTCCGGATCTGCTGTTGCTGACGCGGTAGGCCCTGTCTCATTGCCTATGTTCGTGCTCGCTGTTGCTGTACAGCCCTTACTATCCGTTACTGTGACCGTATAAGTTCCTGCCGATAGATTGCTGATGGTCTTCGTCGTCTTCGCATTGCTCCACATGTAGGTGTAACCAGCCGTTCCACCTGTAGGATTGGCTGTTGCACTTCCGTTACTTTGTCCGCAGGTTGCATTATTTTTGGTTATCGTAACGGAGGGGTTTGGGTTTACCTTTACTGTAACGTCATCTTCATCAGTACAGCCATGAGAATCCGTAACAGTGACAGAATATGTTTTAGTAGAAGTTGGAGATACTGTGATACACTGTGAATTAGATCCATTACTCCATTGGTAACTGCCCCCAGCTCCAGCGCCCGAAGCACAAAGTAACGTAGAACTTCCATTACAAATATCTACATCCGGACCGGCATTGGCATTGACCCCACTTTCAATAATTACTTTATAATCTTCTACCTCACCATCATTACAAGTTGGGTCATTACACAACATTCCAGTCGGTCCACCATTGGGATCACTCACGATTAAAAATCGAGCATAGCTAGTACCACATATCGCAGAGGAGGGAATATTGATTTGAAAATTATGTGATCCTGTTTGTGTGCCATTAAAGGACCCAACTTTGTAATCATCAATTATTTTATCCGAAGCATCAAAATCACCATCATTATTAAAATCGATCCAACCGGATATATAACTATCTACATCATCCGTTTCCCAAGTAATAGATATTGTTTTTGTCTGACCCGGAGTGAGATTAATCCCACCCATAAAGGTTACCCCATCTTCATCATCTGTACCATTATTGTCATCCCCATCCGCATTATTACTGTACTGCATACCACTATCCCCATCTGGAATGGTACCTAAGAATGAGGGGGAACCACAATCAATATCTACACAAATTTCTCCATATGAAGCGGGCGCATCACCATAATCAATGGGAGCTGCTCCACAACATCCTATCACTTTTACCCCTTTCGTCTCAAAAATTCCGCAATCACTAGACATCGGATCACCCCATATCTTAACCGTTAATTTGTCGTTGGGATTTAAGTGCAAAGTATTTGTTAGATAAATATATTCCAGCACTTCGTAGTCACTTGGAACTTCTCCATTTATTGTTTCAACCAAAGTATTATTCTTAAAGAACTCTACATGATACTGGAAAATCTTAGGACAATTACTGGAATTTTCACCTCCTGGAGTTGAAAATTCAATGGGATAAATAAACGTAGCTTTTAACCCCGTTACATCTACATTGTGTCGTCCGGTAAATTCAAAGGTCCAATGCCTATAATTCGCATCCATACAAATGATATCATCATTACAAGATGCGTTAGAAGAGCTTTCAGGAGCTAAGGTTGATACATCTTTTAAGCATTCTGCTATTTCATGTGGATCAAAGGAATCCGGTCCATCAGCACATGTACCATTAAAATTCACCAATAGATCTCCACAGTCTTCCAAACATTCAATGTCTACACTTACAAATCCTCCCATCACCCAAGATTGGCCGGGGCCTCCAGCACATGTTCCTGGGTTATCAGAAGAACTTGTTTTTACATCAATCGTAACTTGGTTAGTATTTCCCGGTACATTATTTAACTCAACATCTACAATATTTAAACAACAACTATTTAGATTAGGATCCGGACCACATATTGTTTTAGAATTGTTTACACCACCTGCTGAAGCATCAACAGTCAAATAGCGATTGTCTGTCGTTAATTCAGAGATGGGAACTTTTACGATTAAATTCCTTGGATTGGGGTCTGTGGGGATATCTATTGTAAAAGTTTTGGTGTTATTGTATCCTCCTGTTGCTGTAAGTTTTCCAGCACTGGAATAATTGTAGGTTACATCCCTGAAGGTATAAACAACAAGAGACTGAAGTCCGTTTCCGGATCCACAACTACCAGATGGGTCATTGGTCGCTAAGGATTCTATTGAACCTCCCGGTAATTTTCCACTGTATACTGTGGCACCATTATAATTATTCAATGTGTGCTCCCACAAATAATATATATAGCCATTTTGGTCAAATACTTCTACATAATTACCCGGGGTATTATTCTTATAAACCACTTCTGCATAAATAGAGTCTACATCGGTATGATATGGAATAGTAATTTCTACATCGGGATCACCACTACAATTATTTGCACCCTTTCCAAATACATCAACTTTTATCTGATCATTACAAGACAATTTCCAATCCTTTGGACGTTCTCCCCGACATTCCATTGATACCGTCGTGATACCGCCCATAATCCAGGATTGCCCATCATTGCTACTACAACCGTGATTCCCGGCATTCTGACCATTTCTTGTATCTATTTCAACGGTTACCATCGTAGCATTAGGACTAACATCGTTAAGTTGTACTTCTATAATATTCAAGCAACAACCATTTAAACTATTATCCGGACCACAAATGTATTTAACTCCCGATCTGGGATTCGTCCCATTTGTTTTAACCTTTGCTTTTAAATAACGACCATCATTGGACAACTCACTGATGGGAATTTGAACAGTCATGTTTCTTTCAAAACTATTGGGGTCTTGAAGGTTACTAATATCAATATTAAAGGATACAATGTTGTTGTATCCCGACTCGGACGCAAACTTACCAACTTGAGAAAACGGTTGACTTGTATTCCTAAAGGCATATACAACCATGGATTGCACGCCTTGACCACTTCCACATCCACCTCCTGCTTGATTATTATGTGAAAACCAATCCTTGCTACCGGTAATCTCCTTTCTATATACCCAGCTACTAAATGAGGAGCTATACACCTCTGGTAATGTATATGTTACTCCATTGTTATCTTCAATGGTTACACTACTCCCCGGATAGTTATTCTTATACACGATTTCTACAACGTTTTTGTAGACATTTCCCGAATTGGGAACAAAGACTTTTATATCGGGATTATTCGAGCAATTTCCATTTCCACCGCCATATACATCTACCCTCTTTCCTTCCCCACATAAAATCTCAAAATCAGTATTCCCTCCAGTATTATTATTACAACTTACGGTAAAATTACCGTTATCACATTTATCACCCCAACTATAAGAGGTGAAAGTATAATTTCCAGCAGCCAATGTTCCCAATGACTCGCTGCCATTTACATAACAATGATTGCATCCTGTCACAGTAATGGAGTGACTATATCCACCCGGACCATTAATATCTATATGATTACAACAATCACCTATAAAATAATCTGACCAATGAATAGTCGCACTACAGTTTGATGTTGTTGCCGATACCTTACAAGTAGTAAGAATTTTAGCAGCTGATGGAGAAATCTCCTCCTTTAGCTTCATCTTTCTTACTTCCCAAGTGTAATACAATTGGTCTTTGAGATTATCAGAACTGGATATTCTGATGACAGATTTTGAAAATGTAATACTTGCACTACTTTTATTACTTGTTAAAAATAGGATAAGTAAAAAAAGCGTTAATCGGTTAAAAACTTTCATGGCTAATATGTTTTGTACACTCATACAATACCTCCCCATTGTTGGGTAGTTACTATACTGAATACATTATGTTAAACAATTTGGATTTATTATTTTGTCCTTTTTAATTTAAGGCATATACATACAACTGCACAACTAAACGCCACACACCCATATTATTCACCTAATTAATCTTTATTCATCCCTTATGAAATCTTTTTTATATTGTTAAATATATAATATATCTTTCAAAAGCTTTCAATCATGTTGTTAGGTGGCGCAAATGTATAAGAAGATATTGAGTTTGTATAAAAAAAATACACTTTTTTTTCTTCCACGTATCAAAATTTTTTTTGTTCTTTCTAATTGATTATCATTATATTAAGATAATTCGTAATTTAATTGCTTTTAAAACAATGCTATATCTCTGAATTTCACATAAATAAACATATATCAATCATTTATGTAAATTTTTTGCCTATGTAAGCTCAAAACACCAACCTTTCAAAGCTACCTTTCATAACCTTATTATAATTACCCTTTATTCCAATAAAAGATAAATGTATCGTGCATTAATTGGGCCTTTTCCTGTGCAAATACTTAGGGATTGCTTCTATTTTTGATTTAAATATAACTAAAATATCGGTTGTGGTTATTCTATCTTTGTAAGTGTTCGAAAGATTATAATAGACGGGACTTGATAATTTTAGAAATTTATCAGAAAGTATTCAAAGTCTCGATCCTTCCAATATCTTTGCATTTCTGTATATTTCTCAATGCCTTTTTCTAAGTATAGATTTCTTGTGATCCTATTATTATCCTTTTTCAAAAGAATTAAAGATATGAAACGAACATGAATTTTATTAAACATAAATTTCACACAGAAGTATGTCGATAGCATCTGACCATAAAAACATTCATGCTGAAAGCGTATCTTTTTGCGATATTTTCACTTTTTTTAAATCAATGATACTCAGGCATCACTGATCTAAAAAAAGATAAAAATCTCATCAAAAATCTACTACTTTCATTCATTAAGCACTTTATGGTCAGGCACTATGAAAAAATTCATGTGAGAGCGCAGCGGTTACATAGCTGCAAAAATTTTATAATACTTTTATTATCAATTTATTAGAAAATTTTAAAGATATGAAATATCCTTCCATTCCTTCCTCTCTCTTTAAAAAACGTCGTGCCCAATTTACGAAGCATATGACACCGGGGGCTATTGCCATCTTTCTCTCAAATGACGAGATGCCTAGAAACGGAGATCAAACCTTCCCCTTCCGTCAAAACTCCGACACTTTTCTCTTATCCGGACTAGACCAAGAAGACTCTATTCTTGTGCTATTTCCGGATGCTCCTAAAGAGGAGTGGAAGGAATTGGCCTTTATTAAGAAAACCAATAAAGAGATTGCGATTTGGGAAGGGCATAAGTTTACCTTGCGTGAAGCTCAAGAGATATCTGGCATTCAACATATACATTGGACAGACTCCTTTGACAATTTACTTCGTCAACTCCTTCAATACACCTCCTCAATCTATATCAATCAAAATGAGCAACCTAAATTTTCCACCCCTGTTCGCTCTAAAAGTATGCGTTTCGCTGATTTCATACAATCTAACTATCCGCTACATCAACTCCTCCGCGCTCAACCAATTCTCCGGCGCATGAGAACAGTTAAACTCCAGGAAGAAATAGATCTTATTCGTCAAGCTTGTTCTATCACCAGAGATACTTTTTATGATATCCTTTCTTTTGTAAAACCAGGGGTTTGGGAATATGAAATAGAAGCTAAAATTCTCCATGGATTTATCTCAAGAAGAGCGAATGGTTATGCCTACTACCCGATTGTTGCCTCTGGCGCTAATGCCAACGTCCTACATTATGTCGCCAACAACGATCAATGCTCCGATGGAGAACTCATCCTAATGGATTTTGGAGCTGAGTACGCTAATTATGCTGCAGATACCACTCGGTGTATTCCTGTTAACGGTCACTTCAGCCCGCGTCAAAAACAAGTTTATAAAGCAGTTCAACACGTTTTAAACAAAGCAACTCAACTACTTAAACCCGGTGTTTTACTTGATGAGTATGAAAAAGAAGTGGGCAAACTAATGGAGCAGCAACTCATTCATCTCGGATTAATTACAAGAGAAGATATCGCCAACCAAAATCCTCAATCCCCTGCCTATAAAAAATATTATATGCACGGCACCTCCCATCATATGGGTCTTGATGTCCATGATGTAAATGATAGGCATACCCCTCTTCAAGATGGCGTAATCGTCACTTGTGAACCGGCAATTTATATACCTGAAGAAGGCTTGGGAATCAGACTTGAAAATGATATTCTCATTTCAGGTAATCATCCTATCAACCTTATGTCCGATATCCCTATTGAAATAGAGGAAATCGAAGAACTCATGAACTCCGGTCAATAAATCCTGCTCTCATTGGGTTATTCATTCCAACAATTATCCATTTCTATCGTTAAATTGAGGTATAGATTTTGCCCATAATGAAAAACAATCATCGCCTTCAAGCCTGGTTTATTTTTATTTTTCTCGGCCTGGTTTGGGGAAGTTCTTTTATTTTGATTAAAAAATCACTTCTAGCTTTTACTCCTACACAGGTTGCTTTGGCTCGTGTCTTCCTTACATCAGTAGCTTTTACACCCGTCGTTGCCTATAAGTTGCGTAGTATTCAATATAGAGATTTGTTGTCCTTCTCCATTGTCGCTCTTGCCGGTAATGCTTTGCCGGCTTTCCTTTATGCACTTGCGGAAACACATATTGAAAGTGCTGTGGCTGGTTTACTCAATACACTTACCCCTATATTTACTTTGCTAATAGGGCTCTGGTTTTTCAAACACAGAAGCGTCCCTATTACTCAAAAGATAGGAGTCCTTATTGGGTTTTTAGGAGCTGCCATGATTATACTCTATACCACAAGTAAGGAGATTCATCTCTCTTTGTGGTCCTTGTTAATTGTATTGGCTACTGCATTATATGGATTATCTGGCAATGTTGTTGAAACCCAGCTCAAAGGACGCTACAGTCCAATTTCTATTGCCGGTATTCCCTTTGTGTTTATGTTATTACCCAGTGCTTGGGCGCTATGGAAAACAGGTATTCTTTCTACTTTAACTACCCATTCGGATGCCAATGTTTCCATATGGGCACTCCTAACCCTTTCTATTATAGGAACTTTTCTCGCCTCCACCCTGTTCTTCAAAATGTTAGAAATATCAGATGCAGTATTTGCTTCATCTGTCAGCTATTTATTGCCTGTGGTGGCTATTTTTTGGGGGGTATTGGATCACGAACATTTAAGTGTTTGGCATTTTCTTGCCCTTTTCTTCATTATATCAGGTGTTTACCTCATCAAACGCGGAAGTGCTGGAATGCACGACTTCAAAGAATAATCAACCTAGATGGAGTACATAAAATTACGCATCCGCCAATTTTAAAATAGCGGCTACCAACCGATCTAAATCTTCCGTCAAGGTATAAACATTGGGGGTGATCCGTACACCGGAGATATTTTCATACACCATAGAAACCGTATGTATTTGCCATTGGTGGAGTAGTCTGGCAGATAATTTGCCTGGATCCATACCCTCTATATTGACTAGAGCTATCGCCCCGGAATAACGGGAATCCAACGAAGTCCCTAAGGATACCTTAGGATGCTCAAGTACTCGATCTGCCCAATACTTCTTCAAGTAATGCAATCGCGCTGTTTTCCGCTCTATACCGATTAAATTATGAAAATCTACCGCTTGTCCGATAGCTTGCTCTATGGCTATAGATCGAGTACCCAAATGCTCAAATTTTCTAATATCTGAGGAAAAGGGATCTTCTGATGCCAGTAGAGGAAATATCGATTGGATCTCCGACTTCCTTACATACAACATACCGGTTCCAAATGGAGCACACAGCCACTTGTGTAAACTCGTTCCAAAATAATCACATTCCAAATCCGGTATCTTAAAGTCTAAATGAGCAAAACTATGCGCACCATCCACCAGTACTTTAATGCCTCTTTCCTTCGCTTGACTTGCTATCCGCTTTACAGGTATTATCTGGCCGTTCCAATTGATGACATGTGTAATATGTACAACTTTAGTCTTAGGACCCATCGCCGCTACATACCGGTCTGCAATCGCAATTTCATCCTCTATCGGGAAATCAAAATTTAACCATTTTAAGACTATACCCTCCCGCTGCTCCCGTTGCAACCATGCATTTTTCATACTGGGATAATCTTGTCGAGTCAATATCACTTCATCCCCCGCTTTCAATGGCAATCCAAAAATAATCGTCTCTAAAGCCTCTGAAGCGTTTCTATTGATCGCAATCTCTTCCGGCGAACAACCGGCTACTATCGACAACTTCCTACGTATCTCTTCTTTTCCCTTGTCTAATATATGCCACATATAATGAGAGGGTAGTTCATTGGAAAATCGATTGTATCGCTCTACTGCTTCTTGTACGACCAACGGCTGTGGACTCACACCTCCATTGTTTAGATTAAGTATAGTGGATGATACTGTATAGGCTTGGCGAATGGCTCTCCAAAATGCTTCATCCTCCGCTATTTGTCCTATAGAAAGACCGGATTTGTCTTTTAAAATCCTACTTATCCTATCTGATGATGGGAAATGTACCATCGATCGTGTCATCCACCCCCCTAAAGCTAAACCAGATGTCCGTATAAACCTTCGCCTATCCTGTTTCATATCTTTAAAAATTTCTAATAAATTGAAATTAAATGTATTATAAATTTTCTGCTGCTATCGTACCGCGGTGTTCAATTGGTTTTTTATTTTACCCCAAATATACTCTTTATTTTTAACCCTCCTTGACGCGTTTTTGATACTGCTTGTGTGCTTTAAGTTCCTGCTCTTAAGATTTGCCTCAATCCTCGGTCTGTCCTATCTTTGCAATTCGTATGCAAAATAAATATCCTGCTAAGATTCTTTTATTCGGTGAATATTCTGTGATTAACGGCTCTCCGGCCTTAGCTATCCCTTTCTATAAATTCTCCGGTCATTGGTCAACCGGACAGCATTCGGATCCCCGTCTTCTAGATTATCTAAGATGGTTGAAGGAAAACAACATGCACGATGTTCTGGATTTGGACCTAATGTCCTATGAATTTAATCGGGGGACAATTTTTCTATCGGACATACCCAATGGATATGGATTGGGTAGCTCCGGGGCTTTAGTGGCAGCGACTTGGGATAAATATAGTTCGGATAGTAACAATATTCCTATTGAGCCTCTTCGGTTATATTTAGCTAGAATGGAATCCTATTTTCACGGTCAGAGTTCCGGATTAGATCCCCTGATAAGCCTCCTACAATCTCCGGTTGAAAAACTAAGCGATGGATCCTTACTATCCTTAGATCCAATTCAAAATGATACTGTATTCGAAAACCTATACTTGTTAGATGCCCTACGTCCCAGAAATACCTCCTCTCTCGTCGCCATCTATCAACAAAAATTAACCCAACCGGAATTTAAAAATAAAATTAATACCCAGCTGACAAAATGGGTCCACAACGCCATAACTGCGTTAAAACACCAGAGTTATGAATCTTTTCAATCTGCTTTCACCTCTATCAGTCGTTTCCAATTCGAACATTTCATACCCATGATTCCTTCACATATTTTACCCCTTTGGCAAGATGGACTCAACTCTAATGCTTTTCATATCAAACTCTGTGGAGCCGGGGGAGGGGGATTCTTCCTCATACACTGTAGGGATACAGATCTGTTTCCTAAACCATTTTACCCTTATCTTATTTCTTTGAGATAAAAAGTATACATTACGTATGAGGATAAGTTACCTCGGATAATCAAGTGCTATTGTCGCATTTCCCTCCTTTACTTCTATGCTTCCTTGTCTGGAGTATAAGGTGCCAGCAAACTCGACCTTTAGCTTTTTATACTCCTTTTGATTAGATTCATCTACAAAATCTCCTATTGATTTTACCCTGAAATAACTCCCTTCCGGCTGCTGATACACCGATGAGCTATACTTAACTCCATCTGAACTTACATAATTCAATACAACCCTACCCAATTGTTCACTATCCTTGTTTTTACCCCTTGAAAAGGCTTTTATCCAGTAGGTAGTAGCAACGGGAAGTCGTGATAACTCTCCTTTTGAAACTTCCGCATCTGCTCTTAAATAGGCGATAGCGGTATGTTGTGTTGATTTATCCGTCACTTCAACTCGAAACTTTTTCCCCGTAAGACCATTTACCTTTATACTGGGTTTACCTTCCCTTGAGTTGGACCACACGTATTTTAGATTTCTTTGATCTTTAATGCCGTGGGGCACTGCCTTAAGTTTATAGTTATTATTTCTCAATACTTTAAAAATAACAATAGACACCTGCAAACTATCCTTGGAAAGATCCTTGTTCAGATCCTCCCAGCTTATGGTTTTGCACGAAGCCAATTGTACGAGTACAGGTTTATTCTTTCTTCGTATGTGCCGACATAATTCAAACGATCCACCTGATGATAAATCCCCCAATTCCAAAACAACCCGTCTTGAAGTATGATCTTCGATCGTTTGCCAGTTTTTAATAACCCGATCTCCGATCATCCATCTTTCCATATAAGAGTACTTTGAAGCCCCGGATACTTTGATTTCTAATTGATATCGATTCTTGTTATACGTCCAACGATAATCCCATTCCCCCTTATGAAATGCATCTTCAAAATTATACGTTCCTTTATCATAATGCGTATCCCCTACAAAACTGAATAAAAATCGTTCGCAGCCTTGTGTACACCCTTCCTTTTCAATCGCTGAAAGGTATTCTAAACGATGGCCGGATTGAATGGCATAGGTAGGTGTATTCACGATACTGTCCTTCCCTACTGTGAGGCTGATATCCCGTCCATTAATCTTCATAGTTGTCTCAAATACCGGCGTGGGATTTTGTGGCTTTGGGACCTCGATCGGATCACACCCGAGGAGGAACCAAAATAAACTGATATAAATTAATCTCTTTTTCATCTTTTTAAAAAATTTATAATCATACCCTACTTCATTTTATATATTGAATGACAGATGTAAAGGATATGAAATGTTCAATCCAATGGTAACTTTATCCTTTGCTCCTCCGACTAAAATCGAGGAAGTGGGATACGTTGACTTCATATTATAATGCAGCGAAACCCCTATTTCTACACGTTTCATCTCATAACTATAATAGAGATTGTATTCAGGTATGAAATGGTTGGAATACCGCTTATTTATCCACCCTTTTCCCACTTCTTCAATAGGTTGGCCTTCCGTGTTAATCTTTGCTATCCTTCCATAGGCTCCAATAAAATAATTTATTCCGGCGCCGACCTCAATACGGTGTTTTTGCCATTTCATACCTAAAGTAAGAGGCGCATATAAATACTGCAAATGGCGGGCTTCAACTCCATAATAGGATGTCGTCTTGCGCAACCCAAATGAGGACTGGCTTACCACCGTATTAAATCCAGCCGCATTGTGTTTATACAGGACCGATAATCCCGATGAGAGAAAAGCCCATCGTGAAAACGAATAAGAAACACGAACCCCTCCCCGGAAGCCGGTATATCCTCCTCCGGAAATCTGCTGTGGAGAAGATATAAGGGAGAATATCTCTTTACCTTCCCAATGTCCTCTAAAATGCTTTGTTTTTATCTCTACAGGGTGTGCCGATTCAAATTTACTCATTTGGGGCAATGAAATAGAAGGATACCGATTACTTGAAATTCCCTCCATCACATGGCCTTCCAATTGAACTGCATACTGAACAGGCTCCGATGTTTGTTTCTGAAGTATAGGAGGGGATGGTGCAAGTCTATTCCTATCGCCACTCTTATGATGAACTTGAGAACTTGTTGTTTCTTCATAAGAAGAAGCTAAACTCCTTTCATTGGTATTAGATTGTTTGTCTGTTTTTATTACATCCGCGATACGGGTTGAACTTGAGATATTATGACTCTTTAACGTGGAATGCCGGTTTGAATATTGGGGATTATCTGAGGTCTTCTTTGGGGATGTGGATGCCAAAATTCTAGGGTTAATTCTTTTATTTTCGTCCTTTTTAACCGATTTATGAGAGCGAATTTCAACTGCCGGAAGTGCAGTAGGCGGACGAAGAAAATAATACACACTCCCCATCAGAAGCAGTATAAACAGGGCCATTCCCACTCTCCAATCTATCCAGAACCCAAACCTGCGTCTGCGTTTGGACTCCAAGGTGGCATATACGGATTCCCATTGTGCCTCCATACCTTCAAATTCAAGGTTTTCAAAACCCTGCCGAAAGCGTTCATCTATGTTATTGGTTTGTTCCCTCATCAGATACTCATTTTTAACCCAAAGCGTATTGTTTATCTCAATAATTATTTTCTTATTTTTGATTCCATTATACATTAGTTGATACTCCCTTCTCTCTTACTGTTTATTGAATAATTTAGTTTTATACCCATTCTCTAATGCAGGATTTGGATTGAATTCTTCAGGCAATTCTTCAACTGCCTGGATCAACTCTTGTAATTGTTTTCTAGCCTGTGCCAAGTGCCACTTGGATGTCCCTACGCTAATCTTCAATTTTTGTGCGATTTCTCGATGTTTAAAACCATCAATAGCGTACATATTGAATACCATTTTGGTCTGCGGCGGCAGTTTGTCCAATAAACTTAATAAGTCATTAAGCTGTAGATCCCTTTCTCCTGAATTGAAGGTAATCGTGTGGTTCTTGTCCCTACTGTACTTGGATTCAGCAACCTCCCTTCGTTTTTCTTTTCTCTTGTGGTCTAATATTTCATTGACCATTACCCGGCTCATCCACGATTTGAAGGGTTGATTAATATCGTATTTATCCAGGTTAAGTGCCACCTTGGCAAAACATTGATTCAATAACCACTTTTGGTCTTGACTTCCATTTGAATAGCGCACGATTATACTCATCATGTAATTATAACACGATTTATACAAGGCGTAAAATGCCTTTTTATCACCTGCATTTATACAAGACTTAAGTATGCTTTTATCAACTAACTCCATTGGATACCAAGAAGCAACATTGCC